>JAURBX010000090.1 GCA_030828745.1 Flavobacteriaceae bacterium | reverse complement strand
TTTTGGATCGGGGAAAAGAGAGTTGTCTAAAAAAGCATATAAAAGATTTAAAAGAACAACACGATTTAGATACCAGAGAACACGGAAACGAAAAATTAAAGTGTTAGAAATGTTAATTCAACATGGGATGTGTCCCCTTTCCTAAAACAACATCACAAATAGCTCTTTAGGTGTATATCTAAACCATCTACTACCTAAAGAAAATGAGTCATATCAATTTTCAAATGAGCGGATAAGAAATCGTTTTTTGTCTAGAGAGATGTTTCAAAATGAGTTAGAAAATATTTGGAATTTTCAACAACAATTTCATGATTGTTTGACATCAGAGCTTAAAATTGAACTGATTGGAAATCAAGAGGAAGTTTCTCCAAACAAAGGGGCGGTCTTTTTTCATCGCCCATTAAAATCACAAAAATATAGAGTGGGACACTGTTCTTTTGAACCTACAAAAACTAAATGTTGTGTTTCCAGTCTTATTTATCAGGAAGTGTTGGCCTATCGATGGGCAAATTCCTTAAAAGTAGATGGGGTTACATTAAATGATTCAGACCGATCTCTCGCGGTAGAGTTTTTCATGACACACAGAAAATTTGATTTTGGAAGAGTGAAGCGGATTTTACAAAATCCTGAAGGAAATTACAGTATCAAAGACCAAGAATTAATCAAGGGATCTTTTGTGAATGCGAGTCTTTCGCACTATACCATTTTTGGGGAAGATTGGTTTCATTTGAATGAGAAAGCAAAAGAGGACATTTGGCATAGTCTTTATTTTTTTGATAATCAAGAAAAGTTGAAAACCAATGCGATGGATAAATGGAATTTGAGTGAGCAAAACGCATCAAAATTTGCCGAACTCCAGTTGGATAAAAATTACGCACCTATCAGTAAAAAGGCCGCTAGAAATATTTTGTACTTTCTTAAAAAGGGGATCAATTATGATTTGTCTGTCATCCTGGGAGGTGTAAAAAACAGCCTTGGATCTTCGTGGGAGAATATTGCTAAAAAGGACATTAATTATCTGATTAATCGTGTTTTAACCCTCTATAAAGAGAATAAAGTTTACGGGTTTATACCCAAGTTAAAATCTTTTCTTGAGGATGAAATGCAGTTTGATTCGGTTCAAATAAAAAAACTATATGGTCAGTTCTCTAAAGGTGAAGAGATAAAATTAGAATCAAAATTTTTAATTGATAAAGAGACGGATAAAGAAATCAACAACCTCAAAAATCCTTTGTTGGTAAAGGCAGTATTTCAATTAAGAAGAATCATTAATGATCTTATCGATTCTTATGGCCCAATAGACGAAATTAAAGCTGAATTAAGTGCAGATTAAAGGTAAATAAGTATCAACGGTATCTCTATCGTTTAGACCAGAAAAGACAACAGCGATTACGATCAAAATATATCTCCTTGCTTGGTGAGCGGAAAGAAAATATTACTCCAATGAATCTCACTAAATATGAATTGTGGGAGGAGTGTAAGCAAACCTGCCCTTATACAGGTGCCCATATTCCTTTGGATGATTTATTTACAGAAGCTATACAGGTGGTGTATATTCAACCTTGGAGATTTTCTTTGAATGACAGTAGCTGGAATAAGACCCTATGTGTTAAATCTTTTACAGAAAACATTCTTGATAAAAGTCCTTATGAGTTTTTTAATAATAATGTGCAATCGGATTGGGATATTATAGTTAAACGAGCAGCGCGTTTATTTTCTAGTACCAAGGATTTTCCTTCAGCATACCGAAAATTCAAACGCTTTGTAAAAAAATATAATCACAGGGATCCTCTGAAGCATCAAATGGAGGACAGTAATATGTTGAGTAAAGAAGTGATGTGTTTTCTCTCTAAGGTTGTACCCAAGGTTAAGGTAGCACCCGGTCATGTATCTGAACTTTTTATAGAAAAATGGAGGTTACATCAAATGTTTGATTCTTATGTCTTTGAAAATCCTCAAAAAGGTTTTAGATGTAGAGCTTTACTTGCCTACATCAATGCAAACAGGACCGAAGAATATATAAAGCTACTGGCAGAGGATAATAAATATAATCCCTCGCAAACAAAAAAAGTTTTTCCTAAGCCTTATGCGGGATATCACGATGATTTAGAATATCATTTGCACTCTATTTTAGTGTCACATAAAAAAGAAAATAAATTAATAACAACTCGAATTCATAACTCGAGAAATGGAGATAAAAGTTTTTCAAATTTTTGTGTTTCGGTCAGAGGTTCTCTTCATAAAGAAAGTGTCTATGGGAAACGAAAAACTCTGCATAGTTTAGAAGAAGCTTATCATATTAGAAAACTATTAGATTCTATTCAAACCGAAAAGCAGGTATTGAAAATTGTAGATCCTGTGGTTCGTGCCTCAGTTCTTGAAGCAATTGAAAATGCAGGAGGTTTTAGTGGAGATACAGTACCCAGAAATGCATTTTTTTATACAAATAATGAAGGTTTCAAAATTCCAAAGGTCTTTTTACCTAATGCAAAAGGAGATCCGGTGCCAATAAAAAAAGTACGAATTAAGGAAGCCTTAACTGGTGCAGTTCAATTAAAGTCAGAATTGAATCAGCATGTCAATTTGAGAAATAATCATCATGTATTGATTTATTTAAATGATCAGGAAAATTATAAAGAAGAGGTCATCACGTTTTGGGAGGCAGTGAGACGAAAAAGTTTAAATGAACCCGTTTACCAATTACCCGAAGATGGACACCAGTTTATAACAAGCCTAGAGATTAATGACTTATTTATCATGGGTGTTGATGATCCAAGTATGGATATAACCCAAGAATCTGACAGCTTTTTGGCTAAACATTTATATAGAGTTCAAAAATTATCCAGTAAATTTTATGAATTTAGACTGGTTCATGATAATCAAATCACCGAAACCGAGTCACCCAATTATATTCGGATAAATAATTTTGGAGAACGAAAAACAGGCTGGTTAACTCATAATCCAATTAAAGTATGGATGAATTCTATAGGAAGATTAGAGTATAAAGACGAATTAAATTTATTTAATAAAGTACAGAAAACCTACGTATGAAGTAAATCCCTTTCCCAGAACGCCCATGTATTGTTCAGCTTTACATAGAAAGTATTAAAAATTAATGCTAAAGGCATTCACAACATTCATTAAATAAATATAGTGTTGTGGTTTGATTGAATTTATTGGTGAAAGGGGTTGCTTTATCGTTTAAAATAGTTGAGTTCTAAACTCCCATAGTATCTTAAAGAAATAATAGGCGAAAGCCAAGCCGATTATAAATTTCAGAAAGACACCAGTCAAAAACCCAATTAAAGCACCAAATGCAGCTTTTAAAGCTCCCTTTCTGTTTCTTTGATTCACATAAAGTTCCCCCAGAAACGCACCAAAAAAAGGGCCAATAATCAATCCGAAGGGGCCTAGAAATAAAATTCCAAGAATTATTCCTAGACTACTTCCAATGGTACTCCCTCTTCCACCACCAAATTTTTTTGCTCCCAAAACAGGTATAATATTATCGAGTAGGAAAATGAATAAAGCAAGGCAAAAGCAAAGAATTAAAAAACGATTTTCTATATGAATGGAAGGAGAAAAGCGAAGAATGAATAATCCCAACCAAGACGTTAAGGGTCCTGGAATTATGGGAAGAAAACTACCCGCTATACCTAGTAAAATAAAAAAACCCGAAAGCGCAATAAGAATTAAATCCATAGGTTAAAAATATTAATTAATATTTGACTCCCCACACTGCTTATGAGATAAATGAATAAAAAAATTGTAATTTTAGTACTTAAAATAATTTCTTATGGATTTTAATTCAAAGCCTATTTTGTTTTTTATGTTAAGTGTATTTTTTTTAAATCTCACAGGATGTAATTTGTTTGAATCTAATCAGGTTTCTAATAGAGAAATTACTGACGCATCAAGTTGGTCTGAAAAGGACCAAAACCCGAGATTTAGCAGCTGTGAAGGTCTTGAGTCTGAAGAGGAAAGAAACTGTTTTGAATCGGTTATTTCCATGAGTATCTATAATTATATTGCAGATCAAGAATGGGTTGTATCACAAAATATTGACGCTGAGGTTGTTTTGAATCTTGTGGTTGATCAAGAAGGTTTTATATCGATAAAATCCCTAGATGCCTCAGAAAACGTTTTAGAAATGATTCCTAATTTAGAGACCACTTTACACGAAGCTGTTAGTATGATTCCTCAAGCCCAAGCTGGAGTAAAAACGAATGTTGGGATATTAGTAGCTACCTCCTTTACGCTTCCGATTCGAATTTTTGCTCAGGAAGAGAACTAATGCAAAACGAGCAAATAATTCTGGGGATTGATCCTGGAACGACTATTATGGGGTTTGGTTTAATAAAAGCAACCAAAACTACTATGGAGTTGATACAAATGCACGAATTACACCTTAAGAAATACGATAATCATTTTTTGAAATTGGGGATTATTTTTAAGCGAACGATAGAGCTTATTGAAGAGTATCACCCAGATGAACTTGCAATTGAAGCTCCTTTTTTTGGTAAAAATGTTCAGTCTATGCTCAAGCTGGGAAGGGCGCAAGGGGTCGCTATGGCAGCCGGGTTGTCTCGTGAGATTCCCATTACAGAATATTCTCCAAAGAAAATTAAAATGGCTATTACAGGCAATGGAAATGCTTCTAAGGAGCAAGTAGCTAAAATGCTTCAAAGCCTTTTAAAAATAAAAACCCTTCCAAAAAACTTGGATGCTACAGATGGTTTGGCCGCTGCAGTTTGTCATTATTACAACCAAGGGTCGGTAACTGCTGGGAAATCGTATTCCGGTTGGGGTGCTTTTGTCAGTCAAAATCCTAAAAAAGTAAAATCATAAACCTTATTTTTATTCTATTTGGCAATGTCCAATTTATACTTCCATTATCCTTTTTGTAAACAAGCTTGTCATTATTGTAACTTTCATTTCTCAACCAATCAAAAAGGGGTTGACCAGATGTGGGAGGCAATGCAAAGAGAGTTGGAACTTCGTTCGGATGAGGTACAAGTCCCTTTGGAAAGTATTTATTTTGGAGGAGGTTCACCTTCTCTTTTACCACATGATAAAATAACCCATTTACTTCGCTATGTGAAATCCAAATTTTCAATACATGATCAACTTGAAGTGTCAATGGAGGTAAATCCTGATGATGTCTCCAAAGATTACTTAAAAGAATTAAAAGGTGCAGGAGTGAATCGTTTAAGTCTTGGGATTCAATCTTTTCATGAAAAGGATTTACGACTTATGAACAGAGCACATACTAAAGACCAGGCATTAAGCACCCTAGAATGGGTGTCTCAAACCTTCTCTAACTTTTCAGTTGATTTAATCTATGGGATGCCAAATTCAACTATGGAAGACTGGGAAGAAAATCTCAATCGGCTCATGGAATTTAATCCACCTCACCTATCGACTTATGCATTAACCGTTGAAGAAAAAACGACTCTTCATCATCAAGTAGAAAATGGTTCTGTACTCCTTTTGGAAGAGGAAGAGGTCAAGGCACAGTATGACTTTTTGATTAAAAAATTGGAAGCTTTAGATTTTGTTAATTATGAATTTTCAAATTTTGGCAAAAAAGGATTTTTTTCAGTTAATAATCAAAACTACTGGAATGGGAAACCTTATTTAGGAATTGGTCCCTCTGCGCATAGTTATGATGGATTGTCTTCTCGAAGTTGGAATGTGTCAAATAATCACAAGTATTTAAAAGCAATTGAAAATGGAATCTTGGATAACGAAAAGGAATTTTTAAGTACAAAAGATCAGTATAACGAGTACATCATGACAGGACTCAGAAAAATTGAGGGTCTTTCATTGGACCATGTGAAAAACAGATTTGGCGAAATGTATGCTGCTTATTTAGAAGCACAAGTAACTCGGCATTTGGAGGAGAGAAACTTTTTTTGGGATGGCGATTTCTTGAAAATCACTCCCAAGGCTAAATTTTTATCAGATGGACTTGCAGCCGATTTATTTAAAATTTAAGGATTACTCCTGCTTTCCAAGTAAATCAATATAGTGATGGTAAAAACGTGGAATCGTTTCAATGCCTTTGAAGAAATTAAAAAGCCCATAATGCTCATTCGGGGAATGAATTGCATCACTATCAAGTCCAAAGCCCATTAAAATTGATTTTACTCCTAGTTCTTTTTCAAACATGGGTACGATAGGAATACTTCCACCACCTCGACTCGGAATAGGAGCAATACCAAAAGTGTCAAGATAAGCTTTATGAGCAGCCTGATATTCAAGGGTTTCTGTGGGCGTTACATAAGCGTAGCCTCCATGGTGTTTTTCAACTTCAACCGTAACTCCCGGGGGGGCTAAAGATTTGAAGTAGGCAGTGAACAAGTCACTTATTTCATTCCATTCTTGATCTGGAACTAAACGCATTGAAATCTTTGCGTGTGCTTTACTGGCTATTACGGTTTTGGCACCCTCACCAATATAACCTCCCCAAATCCCATTTACATCTAGGGTGGGACGAATGGTTCTCCGCTCTTCGTTACTATATCCAAGTTCTCCTTGAACAGCATTAATACCAATTGAGGATTTGAATTCTTCGAGATTAAAAGGTGCTTTTGCCATTTCATTGCGTTCTTCTTGTGTGAGTTCTTCCACGCAATCATAAAATCCAGGAATAGTGATTTTACGATTTTCATCGTGAAGTTTGGCAATCATTTCACACAAAATATTAATCGGATTAGCAACCGAACCCCCGTATAATCCAGAGTGTAAATCACGATTGGGGCCTGTTACAGTGACTTGCATATAGCTCAATCCGCGTAAACCTGTAGAGATTGATGGCTGGGTTTGTGAAATCATACCTGTATCTGAAATTAGAATAATATCACAGTTTAATTTTTCTTTATTATTTTTCACGAATTCTTCCAAGTTATCACTCCCAACTTCCTCTTCTCCTTCAATCATGAATTTGATATTACATCCAAGATCTCCCTCACTTAGCATTACTTCAAGGGCTTTGACATGCATAAAAACCTGTCCTTTATCATCACAAGCTCCCCGAGCATAAACAGCTCCCTCAGGATGAATCGTGCTTGATTTTATCACAGGCTCAAAAGGAGGGCTGTCCCATAAATCGATTGGATCTGGTGGCTGAACATCATAATGGCCATACACTAAAACCGTAGGTAGTTTGGAATCAACTAAATATTCTCCATATACGATAGGATGTCCAGGGGTTTCTATAATTTCTGTTTGGGGACAACCTGCATTTTTGAGTGCATTTTTAACCCAGTTAGCAGCTGATTTAACATCATTTTTATATGCAGGATCAGCACTGACAGAAGGTATTTTAAGGAAGTCAATCCATTCGTTTAAAAACCGTTTTTGAGTTGATGTTAAGTCCATGAGTTAAGTGATCTTGATTAATTTGTAAAGTTAACCAATGTATTTTTTTTAGAAGAGGAAAATTTATTGGAAAACTTAATTATATTTGTCGTCCCTAAAGCGGGTGTGGTGAAATTGGTAGACACGCTAGACTTAGGATCTAGTGCTTCGCGGCATGGGGGTTCGAGTCCCTTCACCCGCAC
>JAURBX010000133.1 GCA_030828745.1 Flavobacteriaceae bacterium | reverse complement strand
CGTCCGGCAACCGATCCTGATTTTCCATGGCCTGCATTATTCATATCCAGTACGATTGTAGGAATTTGGTATTGGTGTACAGATCAATATATCGTACAACGCGCACTCACTGCAAAAAACATTAAAGAAGGCCGAAGGGGAACCATCTTTGGGGCTTTATTAAAGCTATTACCTGTCTTCCTCTTCTTGATTCCGGGAGTGATTGCCCTGACCTTAAAATTAAGAGGAGAATTGGAATGGGATAGCCCCGACCAAGCCTTCCCAGTGCTGATGAGTAATTTACTTCCTTCGGGTTTAAGAGGACTCGTCGCTGCGGGACTGCTAGCAGCCCTGATGAGTTCTTTGGCTTCTGTATTCAACTCCTGTTCCACGCTCTTTACGGTGGATATTTATAAAAAATTACGCCCCAATACTCCCGAAAAAAAACTAGTGCGAACCGGTCAAATCGCAACGGTTTTTGTCGTCCTTATTGGAATCGTGTGGATACCTATTATGAGCAATATTTCTGGAGTTTTATATGAATATTTACAAAGCGTACAATCCTATATCGCTCCTCCCATTACTGCGGTATTTCTACTAGGAATTTTTCACAAAAGAGTCAATGCCACAGCCGCTTTTTATACCCTAGTCATGGGAATTGTATTTGCCTTTTTTAGAATCTTCTTAGAACTTGTTCAAGATCAACTTCATCCAGAGGGGATTTTATATTCTATAGGTACCCTAAACTTTTTAAGTTTTGGTTCTTGGTTTTTCTTACTGTGTGTCGTATTTATGCTGCTGGTTAGTTATGCTACTCAAGCGCCTAATCGTGAGGCCATTACAAACCTGACTTTTGGAACCATCACTTTGGAAGAAAAACAAAAAAACAAGAATAGCTATACTTGGGTAGATGTAGTCATCTCGGTTGTAGTCTTACTGATAGTGGTTGGTGTTCTTGTCTTTTTTAATGGAAAATAAAGGTTAGAACAAAATATTAGTTACAAGGATTTATTTTTTTTCTAAGTACCCTTCACTACCCCTTCAAACTTGCATATAAGTATTCGCGGTTCATGCGAGCAATATTTTCTAAAGAAATCCCCTTAGGGCATTCCACTTCGCAGGCACCTGTATTGGTACAATTTCCAAAGCCTTCTTCGTCCATTTGTTTTACCATATTCATCACACGGTCGGTGGCTTCTACTTTCCCTTGGGGTAGCAATGCATATTGAGATACCTTAGCCGAAACAAACAGCATGGCAGAAGCATTTTTACAGGTCGCTACACAAGCTCCACAGCCGATACAAGCGGCGGCATCAAAGGCTTTATCTGCATCGTGCTTATCGATAGGAATGGAATTGGCATCTTGAGTATTTCCAGAGGTATTGACACTCACAAATCCCCCAGCTTGTTGCACCCGATCAAAGGCAGAGCGATCCACAGTTAAATCTTTAATTACTGGAAAAGCTTGGGCACGAAAAGGTTCTATGGTAATGGTATCTCCATCTTTAAACTTTCGCATGTGCAACTGACAAGTAGTTACCAATCGGTCTGG
Source organism: Flavobacteriaceae bacterium (assembly GCA_030828745.1). Classification (GTDB taxonomy): domain Bacteria; phylum Bacteroidota; class Bacteroidia; order Flavobacteriales; family Flavobacteriaceae; genus MS024-2A. The sequence goes on along the minus strand of JAURBX010000133.1, from coordinate 3,457 downwards.
GCCATGAGCTTCCCCATTAATAAACATAGAACACATTCCACAAATCCCTTCACGGCAGTCATGGTCAAAAGCAATGGGATCAATTCCCTGGCCTATCAATTGTTCGTTTAAAACATCCATCATTTCCAAAAAGGACATATCTGGAGAAACATCCGCTATCGGATAGGTTTCTATTTTCCCTTTTGCTTCCGCATTTGCTTGTCGCCAAACTTTTAATGTCAAATTCATATCTTGTATACTTAATACTTTTATTTATAAGATCTTGTTTTCACTTCGATCTCTTCATAATTCAACTCTTCTTTGTGCAACTTGGCCTTTGAAGGTTCTCCTTTGTATTCCCATGCAGAGACAAAAGTAAAGTCCTTATCATTTCGCAAGGCTTCTCCTTCCGGAGTCTGGGACTCTTCTCTAAAGTGACCTCCACAAGATTCGCTTCTTTCTAGGGCATCTTTTGCAAACAATTCACCGAGTTCCAAGAAATCTGCTACGCGTCCTGCTTTGGCCAACTGCTCGTTAAATTCAGAGGTAGTCCCTGGTACGTTTACATTTTCATAAAAATCTTCACGCAAGGCTTTGATCTCAGAGATGGCTTCTTTTAAGCCTTCAGCATTTCTTGACATTCCACATTTGTCCCACATGATTTTACCCAGTTTTCTGTGGTAATAGTCTACTGTATTTCTTCCTTTGGTATTAATAAAACGGTCTAATTTAGCTTTTACTGCTGCTTCGGCTTTTTCAAATTCTGGATGGTTGGTATCAATTTTTCCAGTACGAATATCATCGGCTAAATAATCTCCAATGGTATACGGCAAGACAAAATAGCCGTCGGCTAGTCCTTGCATCAAAGCAGAGGCTCCCAGACGGTTCGCGCCATGATCAGAGAAATTAGCTTCTCCAATGGCATAACATCCTGGAATGGAAGTCATCAAGTTGTAATCTACCCAAACACCTCCCATGGTATAGTGTACCGCAGGATAAATCATCATGGGTGTTTCATAAGGATTTTGATCAACAATTTTTTCATACATCTGGAACAAGTTTCCGTATTTCGCACGAACCACCTCTTGTCCTAATTTTTTTACAAGAGCTGTATCGTTTTCATCCAACCCTTTCACGTGGGCTTGTTCTGAACCGTAGCGAATAATCGCAGCGGCAAAATCTAAATAAACTGCTTCTCCTGTTTTATTTACTCCAAAGCCAGCATCACAACGCTCTTTTGCGGCACGAGAGGCAACATCACGAGGCACTAGATTTCCAAAGGCAGGATAGCGACGTTCCAAATAATAATCTCGATTCTCTTCTGCAATTTCTGTGGGTTTGAGTTTACCCTCACGGATGGCTTTCACATCCTCTATGTTTTTAGGCACCCAAATACGTCCATCGTTTCTAAGGGATTCTGACATCAAGGTTAATTTAGACTGATGCTCTCCAGAAACAGGAATACAAGTGGGGTGAATTTGTGTGTAACAGGGATTCGCAAAATGCGCCCCTTTTTTGTGGATTTTCCAACCTGCAGAAACGTTACTTCCCATTGCATTAGTTGACAAAAAGAATACGTTTCCGTAACCTCCAGAAGCAATAACTACAGCATGTGCCCCATGGCGCTCAATTTTACCATCCACTAAATTTCGGGTTATGATCCCACGTGCTTTTCCATCCACAACCACTAAATCCATCATCTCATGGCGGTTATACATTTTAATTTTCCCACGACCAATTTGGCGGTTCATTGCAGAATAAGCTCCGAGTAACAATTGCTGTCCTGTTTGTCCTTTAGCGTAAAACGTTCGTGAAACTAAAACCCCACCAAAAGAACGGTTGTCTAATAAGCCTCCATAATCACGAGCAAAAGGAACCCCTTGTGCTACACATTGATCAATTATGTTGGTTGAAACCTCAGCCAAACGATGCACATTTGATTCACGAGAACGATAATCCCCTCCTTTAATGGTATCATAAAAAAGGCGGTAGGTGGAATCTCCGTCTCCTTGATAATTTTTAGCTGCATTGATTCCCCCTTGAGCTGCGATAGAATGCGCCCGTCTTGGTGAATCTTGAAAACAAAAAGTCTTTACATTATATCCTAGCTCAGCCAGAGTTGCAGAGGCCGAAGCACCTGCTAAACCCGATCCCACAACGATAACATCAATAGCTCTTTTGTTGGCTGGACTTACAAGATTGATGTTACTTTTATGATTTGTCCACTTATCGGAAAGCGGTCCTTTAGGTATTTTTGATTCTAATGCCATGCTATAATGAGTTTATATGATGAAATAAGGCAATGAAGATAAAGCCCAGGGGAATCACCACTGAAAATGAAATGGCGAATTTTTTAATACTTGGGCTGTACTTATTATTGACTCCCATACTCTGAAAAGAGGAGGCAAAACCATGGTATAGGTGTAGTGCTAAAAACCCAAAAGAAACAATATATAAAATCACACGAAGATGATCGTGGAACTTATGGGTCATTTCTTCATAATATCGATTGGGGTCTAAGGGTAAAACCTCTAAATATTTATAGTTCATCTCGGGAAACCAAAAGTCATAAAAGTGTAATCCTAAAAAAGAAAGCACTACCGCTCCTGACCAAATCATATTTCGAGATACCCAAGGTGCATTAGCACCTCCCTTATACATGCTGTATTGAACCGCACGTGATTTTCGGTTTTGCATTTCGAGTATAAACCCCATAAGGAAGTGAAAAATAACTCCAAAAATTAAAATAGGTTGAAGTAAAAACTGAACCAGAGGGTTATTTCCCATAAAATGAGAAATCTCATTGAAGGTGTCTTCGCTAAAAACAGAAATAAAATTTATGGTAAAATGTTGGGTTAAAAAGACAACCAAAAACAATCCTGAGAGTGCCATGGCTACTTTTCGTCCAATCGTGGATGATATTAGACTCATAGTGTTCAATTTGTACAACAAAATTAAGGCATAAACTCTAAGCAGCAAACTGCTTTTCCTATTATTTACTGTTTTATTGGTGTTGTATTAGTAAATAAAAAAACTGTTTAACATTTACTTAAATATTTTTACATTTAAAACAAAAACACTGAACATGAGTCGTTAAAATTTTAAAAACCTTAATTTTACCCGAATCCTTTTTACCCAAAAAGAAATCATGCGATATCAACCACTTTCAGCCTCCTTTTACAAAAACAATCGAAATAATTTTTGTGAAAAACTTGCACCCAATAGCCTTGCAATTTTTAATTCTAATGATGTTTACCCTATTAGTGCAGACAGTACAATGCCCTTTCAGCAACAGCGAGATCTATTTTACTTGTGTGGAGTTGATCAAGAAGAAACTATCTTGTTATTATTTCCCGATGCATTAGAAGCTAAACATCGTGAAATTCTTTTTTTGAGAGAGACCAATGATCATATCGCCGTTTGGGAAGGGGCGAAACTTTCAAAACCACAAGCCACAAAATTAACAGGGATTGAATCT
>JAURBX010000051.1 GCA_030828745.1 Flavobacteriaceae bacterium | reverse complement strand
TGGGGACGAGAAAGTGCAGTCTATCGCGTTGCAGGAGTTGTCAGTGTCATTGGAGGTTGGTTCCTTACAGCTTTAGCTGCTCTTGTTGCTTCGGGTATCGTTGTCTTTTTGATTCAATGGAACAAAGTAACGATGATTCCTATTTTATTGCTTTTAACATTGGTTTTATTAGCTAGAAATTTCATAGCACACAAAAACAAAACAACAAAAGTAGATCCAAAACAATTAAAGAAATCCGAGAGTAGTACCGTTCAAGGAATTATTTCTGAAAGTGCCGATAATATTGTAAATGTAGTTTCTAGAACAACTAAAATTTATTCTAATTTTTTAAAGGGTCTCTCTAAACAAGATTCAGACTTATTAAAAAAGAGTAAAAAAGGAGTTGCCAAATTAGTTAGTGAGATTGAAGAGTTACGCGATAATATTTTCTTTTTTATTAAAAATCTGGATGAAACCAGTGTGAGAGGAAGTAATTTTTACATCACTATTTTAGCCTATTTAACGGATATCGCTCAGTCACTCGATTTTATCTCAAAGAAGAGTTATAAGCATGTCAATAATCAACACCAAAAATTAAAATTTAATCAATTCAAAGACCTACAAGAGATTGAAGATCGTTTAGGACTTTTGTTTAAAGAAATTATTGATGTTTTCATGAGTAGAAAATTCGAAAGAATATCATTTGTCATTGCTCAAAAGCAGGACTTGATTAATTTTATTTCCGAAAAGATTGATGCTCAAATTGAACGAACACGAACGGAAGAGTCCAGTCCAAAAAATACGACCCTTTATTTTAATATCTTACTTGAAACAAAAGATATGATTAATAGTATTATGTCTTTGATGGAGGAGTATTACAGTAGCTACAAAAAATAAACTTTAAGAGGTAAAAAAAGATCATTATTTGATTCCTTTTTTGCTTTTCAATCGACTTGTTTTAAGGTTCGTTTGCTTATTAATTGTTTTTAGAATGTTAAATTTGTAGTATGAATTGGGAATCATTATTATCATTAAAACGCTTTGGAGACAACAATAAGCGATTAAGAGTAGAGCAAGACGATTTGCGTCTGGGTTTTGAAGTGGATTATGATCGGATTGTATTTTCAAATGCCTTTCGAAGCTTGCAGGATAAAACACAAGTCATTCCCTTTTCTAAAACAGATTTTGTTCATACACGCCTTACCCATAGTTTGGAAGTCTCTGTTGTAGGAAGAAGTTTAGGAAGAATTGCCGGAAAGGCGATATTGGAGAAACATCCTCATCTTCAAGCTTCATTGGGATATCAGCCCAATGATTTCGGTGCCATTACTGCGGCCGCTGCTTTAGCCCATGATATTGGAAATCCTCCTTTTGGTCATAGTGGGGAAAAAGCCATTGGACATTTTTTTAAAACAGGAAGTGGTTCGATTTTTAAAAAGGAATTAAGTACGATAGAGTATCAAGATCTTTGTGATTTTGAAGGTAACGCCAACGGGCTGAAAATTTTAACAGAATCCCAAATTGGTACTCCAGGAGGACTCCGTCTGAGTTATGCCACCTTAGGCGCCTTTATAAAATATCCAAAGGGAAGTTTACCCATCAAGCCCTCTTCCCATGTTGCAGATAAAAAATATGGTTACTTTCAATCACAAAAATCTTTTTTTAACGAGCTCGCCGAGGAACTCTCACTCCCCTTTCAAAAAGGGCCAGTACGACACCCTTTAACCTACTTGGTTGAGGCCGCTGATGACATTTGTTATACCATTATTGATTTTGAAGACGGAATCAATTTAGGTTGGATTTCTGAAGATTATGCTTTAGAATATTTAATAAACTTAGTTCGAGATCGAATTGATTCTAAAAAATATGCCCAACTGATACACAAGCCCCAGCGAATAAGTTATTTAAGAGCTTTAGCCATCAATAGCTTGATTCAAGATGCGGTTACAATTTTCATTGCAAACGAGGAGGCTATTTTGTCAGGGACTTTTGAATTTGCTCTTTTGGATAAGAGTAAATACAAAGCACAAATTCAAGACATCATTACACTGAGTATTAAAAATATATATCAATCCAAAGAAGTCGTTCAAAAAGAGGTTGTTGGGCACCGTGCGATTTCTACTTTGTTAGATCAGTATTGCCATGCTGCGGTAAGAAAATATAAAGGACAACCCAATTCTCACGATGAATTAATATTGTCTCTCGTCGATGAGGGAACCCCCATTGTGGGAGGGAATCTCTATGAAACCCTTCTTAATGCTACTTGTTTTGTTGCCAGTCTATCAGATGGAAAAGCCTTGCGTATGGCACAAGACATTGGAGTGTAATTTGCCCCTTTAATTTCGAACGAACTCACTACCTTTGTCAAAAAAATAAGTTATGCGATGGATTGTTACTATCCTGATATTCTCTATTCTTCAATGGTATGCCTTCCAAGGAGTTAAAACGATCAGTTCGAATCGGTGGGTTTGGTTGATTTATGGGATCGTAGTGGTGGTGGTTGTCGGTAACTTATTGCTCCATTCTTTGATTTTGGAACGTCCAGATAATATGGAGCCAAAGCTGATGTATGCCATTGGTCTTTTCATAACCCTATTTACCTTTCAAGCATTGATTACTTTGGTATTGATGGCAGAAGATATTATTCGTGTACCCCAATCTATTTATGCTTATTTTTTTAAAATGCCAGGGCAAACTAATTTTTTTCCAGAGCGTCGGAAGTTTTTATCTCAATTAGCTGTGGGGCTTGCCACAATTCCTTTTGCTTCACTATTATATGGCATGTATCGCGGTCGTTACAATTATAAGGTCTTGTCGTATGTTTTAGAATATGATGATCTACCTGATGCCTTTGATGGATTCAAAATCACTCAAATTTCAGACATCCACAGTGGAAGTTTTGATAATCCTAAAAAGGTAAAATATGGAGTTGATTTGATTAACAAGCAAAAATCAGACGTTGTTCTTTTTACAGGAGATTTGGTTAATAATAAATCTGAAGAAGTGCTTCCTTGGACTAAAATTTTTGGAGAGATAAAAGCCCCTCAAGGGGTTTATTCTATTCTAGGGAATCATGATTATGGAGATTATACACAGTGGGAGAATGAAGTAGCCAAAGAAAAAAACATGGAAGACCTTTATGAGGCTCAAAAACAAATGGGTTGGGATTTGTTGTTAAACGAATCTCGTTTCATAGAAAAAGACGGACAGCGCATTGCATTGGTAGGTGTTGAAAATTGGGGAACTGGACGTTTTAAAAAAGCAGGCGACCTTAATAAAGCTCTTGAAAATGTAGCGGCTGAGGATTTTAAAATTTTGATGTCTCATGACCCTTCCCATTGGGAGGCGGAGGTTTTACCCCACCCTTATAATATTCATTTGACTTTAAGCGGCCATACTCATGGAATGCAATTTGGAATAGAAATACCGGGATGGATTAAATGGAGTCCTGTGCAATGGAGGTATAAGCAATGGGCCGGTGTTTACGGTCAACCAGAACAGCGTTTGAATGTCAATCGTGGCTTTGGTTATTTGGCTTATCCTGGACGTGTTGGCATGTGGCCAGAGGTAACTTCCATCACTTTAAAGAAATCAAAAACAGCTGTTTAACCTTTTTCTTTTACATTTGTTCAATAATTCTGTGTAAGTATGTCAAAATTTGGTGATTTACTGGATGAAAATATTCCAATCTTGTTGGTTTTCTATCGACAAGATGAAGTTAGAACTGACCTGAATCCTATCTTAAAAGATGTCGCAGCAGCTCTGGGCGATAAAGGAAAGGTTGTGAAAATTGATGTAGACAAAAACCATAAGCTCTCAGAGGCCCTAAGGGTAAAAGTACTCCCTACCTTAATGATTTATAAGTATAGCGAAATGGTATGGAGACAAAGCGGAGAACAAGATGCAAACACGTTGATTAGTCTACTTCAAGATCATATTGGGTAAAAAAAACTTATTCTGTAATTTCAGTCTCCAAGGTATCAGTAAACAATTTGATACTTTCGTTATATTCCCTCTCTTTATTTTTAAAGAAAGACGCGTTCCCGTATTTTTTTATCTGCTGAAGTAAATAATTGTAATTCAAAAATTCATTTTTGATTCGGTCTTCCAAAAGCACTTGATCTTTGGGAGAGAATTGACTGTATAGTTGAAGACGTTTTTGGAAATTTTCTGCAATTTTTGAACTTAAGGACTCTGCTCTTTCGGTTGCTTCAATAATAAAATAACCTTCTGCAACTTCAATTAAACTCGTGTAGTATTCATAATCTCCATAAAGATATTTGAAGGGATTAGATGCGGCCATAAACTGATTCAGAGTGGGTAAGAGGTCCGCTTTTTCGGTATGTTTAAGGTCAGCTTCTACCAGAGCACGATAACGTTCAATTTCCGTAATAATCTCTTCTCCAAGTGCATATTGTAAATCGGCATCTAACGAGCTAAAGTAGTTTAGTCGATCGCTGTATTTCAAACCAATACTTCGGGATAACGTTTGCGCTTTTTTATTTTCATTAATTCTGTAATACCCATCAACAAAGGGGACCATTAAACTGTAATATCCAAAAAAATCTAAGGGCATCTTTTCAAGTGCTAAATCCATAACGTTTTTAGCTTTAAGAAATTTCAATTCGTTAATCAGTTGTTCTGATAGGCGTGCCATATTACTTCTAAAAGAAATACTATTTTTTCTAGTTTCAGGATCGTGATAAATAAGAGGGCTTTCAGAATTTCCCCAGTCCCATTCCATAACGATGTCATACATTAGGTCAGTATCAATACGTCCCATCAAATAGGGATTATCCTTGCCTAAATCGGTTTTAATTGGAACGAGCTTATAGACCAGACCTTCCAATTGAAGGTATTTTTTCATCCATAAATACTCAGAGTCTGAATAACTCCCTCCTGTAAAATAAATAGGACGTTCCCAGTCATTGTTGGCAACAATATCCAGCATCATCATTTGATTTTTGAGGATGGCACTTTCGGGTAAATCGATGTCAATATAAGGCACAATTTTATCAGCATCTTCAGCTTTGACAATTCCACTTTTTAGAACATTTTCTTTATTGACAGGGATTCTTATTTTTCGTGTTGGATAAAAAACACCTTCTTGCTGACTTTCGGGGAGCTGGTTAATGTCATTGCCAGATTGTTGCATTAAATCTTTGATTTTCGTTCTTGGGTGATCACTAGCCACCCAATTCATAAAATCTTTAATGTCCCAACGGACAGAGTCTAATACGGGCTGGTAACGAATAACATCCCGAACCCCGTATGCATAAAGATCATGTGTCATCTGAGAGGGAATAGGTTCACTCTCGTAGGTTTTACGTTTCATTTGATCGATGTACCAATCCGTTCCCAATAAGCTCGAATTAATGGTGCGAACATCCGTTCTATAGCTCTCAATATCTTGGGCGTACCAAAGTGCAAAGGTATCATTGTCACCAATGGTAAAAATCATTGCCCCTTTATCTTTTTGGATGGACTGTAAATAAGAACGCGCCATAGATTGCGCAGTATAGCGATCAGAACGGTCATGATCATCCCAGTTTTGGGAACCCATGAGTAGAGGAACAGCTAATAAACATAACGCAACCAAAGCCGGCTGTACACGTTTAGATTTAATAAATCGTTGTACCCTATGAATTAGACCCATGCACCCTAATCCAATCCAAATAGCATATACGTAAAAAGATCCTACTAAAGCATAGTCTCGCTCCCTAGGTTCAAAGGGGCGTTCATTTAGATATACCTTTAACGCAATTCCAGTGAAAAGGAAAAAAAGCATCAATACCCAAAATCGCTTGGGATCTTGTTGGTATAAAAAATAGAGTCCTATTAAACCTAAAATAAAGGGTAGAAAATAATACGTATTTCTTGCTTTGTTGTTGAGGGCATCTTCATGTAATTCAGCTTGATTCCCTAAACGAATTTCATCTATCACTGGTATTCCACTCAGCCAATTCCCGTTGAGTACATTGTATTCCCCTTGCTCGTCATTTTGGCGGCCAGTAAAGTTCCACATAAAATAACGCCAATACATATATCCTAACTGATATTCAAAAAAGAATTTCAAATTAGAAATAAAGGAGGGTTTTTCAATGTTTAAGTAGGGGCTGTATTGTTTTAAAAAATCATGGTATTGATCTCCTGAGACAGAACCGTCTTTAATTTCCTCTTTGAATTCATTTATTCTTTGTTGAAGGCGAGTATTTGAACGGTAGGAGGATTTTATGGAGAATTCAAGGGGTTCTGTGAAATTCATATAGTTACCAGCATGATCGCTACTCCAGAGTCTGGGGAGAAGGCCATTGTGCGCACTATTAGAATTAAAACGGGCATCTTTCCAAAAATTAACAATTTTATAGCGTCCTGTTTTTAAATCTCTTTCGTATTTCGGTTTGTCATCAATAAAAGGTTCAGTAGGATCTTGCCCTGCATAGATATCAGAAAACATGGGACCATAAAACAATTTAGTTTCTGGATATTGTTCTAAATTATAATACGCTAACAACAAACGTGCATCAGAAGGTGAATTTTCATTGATAACCGTATTTGCATTGGCGCGAATAGGAATCATAACCCAAGAGGAAAATCCAATCAATACAAATAAAATAGCTAAAACTCCAGTATTGAGATTTACCCATTTCTTTTTACGGGTATAGTTTAAACTATAATAGAAAAAGGCAATAAAAAGTAGAGCAGCAATAAGGGTTCCACTGTTGAAGGGAAGTCCTATTGAGTTAACAAAAAACACTTCTGCATTTCCAAAGAAAGCGAGTGTCAATGGGAGCAATAATTTAAAGATGAATAGGAGAATTGCTGTTGCTATAAGATTCGCATACAAGAATCCTTTAATTGTGACTTTATCATAGTTCTTAAAATAATAGATCATTCCAATAGCAGGAATAGTCAGTAGTCCCATGAAGTGCACTCCAAAGGAAAGTCCAATGACAAAGGCAATCATTAAGAGCCATCGATCACCTCTGGGGGTATTCATTTCTTGTTCCCATCGAAGTCCCATCCAAAATAGAGCGGATAGAATTAAGGTAGCCATTGCGTAAACTTCCGTTTCAACTGCATTGAACCAAAAGCTATCTGAAAAACAAAAAGCGAGAGCACCCACTGCAGCACTTCCAAAAAAACCGATTCGTTCGGAATTGGAATCTAAGGTTTTAAAAGAGGGTAATTTTTTAAGCAATAAGGTAAGCGTCCAAAAGAGAAAGAGAATGGTAAAGGCACTAGAAAAAACAGACATGAAGTTGACCGTGACTGCGATATTTTGGGGTCCCGAAGCGAAAAGTGCAAAAAAAGCACCCATCATCTGAAAAAAGGGTGCTCCAGGAGGGTGTCCTATTTGTAACTTTGCCGAGGTTGCGATATACTCTCCCGCATCCCAAAAACTAGCAGTAGGTTCAACGGTACTTCCAAAAGTAAATAAGGCAATTGCAAATAAAGTCCACCCTATGGCAAGGTTCCAAATTCGATAGGTTTTGTCAGTCATGCGGTTCATTCAAATTAGAGCAACGAATGTAAGCATAAATCAAGGAAGACAAAATCATTTCTAGGCGTTTAACATGGGATTAATAATTTTAAAGCTATTCAAAAAAACCTAGTTCTTTGTTTTTTTCGACTTGATTCCAAAGAAAATATTGTCCTTGCATTGTAATATAAACCCCTGGTTTTAAGTTTTGTACATAAGCCAATCCACAGCCTAGATTAAAAAACCCATCCGAAGAACTTCCGAAGGCATAAGGAATCATGGCTCCAGTCAACAAGATAGTTTTGTTATTCCTATTCGCCTCCGAAAGAGCCCTAGCTGTTTCTACCATTTTATCGGTTCCATGGGTAATGACAATTTTATTACACGAAGAATCATCACAAGCTTTTATGATTTGCTGTATTTCTTGACTTTTCATTTCCAAACTATCTATCATCATCAAGGTTTTGAAATCGACATTTAACTGACAACGACTTTTTTTAAGCATTTCTGGCAGATGTGTTTCTTCAAAAAATAAGGATCCATTGATGTAATCATAACTCTTATCAAATGTACCTCCTGTAAAGAAAACTTGTATTTTTCTTTGTTAGACATTGGTTTTTTTTTTGGATTGTTTTCAAAATTATAAAGGATTTAATAGAATATGATTTAATTTTTATAATAAAGTTGTTCTTAAAAAAACTTTCATGTAAATTTGCATCGCTTTTGGCCCATGGTGTAACTGGCAACACGTCGGTTTTTGGTACCGAAGAGTCTAGGTTCGAGCCCTAGTGGGCCAACAATAGCTATTTAAAACCCCTGTTTCCAGGGGTTTTTTATTTCCTTTTTTAGATACTGTTTAGTTCCTTGATGAATATTTTATATATTAGTTAAAACTAAAAATTTATTTATGGAACGTAAAATTACCCTCAGCGAGAAAGAAATCCCAGACAAGTGGTATAATATTACTGCGGATATGCCAAATAAACCCTTGCCACCGCTAAATCCAGGGACAATGGAACCGATTGGTCCAGAGGCTTTAGCACCTCTTTTTCCAATGGAGTTGATTAAGCAAGAGGTAACGACTGAGAAGTATGTCGACATTCCAGATGAGGTTAGAAATATCTATTCGATGTGGCGCCCTACACCCGTTTATAGAGCGTATAATCTTGAGAAGATGTTAGATACTCCTGCAAAAATTTATTATAAATATGAAGGGGTAAGTCCAACAGGTTCTCACAAGCCCAATACTGCAGTCCCTCAAGCGTATTACAGTAAGCAAGAAGGAGTGAAAAAAATCACAACAGAGACGGGCGCAGGACAATGGGGGAGTGCACTCAGTTTTGCTTGTCAACATTTTGATATTGAGTGTGAAGTGTTTATGGTTAAACTTTCTTTTTTGCATAAGCCTTATCGAAAAGTAATGATGAATACTTGGGGAGCAACTGTACATCCTTCACCATCAAATGAAACCGAGATTGGTAGAAAAATTTTAGCAGAAAATCCAGATACAACTGGGTCTTTGGGGATTGCGATTTCCGAAGCCATCGAACGGGCAGCTTCAGATGAACACACAAAATACGCACTAGGAAGTGTCTTAAATCATGTAAAATTACACCAAACAATTATTGGTCAAGAAGCGATCTTACAAATGGAGAAAGCAGGCGATATGCCTGATATTGTGATCGCTCCCTTTGGTGGAGGATCAAATTTTGCAGGACTAGCATTTCCATTTTTACGATTGAATTTTGATGAAGGTAAATCCATTCGCTGTATTGCAAGTGAGCCTTCTTCTTGTCCTAAACTGACTCGTGGGGTCTTCAGATACGACTTTGGTGACACTGCGGGAATGACTCCCCTGTTACCGATGTATACCCTTGGTCATGATTTTGTTCCCGCTCCAATTCATGCAGGAGGATTAAGGTATCATGGTGCTGGAGTAATCGTGAGTCAACTTTTGAAAGATAAATTGATTGAAGCCCGTGCCCATGATAATTTGGAGGTTTTTGACGCAGGAGTGAAATTTGCTAAAGCTGAAGGCATCATTCCAGCTCCTGAAGCAACCCATGGAATTGCTACCGCAATTGCGGAAGCCGAACGTTGCAAAAGAGAAGGGAAATCAGAAACTATTTTGATCAACATGTGCGGTCATGGTAATTTTGATATGAAAGCCTATGAAGACTATTTTGCAGGTAAAATAACTAAACACGTTTTATCCCAAGAAGAAATAGATGCTTCTATCGCAAGACTTAACACTCCTTTAATACCGGATTAGAAAGAGTATATCTTTATAGCTGTTTTTAAAAGCCATTTATTCCTTGAACTGTAGTGTATTTCAGGGTATGCTTTTTTTCAGGATAAATGATTTTATAAGCTGTTTGAACAGCCATAGTAGCTTCATGAAAACCACATAAAATTAATTTGAGTTTTCCAGGATAGGTATTAACATCCCCAACAGCAAAGATTCCTGGGATATTGGTTTGATAATCTAAAGTGTTGTCAACTACGATCGCGTTCTTTTTTATCTCTAACCCCCAATGGGTCAATGGACCTAGTTTGGGCGAGAGACCAAAAAGTGGGAACCAATACTCTGTGGGGAGTAGAATTTTAACTCCTTCTTTCGTTGTGATTTCAATTTCTTCAAGACGCTCTTTGCCTTTGAGTAAACTCACTTCGGAAAAAGTATGGATTTCTACTTTTCCTTCTGTTTGAAGTTTATAGATGTTGTTGACAGAGTCTTTATGTGCTCTAAAACTATCTGAACGGTGAACTAAGTGAATTTTTTCATTACTTTTTTCAGAGAAATAGAGTGCCCAATCTAATGCAGAATCACCTCCGCCGGAGATAATGATTTTTTTATTTAGATATAGATTGGGGTCTTTAATCATAAACTCAACCCCTTTTTTTTCGAAGAATGTTATGGAATCTAATTTAGGTTTTCTAGCTTCAAAACTACCGAGACCCCCTGCGATGATAACCACTGGAGCTTTATGTAATGTCCCTTCATTTGTGGTCACTACAAACGTATTGTCTGTCAATTTCTCTACAGTTTCGGCTCTTTCTCCCAATGTATAACTGGGTTGGAAAGGTTCAATTTGCTTTTCTAGATTATCAATCAAGTCACCTGCCAAAACACTTGGAAACCCTGGGATGTCGTAAATCGGTTTTTTTGGATAAATTTCTTTGAGTTGGCCTCCAGCTTGTGTTATGGAATCGATGATATGGCATCGTAATTGCATTAATCCAGCTTCAAAAACTGTAAATAAACCTACTGGACCTGCTCCAATAATTAGAATATCTGTTTGAATCATTTTAGGGGAGTAAAGATTTAGTTATGGAGTTCATTTTTTCTACTTTATGAGCAAAGTCTCCCTTTAAGGTGGCTTTGTAGTTTTGAAGAGTATCCAGTAAATCATCAACTTCATTTGGAAGGATATTTTCTAGAAACTGTCTAATTCGTTTGGCAAGCGTTGGAGATTTTCCATTGGTTGAAATAGCAATTTTCAAATTCCCTTTGGTTACAATTGCACCCATATAAAAATCACACCATTCAGGACTGTCTGCAACATTCACAAGGATTCCTTTTTGGCGACAATCTAATTGAATCTGTTCATTTAACTTAGGATTGTCTGTACACGCAATTACAATATTCATCCCCTCTAAATCTTCAAATTCATAGGGTTTCAATAAAACTGTAACTTCTTTATTTTGAATAAATTCAAGGGTCTCACTTCTTATAAAGGGTGCTATTAAATTAACAGCAGTGTTCGGACTGGATTTATAGAGAAATTGAAGTTTTTCTAATGCTACATTTCCTCCCCCTACAATTAAAAAGTGCAAGCGATTGGTTTTTAGAAAAATGGGATATAAAGGATTTAAATGAAACATCTTAAAGCGTTAACTGGATTTTTAAAATTAGTGACAGCGTCAGTCACTGCAGGACCAAAAAAGAGAGTAGCTGGATTTTTAATTTCATTAAATTTAATTTCTTCAATCACTTTACCAATTGTTGAAACTAAACTTTTCTCAGCTTTTGTTGTGCCACTTTGAATTACAGCTACAGGATAATTTTTGGACT
>JAURBX010000121.1 GCA_030828745.1 Flavobacteriaceae bacterium | reverse complement strand
TATTTTGCAGTATCTAAATACAAGAGACTATGCACATTGCTATTGCTGGAAATATTGGCGCTGGAAAAACAAGTTTGACAGAACTCCTCGCAAAACACTTCGGTTGGGAAGCCCACTTTGAAGATGTCATTGACAATCCTTATTTAGATGATTTTTACAATCATATGGAGCGATGGTCTTTTAATCTTCAAATTTATTTTTTAAAAAGCAGGTTTGAGCAGTTGCTTTCTTTTAAAGAGAATAAAAAAACCATCATTCAGGATCGAACAATATACGAGGACGCGCATATTTTTGCACCCAACCTGAACGCAATGGGGCTGATGAATCAACGTGATTTTAAAAACTATAAAGGTATTTTTGACTTGATGGAATCCCTCATCGAAGGACCCGATGTGTTGATTTATTTACGGTCTTCTATTCCTAATTTGGTTAACAAAATTCACAAACGAGGGCGGGACTATGAAAACTCGATTAGTATCGATTATCTGAGCCGTCTCAACGAACGCTATGAGGCATGGATCAGTACCTATGATCCCGAAAAACTCATTATTATTGATGTGGACTCCCTAGACTTTGTGGACAATAAAGAAGATTTGTCTAAAGTGATTCACATCATTGATGAAAAATTAAAATAAAAGGCATAAAAAAAGCGGCTCTAATGAGCCGCTTTTTTTATATCATTGAAAAATATTATTCCAAAATCTGACTGATTTCAGAGGTCATTTCTTCTGAAGATTCCCCTTGCTTTACAACTAGAGAAACTTCAACGGTACTCTTTTGTTCTTCCTTTTCAGCCTCAAGAGTTTCATTTGAATCTGCTGCTGCAGGAACTACTAATTCAGTCGTCACTTCCTTTTCGATTGTACCGTTGACATAGCTTGCAACGGCATCGCTGTTCATAGCGATACTGGGAGCAATCACTAAGGCAACCACTGACATCAATTTCAATAAAATATTTAGAGAGGGTCCAGACGTATCTTTAAAAGGATCTCCAACGGTATCTCCAACAACTGCTGCTTTGTGAGCATCAGAACCTTTTCTACCGTCCGATTCGATCATTTTTTTAGCATTATCCCAAGCTCCTCCTGCATTGGATTGGAAGATCGCCATAAGAACACCACAAGTGGTAACTCCTGC
Organism: Flavobacteriaceae bacterium; assembly: GCA_030828745.1. GTDB lineage: Bacteria > Bacteroidota > Bacteroidia > Flavobacteriales > Flavobacteriaceae > MS024-2A. Next base: position 4,426 of record JAURBX010000121.1, on the reverse strand, counting down.
TAAAAGACCTCCTAACATTTCTGCTCCACCAATAAACCCGATGGCTACAGGAACGGCAATTGCCAATAATCCGGGCAATACCATTTCTTTAATAGAAGCTGTAGTCGAAATTTCAACACATTTTTGATAATCGGCTTTTCCATCCGCAGCATCAAAAATCGTACGGTCTTTGTCCGAAGCTTTCGTCATGTCTGAATCATACTTACGCATAACCTCTAGGGCGGCTTTCAATTCAGGTATGTTTTTAAACTGTCTTCTTACTTCTTCAATCATCGCCATGGCTGCTCTACCTACAGCATTCATCGACAGGGCAGAAAAAACGAAAGGCAACATTCCACCTACAAGTAAACCTGCCATAATTCGAGGTTTAGAAACATCAATACTGGTTACATTCGCTACCTGCATGAAGGCTGAAAATAACGCCAATGCGGTTAAGGCAGCAGAAGCGATGGCAAAACCTTTACCAATGGCAGCCGTTGTATTCCCTACTGCATCTAAGGTATCGGTACGTTCTCTTACTTCGCTTGGTAATTCTGCCATTTCAGCAATTCCTCCCGCGTTGTCAGAAATCGGTCCGTAAGCATCAACGGCTAATTGGATTCCTGTATTGGCCAACATCCCTACGGCTGCAATAGCAATTCCGTAAAGTCCAGCAAAATGATGCGATACTAAAATTGCTGCAGCAATTAAAAGAATGGGGATCATCGTGGACATCATTCCCACACCCAATCCAGCAATAATGTTTGTCGCAGCTCCTGTTTCAGACTGATCTACGATAGATTGTACTGGCTTAGTTCCAGTACCGGTATAATACTCGGTGATTTTTCCAACGCCTAAACCGGCAACTAAACCTGCAATCGTAGCCCAGAAAATACCCATAGCTCCGAAAGGTAAGCCTTCAACAGACTCAGGAATCATGGTATTGATTATAAAATAAGAAGCGACAACCATCAAGCCTGCTGATCCAAATTCACCAATATTCAAAGCGCTTTGTGGATTTCCACCTTCTTTCACTCGGACAAAGAAGGTACCGATGATCGACATGATAATTCCTACTGCTGCCAGTACTAAAGGAAGATAAACCGCTCCTAATCCTGCAAAATCAGGGGTGATGATAAAGGCACCTAGAACCATGGTTCCAATGATAGACCCCACATAAGATTCGAAAAGATCCGCTCCCATTCCGGCAACATCTCCAACATTATCTCCTACATTATCTGCAATAGTTGCAGGATTTAAAGGGTGATCTTCTGGAATTCCAGCTTCAACTTTCCCTACTAAATCGGCTCCAACGTCGGCTGCTTTGGTGTAGATCCCTCCTCCTACTCTTGCAAATAAGGCAATGGAGGAAGCTCCCATAGAAAATCCTGTTAATACGTTTAATACCATGGAGAGGTTTTCCGCTCCTGGCCATATATTTTGATAGAGTGCAAAAAGACTGCTGAGTCCTAAAACACCCAGACCCACAACTCCTAAGCCCATTACGGCACCACCAGCGAAAGCAACTTCTAAAGCTCTTCCTAGCGAAGTTCTAGCCGCTTGAGTTGTTCTTACATTAGCTTTGGTTGCCACTCGCATTCCGATAAATCCTGCAAGGGCTGAACAGATGGCTCCCACAACAAAGGATACCGCAACCATTCCGTTGGATCCTTCTTCGTTGCTTCCTTTAAAGAATAAAAGAATAGCTACTGCAACAACAAATATTGATAAGATTTTGTATTCTGCTTTAAGAAATGACATTGCACCGTCGGCAATGTTTTTAGCAATTCTTGCCATTTTCTCACTTCCAACTTCTTGTTTGGCTACCCAATTGTTCTTTAAAAAAACAAATAATAGTGCCAAAATTCCAAAGGCAGGTAAAGATTTAATGATTAATTCCATGTTTAAATTGTTATTTGAAAAGTGTGGTAAAAATAGTAAAACAAACTAGAATACAAAACCCCGATTAAGTAGGTTTAGAATTGCGCATTGAAACTCTAGTTTAATGATGCAAACTTGATTTATTTTTAATGATACATTACGCGTTTCACTCCCTTGATGACATCTTGATAATCAGGTAACCATTCTTTTAAAAGAACGGGAGAATAGGGCGCAGGAGTATCTGCAGTGTTTATTTTTTCAACAGGTGCATCCAAATAATCAAAAATTTGATTTTGCACTTGAAAGGCTATATCGGTAGAAATATTTCCAAAAGGCCAAGATTCTTCAAGAATCACAAGGCGATTTGTTTTTTTAACCGATTCGAAAATAGTGTCGTAATCCAAAGGGCGGATCGTCCTCAAGTCAATCACTTCACTATCGATTCCTTCTTTTGCTAATTTTTCAGCAGCATGTAAAGCTTCTTTTAAAATTTTTCCAAAGGATACTAAAGTAACGTCTTTTCCTGGGCGCTTAATTTCAGCCACTCCAATCGGAAGAGTAAATTCTCCTTCAGGAACTTCTCCTTTATCGCCATACATCTGTTCCGACTCCATGAAGATTACGGGATCATCGTCTCGGATGGCCGATTTCAATAAACCTTTGGCATCATAAGGATTGGAAGGTACAATTACTTTTAAGCCCGGACAGTTGGCATACCAACTTTCAAAAGCTTGGGAATGCGTGGCTGCAAGTTGTCCTGCTGAACCGGTAGGTCCTCTAAAAACAATTGGGCAAGGAAATTGTCCCCCTGACATTTGTCGAATTTTAGCCGCATTATTGATAATTTGATCAATGCCGACCAAGGCAAAGTTAAAGGTCATAAATTCAATAATCGGTCGGTTACCCGTCATGGTAGAACCCACGCCAATTCCTGAAAATCCTAATTCAGAGATCGGAGTATCAATGACGCGTTTGGCACCAAACTCATCCAACATTCCTTTGGAGGCTTTGTAGGCTCCGTTGTATTCAGCCACTTCCTCTCCCATTAGGTAGATGGATTCATCTCTTCGCATTTCTTCGCTCATTGCCTCGGCAATGGCTTGTCTAAATTGTATGGTCTTCATGTATAAAATTCATTCAGCCGCAAATTTAATCAATAATTATCTATTTACTTTACTCAATAAAGAATGAAAATGTACGTTTGTAAAAATACACCCCCAAAAAGTTGAATTTTTTGATATTTTTGAAATAAAATTATGAAGTTGATCCAAATGACGGTTAAGGGAATTTCCTACAGTGAAACTCAAACAGGCGCTTACGCACTTATTTTGAGTGAAAATGAGGGAAATAGAAAACTCCCAGTGATTATTGGTGGTTTTGAGGCGCAATCTATTGCCATTGCATTAGAACAAGAAATTAAACCCACGCGCCCTTTAACGCATGATTTATTTAAAAGTTTTGCAGATCGATTTTCCATTTATGTAAAGCAAGTGATCATCCAGAAACTTGTCGATGGTGTTTTTTATGCCAGTATCATTTGTGAACACGATAAGATTGAAGAAATCATAGACTCACGAACATCTGATGCGATTGCTTTAGCTCTTCGTTATAAAGCACCCATTTTTATTTATGATTCCATCCTAAAGAAAGCGGGTTTTACGGCGGCTGTATCCACCAGAGAAAAGAAGCTTTCAGAAGACAATTGGATTCAAAATTTTGTGACGGAACAGAGTGAAAAAAGTGAGCTGTCTGAGAACCTAAAAGACCTTTCACTGTCTAAATTAAGAACTTTACTTGCCAAGTTGGTTGCACAAGAAAATTATGAAAAAGCCGTTCGGGTTCGAGATGAAATATCCAAGCGAAAAAGCTAGACTTCCCAATTGTTAATTTTTTTTAATAACCTTTCTTCACCAAAAGCGGTTTACTATATCAAATGCCTCTATTTTTGAAAAAATAAATACAATTGAAACAATATTTAGATTTGGTGAATCACATACTCACCCAAGGAGCTGAAAAAACAGATCGAACAGGAACAGGAACGAGAAGTGTCTTTGGTTATCAAATGCGTTTTGATCTCTCCCAGGGGTTCCCGCTAGTGACTACTAAAAAAATTCATGTCAAATCTGTAGTCCATGAATTACTTTGGTTTTTGAAAGGAGATACTAATATTGATTACCTTCAAGAAAATGGAGTCCGTATTTGGAATGAGTGGGCTGACGAAAAAGGAAACCTAGGCCCCGTATATGGTCACCAATGGCGTAACTGGAATAGCGAAGGAATTGATCAAATTCAAGAAGTAACCCAAACCCTAAAAACGAATCCAGACAGTAGAAGAATGTTGGTTTCTGCTTGGAATCCAAGTGTCATGCCCGACACCAAAGTCTCTTTTGCTGAAAATGTGGCCAACAACAAAGCTGCACTTCCCCCTTGTCATGCCTTTTTTCAGTTTTATGTTGCTGATGGAAAATTATCCTGTCAGCTGTATCAACGAAGTGCCGATGTCTTTTTAGGAGTCCCTTTTAATATTGCTTCCTATGCACTATTAACGCTAATGGTTGCTCAGGTT
>JAURBX010000008.1 GCA_030828745.1 Flavobacteriaceae bacterium | reverse complement strand
TGAAGGCTTCACTTTAAAACAATTCTTTGACAACTTAAGCGATATAGGAAATATCCCCATTTCTCTGGGAAGATTTGAGTTGACGGGTAACCCTAAACAACTCCAGAAAATCACTAATGCTTACCAAGAGTTATAAATCCTTGGTGAATACTTCGATTCAAAGATTTAAAAATTCTAAGCTTATTGCAAGATGATGCTAACATTAGTAATAAAGAAATTGAAGTTATTTCAAAACACACTACAAACTTTCCCCAAACAACTCCCCCCTAAAACCACCACAAAGGAATCTTATGTTAAGGCAATGATATCAATCGATTAGAATGGATTTGGGTTGTGTCCATTGGTGTAAAATAAAAAATTTTCCATTCTGACTCAGATTAGTAAATTTTATTTAATTTGATATTATGAAAAACTTCTCAATTATTATAATCTTAATAAGTTGCTTCTTAACTTCAAATGAATCAATTGCACAGGCAGATTGCTTCGACACAAAATATACCTATAAAAGAGGTGATTTTAACGGTATAGGGAAATGGTATATGGGAAGAGAAATTGCCTACGTAATGGGATTTCAAGGAATTAATTGGTTAGAAAGATCGGAAAGAGAAATAGAAGAGGATGTTTCTACATTAATTAAAAACATGAAAATTAAAACTAACGAAATCATTGCAGATATTGGAGCAGGTTCAGGATATCATGTCTTTAAGATGGCTCCATTGGCTAGAAATGGTTTGGTTTATGCTGTCGATATTCAACCAGAAATGTTAGAGGCGATAGAACTAAAAAAAAGATCAAAAAGGGTATCTAACGTTGAGACAGTTCTTGGGTCTGAAAAAAGTATTAATTTACTTAAGAACTCAATTGATAAAATTTTGCTTGTAGATGTTTATCATGAATTTAGTTATCCTGCTGAAATGGTTGAGTCTATTAAAAGTGCTTTAAAACCTAATGGACAGTTGTTTTTAATTGAATACAGGGGTGAAGATTCATCTGTTCCAATTAAAAAAATTCACAAAATGACTGAAAAACAATCTATCGCAGAAATGGAAGTCGCTGGGTTTAGGCTAAAAGAAAACATTGATAATCTTCCTTGGCAACACTGTATGATTTTTGAGAAAAATCAATAAAGTTTATAATGGATAGATTACATATCAAATCCCATCCCCCTGTTTCAATATAAAATCCGTTTTCTGTAACCCATGACCTTATGTTTGAATAAGAAGTTACTCAGAAGTTTTAGCTTTTGTAATAGTAACAAAACACATTGATTTGTTGCCAATATGTTGCCATTAATCAATAAGAAAATCCGTAACTTTATATAAAACAATTAGTTACGGATTCATTAAGTACCTTGGGTGGGAATCGAACCCACACTCCCGAAAGAACTGGATTTTGAATCCAGCGCGTCTACCAATTCCGCCACCAAGGCTTGGGGCAGCAAAAGTAGTAAAATATTTTTTTCTTTGAATTAAAAATTAGAATAATGCTATCTATAATTTATTTATAAATTTGGACTCTTAAACATCTATATGGAAACTCCTACAAAAATATTCTCTTGTACACAAAGTACTGAACTTTCAAACTTAATTGCTGAAAAATTTGGTTCTGAAATGGGTAAAGTTAACTTCTCACGCTATAGTGACGGAGAGTTTCAACCCTCTTTTGAGGAATCCGTTAGGGGTACACGCGTATTTATAATAGGATCCACACACCCTACTTCTGAAAACTTGATGGAAATGCTTCTGATGCTGGATGCAGCAAAGCGAGCTTCTGCAAGACACATTACAGCGGTATTGCCCTATTTTGGATGGGCACGTCAGGACCGTAAGGACAAACCAAGGGTTCCTATAGGAGCAAAACTAATTGCTAAATTGTTGGAAACTGCTGGAGCTACAAGAATTATTACCATGGATTTACATGCAGATCAAATTCAAGGATTTTTTGAAAAACCTGTAGATCATCTTTTTGCTTCTTCTATTTTCATTCCTTACATAAAATCTTCAGGATTGGATAATTTAACGATTGCGTCACCAGACATGGGAGGATCCAAACGTGCTTATGCCTATTCCAAATTTCTGGGTAGTGATGTTGTTATTTGTTATAAGCAAAGAGAAAAAGCTAATGTGATCTCTCACATGGAACTTATCGGAGATGTCAAAGGTAAAAACGTAATCCTTGTTGATGACATGGTGGATACGGCAGGAACCCTAACAAAAGCAGCAGATTTAATGATGGAAAGAGGGGCTATTTCTGTAAGAGCAATCTGTACTCATGCTCTTCTTTCTGGAAATGCGTACGAAAAAATTGAATCTTCAAAACTGGAAGAATTAATTGTAACCGATTCTATTCCTCCTAGAATTAGTCACCCTAAAGTAAAAGTATTATCTTGCGCCCCATTATTCGCTGAAGTAATGCGAAATGTGCATTACAATCAGTCAATAAGTTCAAAATTTATAATGTAACCTTAATTAAAAAAACAAATGAAATCTATTACCATTAACGGATCTAAAAGAGAAAGCGTAGGCAAGGTAGCTACCAAGGCGTTGCGCAATGCTGGCAGAGTTCCCTGTGTATTGTATGGTGGAGGCGAACCGCTTCACTTTGCTGCACCGGAACTTGATTTCAGTAAACTCGTTTACACTCCTAACGCACACACTGTAGTTATTAAATTAGACGGAGAAGATGTCCCTGCAATACTTCAAGACATCCAATTCCATCCATTGACTGATAAAATTTTACACATTGACTTCTATCGCCTTTTTGATGACAAAGAAGTTGCAATGAACATCCCTGTAAAAGTAGAAGGTGCTGCACCTGGTGTACTAAACAGTGGTGGGGTATTAGTGCTTAATAAACGTAAACTTCGAGTTAAAGCACTTCCTAAAGATCTACCTGACTTTATAGTTGCAAATATTTCTAACTTAAAATTGGGAAATAAATTATACACGGCTGAACTCCAAACGGATGCCTATACAATTCTTCACCCTGATAATACTGTTGTTTGTCAAGTTCGTTCTTCTAGAGCTTCATTGAAAGAAGAAGAGGATGACGATGCTACAACAGAAGGAACTGAAGGAGGAGAATCTGCTCCAGCAACGGATGCTCCTGCAGAAAGTTAATTTCTAATTGTAGACTAAAAGATCAAGCATGTGGCTTCAAAACCACATGCTTTTTTTATTTTAGATCTCATGTTTTCATTTAAACGTCTTTTTTTTAAAAAAAATCCTGTATTGGCTATGAAAAAATTTCTGATAGTAGGCTTGGGTAATGTGGGCGAAAAATATGACAATACCCGTCACAATGTGGGTTTTAGTATTTTAGATCGCCTTGCTGATAAAAATGAATGCGTTTGGGAAAGCAGAAAATTAGCTAGCTATACCCTTGTCAAGAAAAAAGGAAAGCAATTTGTTTTAATCAAGCCCACCACTTTTATGAATCGAAGCGGAAAAGCTGTAAGATATTGGGCACTTAAAGAAAATATTCCCTTAGAAAACATCCTCATTTTAACTGATGAAATTCACCTTCCTTTTGGGACTATAAGAATGAAGGGAAAAGGAAGTCCAGCAGGTCACAATGGATTAAAGGATATTGAAAGTCAGCTTAATACCCCAAATTACGCTCGTTTGAGATTTGGAATCGGTCAAGAACAAAAAGTATTTGATCAAGTAAAATTTGTCCTAGATCCATGGGATAGAGAAGAAGAAAAATTAATGCAAGAACGTCTAGAGCTATGCTCCGAGGCTATTTTATCTTTTGGCCTTGAAGGATTAGCCACTGCAATGAATCGTTTTAACGGAAAGTAAATTAAGTTTATAAGGTTTGAAATTGAAAAATTTCAGAAAACGAATGGTTTCCTTCTCTGTCTATACTCACTACTTGCCAAAAGTATAGCGTATTTGCAAGCAGTTGTATTTCTGTTTGATTGTTCGTTAAACCTTCTCTCTCCTTACTTAATTCATCTGTAGATTCTCCCAAATACAATTCATAGGACTCAATATCTCCATCTAAATCATTCCCATTCCATTGAAAAAGAAGCGAATTTGAATCATCCAATCCAAGCTCTGCCTTATTTTGAGGCTCTAATAATTGGGCTGGAAAAGGAAAATGACTTGCCTCAGGATTACCCTCCAAATAAAATTGCCAAACTGAACTTTGCCCTACGGCATCAGTTAAAAGGGATTTTGAAACTACGTACCATGAATAAGGCGCACCACTTGAAAGCCGGACAGACTCGGAAAGCAAAGACGTTGAGACTGTCCTTTTCTGTCTAGTTAAAGTATTCTCAATCACCAATTGATAACTCTCTGTATCTAAAGCAGCAGTCCATTGAAAACGAACCTGACTTTCAAAATCGTTAACTCGTGAAGCCGTGTTACAGGTATTCAAATTGTCTGGTAGAATAAGGACCGATGGTTTTGGAGCAGGGATGGGATCGGGACCACAACCCAAAAACAAAAGAACCATCAAAATGAAAAGTTGTTTCATTGTTTTAAAACTTTTAGTGTTTCTGAATAGCTAGCATAATCTATTCGTATGAGATACCAGCCGGGCTGCAGTTGATTCATAGGTATCAGAACAACTTCATTATTAGTGGCTTGGTGTCGGGACTCCCATATTGCGTCTCCAGCACCAGAGAAGAGTGCAATAGACGCTGAACGTGCTTTGGGTAAAATAAGTGTTGCTTCATTTGAAACAGGATTAGGAAATACTTTTGCATTTTCGCCTAAATTTATCCATTCCTCAAAAACACCTAGGCAGGGATTATCTGTAGTTACTTGAATAAAATTAGTTTTTTGAGAAAGTACAACTTGTACTTTTTCTCCCTGTACAAAAGTTTTTGTTTCATTATTGATTTTAACATTAAAAGACTCCGCTCCTGACAAATCAAGATCTAAAATTGATGTTGAAGAATTCAATATTGCTTGAACATTCAATGCTAAAGGAGCTGTAATTTGGGTTTCAAAACAAGATTCAAAATCTGGAAATGAATTAGCACGCACACAAATATCATAATTACCTGCCGCTAAACCTTCTAATGTTTTCCCCTGGGTGGTAAAAATAAGCTCTTTTTGAAAACCACTAGGACCAATTACAGTTACGTTATAATCATATTCCGCCCTAGCATCAAATGTAAGGGATCCATTATCCTTTTCTGGACAACTTGTATTCTTCTTGGTTAGGCTTATGTTTCTCGTAGAAAAAATATCGCACACATCGCCAATTCCATTTCCATCGATATCTTCCTGATTTTCATTTGCCAACAAAGGACAGTTATCATTCTCATCAACGATAGAATCATCATCACTATTGGCTAAAGGTATACCTTGAACGCACAAATCAAGTGTAAATTCAAGCAGTTGACCCGAATCCTCAACATAAAGGTCATTAACAATCAATTTCCAAGTACCAAAGGATGAAGTCCCATAAAGTTCACTAACATCCTGAAGAGGCTGAAAAGAACCCGTAAAAGGGGCTTCTGCTTCAAAAATAGCTGAGGTTGCTTCTTGATCAAATAAAGTTTGAGTGTAATCATTATCAGACTCCCCTATTTCACTACTCAACAAATACTGAATTCCGTCTGGAGATTCCAGGTAAAGCGTCAGATCCCCAATATAAGTATGTTGAATATCCACCAAAACATTAATATCCAATATGGGTAAATCATTATTAATAATTATTGATGCTGTTGTAATTCCTATCGCATTTTCGGTAGCATCAACAAGATCTATTGGAAGGGAAACTGAAGACAGTTTCAGACATGATTTTGGGCTAGTACTGAAAGAAAAAGTGTCTGAGAAAGACCCTTCACTACATACATTTCGGTTTTGTACCCTCCAATAATAAGTAGTATCAGGCTCAAGGTTATTTATTGAAAAAAGGTTTTGTATCAATAGGGTGTCCAGCACAAAAGAATTAAAATCATCCGTTAGAGAAACCTGGAGTCGTGATGAATCTACATTGGCATCATCTTCCCATTCAAATTGTAAATCAATATTTTGAGAAATACCCTTATTTGGGGGTACAACTAATTTAGCCTGATTAATGTTTTCACTTCTCTGCTTGAGGATAAATGAGAATTCGTCTGACTCAGAAGCCAAAACTATGCTGAAAAAAAGATCATAATCTAGGGGCAAAATATCCGTAAGCCCTTGCAATGTGAAATATCCTCTTGTCTGTTCGCTAGTATAAGTAGTTCTTGAAAAGTTAGCTTGAACTCCCTCGGGTAAATTATTGATTTGGGGTGAAAAAGCATCATCAAAGCCACTAGTTCTCTCTATCGAGAAATCATATCGCACTACATCGGTACCACAATTTTCAGAGATATAAGAATCAAATTGAATAAGAAGATTACGGGACTTAATGGTAAAATTAGTAGCATTATACGCAAAAAATATTCCTGCTTTGGCTTCAATTTTTATTCGTGCTTGGCTGGTATCCAAATCGTTGGGAATTAAAACCTCTGCAACTCCCGAATTTGGTACTGCATTTGCCAAGAGGATAGGAAAAGTTAATCCTCCATCTGATGAAAGATAAATCGTTACTTCTGAAACATTTATTGGGGCTTTATCGGTGTTGGCCACTTCCCATGTGATGGTTTCTCTAGATCCACCTTTTATTACAACATCTAAATCCGCTTGGGAGCTAACCAAAAAAGGGCCTGAGGAAGCAACCACGGTAATTTTAGTTTTATCTTGGGCTACTTGAATTTTATCCTCAAAAGGTCTTCTTACCGTCAGACCCCACTCCAATATTCTTCCTACCATGGGTACCGTTTCCCATGCGTCATAAACAGAAGGGTTTTTTTGTATTAAAGTATTGTTTATTAACTGTTTTGGATTGGGAATTGTCCTAATCGTTTCAGAGGTTGGAGGTAAAGAGCGTGCTAATGATCCTATAGCATTATTAGGTCCAAAGCTATCGGAAGTAACTTGCCCACTGTCTAACTGCTCCCAACAATATGTAGTTCCCTCAAACTCTTCCGCTTGTGCCGCTTCGAGTTTGTAGGCTGTTCCAATAGGAATATAATATTCCTCTCCTGCGTTGGTTGTGAAAATTGGGGCTTCATAGGGCTCTAAAACAGGGCAGGTTGCAAGTGCTACCACATCCAAAATATTTTGAATACTATAATAATGAAAATAGGGATCTCCGTGCAATTGAACATCATCTTCGCCTGTAATTCCAGCATATGCCATTATTGTAGATCCACTGCCGGGCTCAGCATTATAACCTGTTCCTTCAGAGTTGAAAGAAAAGGTATGATAAGCCCCAAATTGATGGCCGATTTCATGTCCAGCATAATCTAAATCAAAGTAGTCGTTACGATATTCTCCTCCAAAAATATCACGAAAAGGATGGGTTGAAAACCCTTGCCCCTTCTTTCCAGGTTCACAAACACAACCAATACATCCCGCATCACCGTTAGGTTGTCCATAATCAAAGAGATGCCCTATATCATAGGCGTCGTCACCTATCACTTGATCTAAAGTGGATTGAAGTTCACTTCCATATTCCCCTGTAAATGGGTCAGTTTCTGCGTCCTCATAAATTAAACTTTCATCCGACACCAACTCAAGTCTAACTTTCACTTCATCTTCAAAAACACTACTAATTCGGTTCAATGAACTTACTACAGCTCCATAAGCGTCTTCCTCATTGGTTCCATTAGAATCATCATTGTCGCCCCAAAAAGTGGTGTATTCTCCAGTTGTGGCTATCGCAATTCTAAATGTTCTAATTTCATTATTAGTTGCTATTGATTTGGCAGTATCATCAGGAGATTGACTCTTACGCAAAAGATCATCCGTCTTACACGATAGGGAAGGAGCAAAATCTGCTCTGGATTTCAAATACGTAAAATGCAGGTTTTTTTTTTCCTTCTGTGTTTGAATGAAAAAATCAGGTCCGTCGGTTAATTTCAACCATGCGTTAATTCCATTGGGATGAGTGCTTAATCTCATACGAACTTCGGGTCGGCTAACACTTCGTCCATCATAGGTGTTTAGGTTTGGAAAGCGACGTGAAAGCGCATCCGAAAGAAGGGGGATGTTTTCAATTAAGAATGTTTCCATTTCACCTTTTTCATTAGGTAAAACAATCGTTTGCTTGTTTACACTTGATTTGCCTCCTTTTTGTGTGGGTAGTAGTCCAAAATTATTAAGCACATAATAATCCTCTCCATGTTGTTGTGGGTGTAAAAAATTTCCAACCACGGGAGCTTGAACTTTTGTCCAAAGTTCTTGTCCTTTCATTTTATTGATTAAAAAGAATAAAAACAGAATAACCCAGAAAGGCTTCTTAAAATGATAAATGAAATAATTTTTCAAGTAAAAAAAGTGCTGCTTTATGTGATTTTTATAAGTAACAACAGGTTAAAAATAAGGAAACAAATTAGTCTATCTATGCTAATATCTTATTTTTGTTCCTTAAATAAAATTCTTTTCAAAAGAATGAAAGTCTATAAAGACATTAACACCTATCCTGCAGACAAAAAATCAATTTTGACAATTGGTACTTTTGATGGAATTCATATTGGACATCAAAAAATTATTCAAACGCTTGTCGCCAAAGCTAAAAAAGAAAACTTGCTTGCTAATGTTTTGACATTCTTCCCTCATCCTAGAATGGTATTACAAAAAGAATCTCAAATTAAACTTATTGATACAATTCAAGAACGAGAAGATTTCTTAAGAAAATTAGGTGTTGATAATCTGATCATACACCCCTTCTCTATTGCATTTTCAAAACTTACCGCTTTAGAATTCACTAAAAACATCTTGGTAAAACAACTCAATATTGCTTTTTTATACATTGGTTATGACCATCGTTTTGGTAGAAACCGAGAGGCTACAGTTGAAGATTTAATGACTTATGGAAAACAATATGATTTCGAAGTCAATGTCATCAATGCACAAGAAATAGAATCGATTACCGTAAGCTCAACCAAAATAAGAAAAGCCATAGCTGCAGCTGATTTTCAAAAGGTGCAGGAATTCTTGGGGCGTCCATTTCAGTTAACGGGCAAAGTAACTGAAGGACAAAGAATTGGGAGAACACTAGCGTTTCCTACTGCAAATCTTCAAATAGACACCCCATATAAAATCATCCCTCCACATGGAGTATATCTTGTTTCTGTTAAACAAAATAAGACCATTCATTTTGGCATGATGAACATTGGTACTCGTCCCACCTTAAAGGGTGAGGATCAAAGTATCGAAATCCATATTTTTGACTTTAATGAGGATTTATACAACAAAATTATTACCGTTTGTGTAATAGAAAAAGTTAGAGAGGAACAAAAATTTGATTCCCTCGAAGCACTTAAAAATCAATTAATAAAAGATAAAGAAAATTGTAAAAGAACTCTTACGATTAAAGGGTTGAATTAAAATTACTTTATTTTTACAAAAAAAATTCCATGCTCGTACTGCAATTCATCAGAGAAAATAAAGAAAGGATACTAAAAGGCTTAGAAAAAAGGAATTTTAAACACCCTGAATTAATTGATAAAATTATTGATTTAGACCAAGAGCGTCGAAGTAAACAGGCTACTTTAGACCAACAATTGGCAAGAGCCAATCAATTGGCCAAAGAAATTGGTGGGCTTTTTAAAAGCGGTGATACTGAAAAAGCTACTGTATTAAAAGAAGAAACGGCTGTAATAAAAGTTCTAACCAAAGCGCTGCAAGAAGAATTACAGAAAACATCAGACGCGTTGTTTGAATTGAGAACTCAGATTCCCAATATTCCTCACGAAAGTGTTCCTGCGGGAACCAGTGAAGAAGATAACCAAGAAATATTTAAATCAGGTACTATCCCAAAGCTGGATGAAAAAGCACTTCCACATTGGGAACTAGCAAATAAATACGACCTGATTGATTTTGAATTGGGAAGTAAAATTACAGGGGCAGGCTTTCCCGTTTATAAGGGAAAAGGAGCCCGTTTACAAAGAGGGTTGATCAATTATTTTTTAGATAAAAATACAGCTGCTGGATACAAAGAAATGCAAGTACCCCACCTAGTCAATGAAGCCTCTGGCTTTGGAACGGGTCAACTTCCCGACAAAGAAGGACAAATGTATCACGTTCAAAACGATGATCTTTATTTAATTCCTACAGCAGAAGTTCCACTAACCAATCTTTATCGTAATACGCTGCTTGAAGTTTCTGAGCTTCCAATTTGTTTAACGGGTTACACTCCCTGTTTTAGAAGAGAAGCAGGCAGTTATGGGGCACATGTTAGAGGTCTCAACAGACTTCATCAATTTGACAAAGTAGAAATTGTACGTATTGAAGAACCTCAAAATGGCATGGAAGCGTTAGACAATATGGTGGAACACATTAAATCTATTTTAAATGAATTAGAACTCCCCTATCGAATTTTAAGATTGTGTGGTGGCGATATAGGTTTCACCTCTGCCCTAACCTATGATTTTGAAATTTATTCAACTGCTCAGGAACGTTGGCTAGAAATTAGCTCTGTTTCAACCTTCAACAGCTTTCAAGCAGAACGTTTACAGTTGAGATACAAGGACAAATCGGGTAACAAACAAAATGTTCATACCCTAAACGGAAGTTCATTAGCGCTTCCTCGTGTGGTCGCAGGATTATTAGAAAATTGTCAAACACCCGAAGGAATTACGATTCCAAAAGCGCTGGTACCTTTCACTGGTTTTGACCGAATTGAATAATGATTATTTATAACGTCACTTCGCAAGTAGCTCCTGAGGTCCATGAAAATTGGTTAGAATGGATGCAAACCCATCATATTCCTAAGGCACTGGATACCCTATACTTTGAAGAGGTTACTATTTTAAAAGTTGGCATGGACCAACCAACGGATCCTACTTACGCAGTTCAATATAAAGCAAGTTCCAGACGCCATCTTCAAGACTATTTAGACACTGAAGCAGCCCTTCTCAAGCAAGAAATACATGAAAAATTTGGTGAACAAGTTTTGTCTTTTGAAACACAGCTGGAATTAGTAAGTAATCAATCATGAAGCCAGTTCGAGCAAAGAAAAAGTTAGGGCAACATTTTTTAACCGATCTAACTATTGCCCAAAAAATTGCAGAAACACTACTTTTTGATCACTATGAAAAGGTGCTTGAAATAGGTCCAGGAATGGGGGTTCTAACCCAGTTTTTAGTTCCTAAAACAAAAAACCTTCACCTTATTGAAATTGATAGTGAATCCGTCAATTACTTGCGAAATACCTATACTGAAATGGAAGCCAAACTGATAGAAGGGGACTTCTTAAAAATAGATTTGAAAATACTTTTTGGAACGGATTCATTTGCCATAATTGGCAATTTCCCCTACAATATTTCAACCCAAATTGTTTTCAAAACCCTTGAAAATAGAAATCAAATTCCCTTTTTTGCTGGGATGTTCCAAAAAGAAGTAGCAGAAAGAATATGCGAACCTCCAGGGTCTAAAAAATACGGAATCCTTTCTGTTCTTGCACAAATATTCTATCACACTACGTACCTGTTTACTGTTCCTCCTCATGTATTTAAACCACCGCCCAAAGTTGATTCCGCAGTAATGCAAATGGTTCGAAAAGAGGATTATAGTTTAGATTGTGATGAAGTACTCCTTTTTAAAATTGTCAAATTAAGCTTCCAGCAACGTCGAAAAACATTACGTAACAGTTTAAAAACATTGAATCTTTCTGATATGTTGAGAGAAGATACTATCTTTGACCTGCGGCCAGAGAAGCTCTCTGGTGATGACTTTATCCAACTCACAAAAAGAATTGGCCATGGGAACTTTTCAAATTGACACGCCCTTTTTAGAGACCATTAAATCCCTGATTGAGCAAGGAGAAGACACCACCTTAAAAAGAAAATTAAAGTCCATACACTATGCCGACATTGCAGAAATCATAGAGCATCTTTCTATTGACGAAGCAACATATATCATCAAGCTTTTAAAGAGTGAAACTACTGCTGACGCTCTTGCAGAAGTGGATCCCGATACTCGAGAACGTATTTTAGAAAACTTATCTGCAAAAGAGATTGCGAAAGAAGTTGCTGAACTTGATTCGGATGATGCCACTGACCTCATCCTTGAACTACCCGAAGCAAGGCAGGAAAAAGTCATGTCTCAAATTCAAGATGATGAACATGTTAAAGACATTCGTGAGCTTTTAAAATATGATGAAAATACCGCAGGAGGTCTAATGGCAAAAGAACTCGTTAAGGTTGAAGAAAATTTAAGCGTTTTAAAGTGCTTAAATGAAATGCGTGCCCAAGCAGAACATGTAACCCGCGTGCATTCCATATATGTTGTCGATCAGAGTAATAAACTCAAAGGACGGCTTTCGTTAAAAGATTTAATTACAGCCAACTCGAGAGACAAGGTCAAGGACATTTATATTCCTAATGTAGATTTTGTAACTGTAGATCAAAACAATGAAGAAGTTGCAAAAATCATGTCAAAATATGATTTGGAAGCCATTCCGGTTGTAAATAAAAAAAAAGAATTAGTCGGTCGAATTACCATCGACGATATTGTGGATGTGATTAAAGAAGAAGCCGAAAAAGATTATCAACTAGCGGCAGGTATTTCAAATGATGTAGAGGCCGATGACACCATATACGAATTAGTTAAAGCTCGGCTCCCCTGGCTGTTTTTAGGTCTTTTGGGTGGCTTAGGAAGTGTCTTTATCCTTCAAGATTTTGAATCTGTAATGGAACAGCCTCGCTTGCGCAATTTATTCTTCTATACTCCCCTTATTGCTGCGATGGCGGGAAATGTAGGCGTACAGTCGTCTGCCATTATTGTCCAGGGTTTAGCCAATGACACTGTAAAAGGGTCGCCTTTGAATCGATTAATTAAAGAAATTGGTCTCAGTTTAATAAATGGTTTTGCTCTCGCCCTAGTCATTATTATTTTTGGTTTGATAATAAACCAAGAGTTACTGGTTAGTCTCACAATAGCAGGTTCCATGATGTTGGTTATTGTTGTTGCTGCATTAATAGGCACCTTTGTTCCCATTATTCTTGACAAGAGAGGCATTGACCCAGCAATTGCTACAGGACCATTTATTACTACAGCCAACGATATTTTCGGAATCTTCTTGTTTTTCTATATCGCAAAACTTATTCTAATTCTCTAGATGTATCCTCCCAAAATTTTACATATTGATGAGAATCATCCCTCTTTATTAAAAGGATTAGAAGCTTTGAAATATGATAATATTTTAGCCTATAAAACGCCTTTAACAACAATCTTAAAGAATGTAGATCAATACGAGGGGGTTGTTATCCGTAGTCGTTTTCCGATTGATAAAAATTTTATTGATGCAGCACAAAACTTACGATTTATTGCTCGGGTTGGAGCAGGTTTAGAGAATATTGATTTAGAATACGCACGCTCAAAAAATATTCATCTTATCGCAGCACCTGAAGGAAATCGAAATGCCGTTGGAGAACACACAGTGGGCCTACTTCTAGGGCTCATGAACAAACTCCGTGTGGGGCATCAAAGCATTCAAAAGGGTAAATGGCTTAGAGAAGCACACCGCGGATTTGAATTAGAAAATAAAACCGTTGGTATTATTGGATATGGTAATACGGGCAAAAACTTTGCTCAAAAATTAAAGGGTTTCAATGTACGTATTCTTTGTCATGACGTCTTGCCCAACCAAGAAGATGAAAATGCTACTCAAGTAGATCTTAAAACCCTTCAAAAAGAAGCTCAGGTGCTAAGCCTACATATACCACAAACTCACCTTACTGAAAAGATGTTTGATCAAGCTTTTATAAGTAAAATGAAACATCCTTTTTGGTTTCTCAATACTGCAAGAGGAAAAGCTGTGGTTACAAAAGATTTAGTGGAAGGACTTCGGTCTAGAAAAATCCTCGGGGCAGGACTGGATGTTTTAGAATACGAACCGGCTTCCTTTCGTTCTATTTTTAATGCCAGAAACCTTCCTAAACCCCTAGAATATTTGCTTTCATCCGAAAATGTTATTCTAAGCCCCCATGTAGGAGGATGGACAGTAGAAAGTCATCAAAAACTAGCACAAACTATCGTAGATAAAATCAAAGCCTTGTGAATTCAATAAAAGATATCTTAATACTCTGTACAGGAAATTCTTGCAGAAGTCAAATAGCCCATGGATGGCTCTCTTATTTTACTGGAAATACAGCCAATATTTATTCCGCGGGAATAGAAACTCATGGCATAAATCCCAAAGCAATTGCAACAATGGCCGAGGAGGGAATTGATATGAATCAACATACCTCAAATCTTGTGGACGAATACCAAGGTATTGATTTTGATTTCATTATTACTGTATGTGATCATGCCGCAGAAAACTGTCCTGTTATTCCATCAAAGAATGCCGTTCGGATTCATCATAACTTTTCTGACCCTTCAAAATTAAACGGAACGGAGGAAGCGATTAAAACTGCGTTCAGAGCAACACGAGAGGAAATTAAACTATTCTGCGAGGACTTTGTTAGAGTAAACTTGGCACAATAATTAATACTGAATTACAAATTGAGCCGTCTCACTGGTTCGCTGTTCCAATAAAATTCGCTTACCCTTTTGGTTAATAAACTGAGAGGCCTTGCTGTCAAAATGACGGATGGTAAATAAATCAACTCCCTCAGTAACTTCAACATTAAATCTCGAACGAAGGACTAAAACTAATTCCTCCAATCTATTGTACTTATTGTTCACACATACAGAAAAACTAATTGCTGAATTTTGAATCAACTCAACAGGCATTTGATATTCGTGAAGTAACCCAAAAATATAGCTGATATTTTCTTCAACAATAAATGAAAAATCAATAGAAGATAAACGTATTAAAACCTGTTCTTTTTTGACTATATAACAAGGAACATGAGGATCTAAAGTCTTTCCTTTTGAAACAGATGTCCCAGCGTCTAAAGGGTTTTCAAACGATTTCACAAATAGAGGAATCTCTTTACGCTGAAGGGGTTGCAAGGTTTTTGGGTGAATCACCGAGGCACCATAAAAAGCCAATTCAATAGCCTCACGATATGAAATTTGATTGAGTAATTGAGTGTTTTGGAACTCTCTTGGATCACCGTTTAAGACCCCAGGCACATCTTTCCATATCGTAACTGAGCTAGCATTTAAAGCGTAGCCAAAAATTGCTGCACTGTAATCTGAACCTTCGCGTCCTAAGGTTGTGGTAAAATTATTAGAATTACTTCCAATAAAACCTTGAGTAATCAACAAGGAACGATTTCCTGCTTGTGTTTGAATATTGGCTTGAGTTACTTCCCAGTTTAAGTTTGCCGCTCGATAATAATCGTCTGTTTTGATACAGTTTCTTGCATCTAACCAAAAACTATCCATTCCTTCATGAATTAGGAAATAATGAATAATTTTCGTTGACAAAAGCTCTCCAAAACTGACCACTTGATCATAAACAAAGCTGTAGTCTGGAGATTTATTACTCTTTAAAAAAGCTTGCAATTCATCAAACAATTCGTGCATTAAAGAAACAATTTCTACTTTTTGATCTTGAAATAAATCGGTGATGATCTGAAGATGATATTCTTTTAAAGGCAGGAGACTTGGTGGTGTTTTAGATTTATCCTCAAAATACTGCTGAATAATTTCTTCAAGTGCATTTGTACTTTTTCCCATGGCTGAAACCACCACTAAAGTTTCTTTATAACCAACCTTTTTTAATACACTTACTAAATTTTTAACTCCAGCTGCGTCTTTTACAGACGCCCCTCCAAACTTAAATACTTTCATTATTTACTTCTTTTTTGTTAAATAATTTTTCATGCCCTGTGCATCCATTTGAACGGTATTCCAATCTTGTAAAACTTTGGCTCCACTATTTTCATAAAACCGAACAGCTGTGGCGTTCCAATCTAAAACATTCCATTCAATACGCTGAACGCCTGCTCTATTAGCATGACGGATAAAAGCCGTGTACAATTGAGTGCCATAGCCTTTTCCTTTGTGCTTTTCTGAGACAATTAAATCTTCCAAATGAAAAGTAGGTCCTTTCCAAGTTGAAAATCGAGGATAAAACAAAGCCATTCCAATGACCTCATTTTGAATCTCAGCGACCAAGCATTCAAATAAAGGTGAAGTTCCAAAGCCATATTTTTTTATTTCTGACTCCGTTAACTTTACACTTTCAGGTTCTTTTTCGAAGAGCGCTAATTCTTTAATCAATGCTAAAATAGCTACACTGTCTGAAATGACGGAAGGTCGGATGTTCGCTTTCATTTTTATTATATTTTCGCTACAAAAATAGGACATGTGAATCGGAACACCGAATCTTACACTAAATATCACGTTTTAAAAGAAAAATGTGATGATTTTACTGTTTTTGTAACCAGTCGGTCACCGCCTTAAAAAAGAAAGTGGGATTTTCAGCATGCAACCAATGTCCTGCATTAGGAACTGTCATTTGTTCTGCATTAGGGAAATGATGCTTAATAATTGGAGTGTCATTTTCCAAAATATAATCTGATTTCTCTCCTTTGATAAAAAGGCAAGAGTGTGAGGAACGAGCATCAGGCAACAAACCTTGCCCTATTGCTTCATTGACATTTTTCAAAACATCAATATTTATTCGAAGACCCAACTTTCCTTTGCTCTCCCAGTATAAGTTTTTCAATAAAAATAACCGGGTCCCTGAGTCTTTGACATAAGCAGCCAAAGCATTATCTGCATCACCACGAGTATTAATTTGATTAAAATCGAGATGACTTAATCCATTTAAAATCATTTGATGGTGTGGGCTGTAGGTTTTCGGAGCAATATCCGCCACAACAAAAGCATGAATATACTGAGGAAATTCACACGCAAGATGCATCAGCGTTTTTCCTCCCATGGAATGCCCCAAGACCCAAATTTTATCTAATTGATGCTCAATACAATAAGCCACAACATCCTGTGCTAGGGTAGCATAATTAAAATCGGAACTCCAAAAACTTCTTCCGTGATTACGTTGGTCAATCAAATGGACACAATAACCTAAAAGCGCCCATTGCTTGGCATGAGTTTTCCAATTGTCACCCATACCCAAGAACCCATGAAGAATGACTAAATCTTTTCCCTCTTCTCCAATAATGTTACTGTATAAAATACTCAATGGGATAATCGTTGAAGGTACATAGGGACTACATTTTCAAATCCTAAATACAGACTCTCACAAATTAAAGCGTGCCCAATAGATACTTCGAGGAGACCAGGAATATTTTTAGCAAAAAAAGCAATATTATCTAAGCTAAGATCATGACCTGCGTTAATTCCCAATCCAATTTCATTTGCTCTGTTTGCAGCAGCAACATAGGGAGCGATAGCCTTATCTGGATCTGATTCGTAGCCTGAAGCAAATGACTCCGTGTAGAGCTCAATTCGATCGGTACCTGTATCCAAGGCTCCTTCAACCATGCCTATAATTGGATCTACAAAAATAGACGTTCGAATTCCAGCCTCTTGAAAAGCCTTTATAATCGGAGTTAAAAACGCTTGGTTTTTTATAGTATCCCATCCGGCATTGGAGGTCAAAACATCATTTCCATCGGGAACAAGTGTAACTTGATCAGGTTTAATTTGCAACACCATTTCAATAAATTCTGTAATAGGATTTCCTTCAATATTAAATTCTGTCGTTACAACATCTGGAAGAGCATAGGCGTCTTCATAACGAATATGTCTTTGATCGGGACGAGGATGAATGGTTATTCCCTGAGCACCGAATCGCTGTAAATCTTTGGTGACCTCTAATAAATTAGGAGCATTTCCTCCGCGTGCATTGCGAAGTGTCGCTACTTTATTAATATTGACGCTTAGTGATGTCATTATTTTTTTTACAAAAATAAGGGCTTCCCTGAGGACTTTGAAGAAAAATAAGATTTATTTGTGGGCTTTAACAGTTTTTATCCAAGACCCGCTTGATTCTTTCAACTTTTGTACCTTTACACTAAGTAAATCAGTTATGAATATAGCGATCTATAGCGTATTTTTCTCTCCAGAAACACTCACCTACATCAAAACGGTAATTGAATATCTGGAATCGCATCAACATAATATCACTTTAGTTGATCGATTAAAGAAACATTTAGGGAACGAGCAAGACCGATATTCTTATTTCAGTGACGATGAAATCCTTGAATCCAATATTGACTTTCTCTTTTCAATTGGGGGTGATGGAACGCTTTTGCGGTCAATAACAGTGATTCGAGATTCTAAAATTCCCATATTAGGGATCAATACGGGTCGCCTGGGGTTTTTGACCTCCCTCCATCGAGATGTTTTAGCTGAAGGTCTAGATTTATTTTTTAAAGAAAAATATACCTTTATTGAACGCTCTTTACTGGAAGTCAACACCAAAAATCCAATAAGTGCATTGGAAGAAATTGGGTTTGCCTTAAATGAAGTGAGTATCAATAGAAAAAATACGACCTCTATGCTAAGTATAGAAGCAGAATTAGACGGTAAACACTTAACAACTTATTGGGCTGATGGGCTCATCATTGCAACACCAACAGGATCTACGGGCTATTCATTGAGCAGTGGTGGCCCCATAGTATCTCCCAATTCCGCTTGTTTAATTTTAAATCCCATTGCGCCTCACAACATAAACATGCGCCCTTTAATTGTCCCGGATTCTACTACAATTAAACTCTCGGTTAACGGTCGAGATAAAAACCATTTATTGTCCTTAGACTCAAGGATATTAACCCTTGAAAATGGGAATGATATTCATTTAAAAAAAGCTGCTTTTTCAATACGAACCGTTCAATTGGAAGGTGCCTTCTTTTTTGATACACTTCGAGAAAAACTTTTTTGGGGGCAAGACTCACGTAATACACAATAAAAAAGGGGTTTTAAGGTTTATATAGTGCAAGTAATTCTTGTGAATATAGATTCATGATTCAGCTTAAAATACACAGACTCATTTTTACCGCTTTTGCCTATTTTTTCATAGTGAATGCAAGGAGTCAATTTCATGAAATAGGGGCATTTATTGGATCCAGTAATTATATTGGAGATATTGGAACGGATAAATACATCCACCCAAATTCACCTGCACTTGGATTGGTTTACAAATGGAATACTACCGATCGTTTTTCACTTCGCGCTGGCTTTACTTTTTCGAAATTGGAAGAAAATGAATTTAGAAATCGTGACTTAAATCGCTTTACTAGATCATACAAGCTTAATAATAACATCCAAGAAGCGATGGTAGGTATAGAAATTAATTTCTTTGAATTTAATTTGCATGACGAAACCTTGGGTTTTACTCCCTATATTTTTTATGGAGTCAGTTATTTTAGATACGAGCAGTTTTACCTCACACCAAACGGCCCATTTGATCCCCCTACAAGAAACGATTATGGTTCGGATGAAAAAATAGCTTTTCCACTAATTTTGGGGTTTAAAATAAATCCAAACCCTATTTTTGTAATTGCTCTTGAAATGGGAGCGCGTTATACCTTAACTGACAACCTAGATGGAAGTAATCCAGAAAACGAATTTGCGGATATACAAGAGTATAAATTTGGGAATATTATGAATAATGACTGGTATATTTTTACGGGTTTGACATTTTCATTTACCTTTGGCGATCTTCCATGTTATTGTAAAGATTAAATGAACAAATTACCAAAACATGTCGCTATCATTATGGATGGAAATGGTCGTTGGGCCAACCAAAGAGGGAAACAGCGCGTAATGGGTCATAAAAAAGGGGCGTCAGCAGTCAGAGTAGTGATTGAAGAAGCAGCCCGAAAAGAAATCAAATTTTTGACTCTTTTTACTTTCTCTACTGAAAATTGGAGTCGTCCAGAAGATGAAGTCAGTTTTTTAATGCGTCTTCTTCTTAGTTCTTTAAAAAAAGAATTTAATCGATTGACAAAAAACAACATTAAGTTAAAATCAATTGGTGATTCAAGTGGGCTCCCTACTTTAGTCAGTGAAGAATTAAATTATGTCATTGAGAAAACAAAAAACAACACAGGTCTGACCCTTACACTTGCACTTAACTATGGGGCAAAAGAAGAATTAACCCAAGCAATGAAAACCATTGCGAATAAAGTTAAAAATAGTATAATTTCTCCCGAAAAAGTTGACCAGTCCACTATTAATGAGCATCTTTACTCCCATTATTTACCCCCTGTAGATTTGTTAATACGAACCAGTGGTGAAAAACGATTAAGTGATTTTTTATTATGGCACATAGCCTATGCCGAATTATATTTTACAACAACATTATGGCCAGATTTTTCAAAAGAAGATCTAAACAAAGCATTAACAAACTACGGTAAAAGAGAACGACGATTTGGAAAAACGAGCGAACAACTCACTACATAAAATGAGTTACAAATTTTTATTTGTAGGGTTATTTGTCTTCTTTGGAGGATACATGCAGGCACAGACAGAAAACTATACAAAAGGAAGAACCTATGTTCTAGATTCTATTCTTGTGTCAGGCCTGGAAACTTACAACGCACAAACTGTGATTTCATACAGTGGTCTCAGAAAAGGACAAGAATTGGCTGTCCCTGGGGAAGAAATTAGTGGATTGATCAATAAACTTTGGGGATTAGAATTATTTAGTGACATCAACCTTTATGTAACCAAAGTTGTTGGCAAAAAAATTACCATTGAAATTGAAATCGAAGAACTCCCTACCCTTTCCGAAGTTAAAATAAAGGGGATAAAAAAAGGACGTATAGAATCTATTATTTCTGACACAGAACTTACTGTCGGAAAAAAACTTTCGGAAAGTTTTTTAACGAATACAAAAAACTTCATTCAAAATAAATATAAGAAAGAAGGCTTTTTAAACACCAAAGTTGCACTCAACACGATAAAGGATAGCGTTGAAGGAAATGCATACAAAATGGTTGTTAATATTGATAAAGGGCCCCGAGTAAAAATTCAAGACATTGTTTTTGAGGGGAATGAAATATTTAGTGATAAAAAATTACAGAGTAAATTCAAAAATACAAAACACAAAAAATCAAAACGCTTTTGGAAGAAATCTAAATTTATTGAAAAAGACTTCAAAGAAGACCTCGGTAAATTAGTTGATTTTTACAAAGAAGAAGGATATCGTGATGCACGTGTTCTATCTGATTCCATTATCCAAAATGAGGATGGTTCCAATACAATTAATTTAAACCTAGCGGTAGAAGAAGGAAATAAATATTATTTTGGAGATATTAAATTTATTGGAAATACAGTTTACTCCAATTCGGTTCTTCAGCAAATTCTCGGTCTCAAAAAAGGAGACGTATACAATGGTGTTTTGCTCAAAAAACGTATTGCTGACACTTCCAAGCCCGATGGCAATGATATCACTAACCTTTATCAAAATAATGGTTATTTATTCTCCAACATCAACGCAGTTGAAGTAAGTGCCATAAGTGACACCATCAATTTTGAAATTAGAATTACAGAGGGAAAATTAGCTAATTTCAATAAAATTATGGTGGAAGGAAACACCAAAACAAACGACCATGTGATTTATCGTGAAATGAGAGCCAAGCCAGGTGATCTTTACAGTAAGGATAAATTAGTTCGAACGGTCAGAGAGCTGGGACAATTAGGCTTTTTTGATGCGGAACAAATCAATCCTCAGATGGAAAATGTAGATCAAAATGCAGGAACTATTGATGTACGTTTTGATTTGGTAGAATCAGGCGCAAGTCAGATCGAACTACAAGGAGGTTATGGTCAAGGAGGATTTATTGGAACGCTAGGCTTGTCGTTCAATAACTTTTCCATGCGGAATATTTTTGATAAAAAAGCATACAAACCCTTACCCATGGGTGATGGACAAAATCTAGCCCTACGACTTCAAGCCAGCCAATTCTACAGCACCTATAGTTTTAGTTTTGCTGAACCTTGGTTGGGAGGACAACAGCCTGTTCAATTCTCCACCTCACTTCAACATACGATTCAATATCGTTATGATTACTTTACAGGTTTAGCCGATAAAAGCCAGTCATTCCAAATCAGTGGAATTACTTTAGGTTTAGCGAAACGTTTGAGAGTTCCCGATGACTTTTTTCAACTATCTCAAGCCATCTCCTTTCAATACTACAACCTAAAGAACTATTTTACAGGACTTTTTACTTTTGGTGATGGGGAAGCTAACAACCTTGCTTATACCGTAAGCCTATCTAGAGACAATACTCGAGTTAATCCCATTTTTCCAACAGGAGGATCCTCATTCAACATTACAGGTAAGTTCACACCGCCCTATTCTTTGTTCACAGGTAAGGATTATGATAACTTAGGGGACCTTCCTGAATTTCAAGATGCCAATGGAAACCCTCTAATCGCTGAAATTGATCAAGAGAAATTTAGATGGTTAGAGTTTTATAAAGTAAAATTCAACGGGACTTGGTATACTCCCATATACGAAAAATTAATTCTCAAAACTCAAGCTGACTTTGGTTTCATTGGCGCATATAACCTAAGTAGAGGAAATATTCCTTTTGAGCGATTTTTCTTAGGAGGTGATGGGATGGTGAGCTATGCACTTGACGGGAGAGAAACTATCGCACTTAGAGGATATCCGAACCAATCCTTATCAGGAAATGACGGTTCAGTAATATATAACAAGTTTTCTTTGGAGTTACGTTATCCAATTACATTAAAACCTAGTGCATCAATATATGCGTTAAGCTTTCTAGAAGCAGGAAATGGATATAACAGCTTTAGAGACTTTGACCCTTTTAATTCAAAACGTTCGGCAGGAGCAGGAGTTAGAATCTTTATGCCCGCCTTTGGACTCCTTGGAATTGACTTTGGTTACGGCTTTGACAGTCCAGGTCAAAGTTCTGGTACCCCTAATGGATGGGAAACACATTTTATTATAGGGCAGCGTTTTTAACAAATTATATAGATTGATAATCTAGAGTCCTCAAAATAAGTCAGATAACTTTACGTTATAATAGCTATGAGAATATACCTACATAAGACAATGCTACTTTATCTATTTCTCTTTATGAGTATATACACGAATGCTCAACGGGGAACAAGAGTAGGCTATATTGATATGAATGTTATTTTAGAAAGTATAGATGAGTATCAAGAAGCCACTCAACTGTTGGATAAAAATGTAGCAAACTGGAAAAAAGAAATTGAGCTTAAAAAAATTCAATTAAAACAATATCAAGATCAGTTGAACACAGAGCGTATTTTGCTTACCCCTGAACTCATTAATGATCGAGAATTGGAAATTCAAGATTTTGCTTCTGAAATCGTAAGTCTTCAAGAAAAACGATTTGGACCCAGAGGAGATATGATAATCCAACGTTCTAAATTAATCCAACCTGTTCAAGATCAAGTAATGAGTGTCGTGAAACTAATAGCAGAGGAAAAAAAATATGATTTTATTTTTGATCGATCTTCTAATGTAACTATGTTATATTCCGCAAAAAATTACGATATTAGCGACCTGGTAATTAAAAGAATAAATAGACAACAACGAATACAAAATAAAAAGAAACAACTAGAGGTATTAAAATCTAAAACATCATCCTCAAAAAATTAATATTTACA
Organism: Flavobacteriaceae bacterium; assembly: GCA_030828745.1. Lineage (GTDB taxonomy): Bacteria > Bacteroidota > Bacteroidia > Flavobacteriales > Flavobacteriaceae > MS024-2A. The sequence goes on along the minus strand of JAURBX010000008.1, from coordinate 3,412 downwards.
TCCCACTTTATGAAACATTTATCCACTTTTATTGTTAGCTTGTTATTATTAGTTGCTCCATTGAATGTAATGGCTCAATCTAAAGTAGCACACATAAATACTCAAGAATTAATTAGTGAAATGCCTGAAGTTATTGCAGCTCAAGCAGAGCTCAAAAAACTTGAAGACCAATATGCTAATGAAATGGAAACTTCTGTAAAAGAATTCCAAACCAAAGCACAATCGTATCAAGGTGATGCACAAAATCAAACTGAATTAATCAATCAGCAGCGTCAAATTGAATTACAAGAGATGCAACAGCGTATTCAGGAGTTTAGAGAAACTGCTTCTCAAGAACTTCAAAAACGTTCTGCTGAAATGATGCGCCCTCTATACGAAAAAGCACGTGTTGCTATTGAAAAAGTAGCTGGTGTTCAAGGATTTGACTATGTATTAGATTCAAGCCCAGGAGGAAGTGTAATTTCTGCTTTAGGTAAAGATTTAATGGCTGATGTAAAAACTGAATTAGGTTTTTAATCTATCCATAATTTAAAAAAAAGGCTACCTGTGGGTAGCCTTTTTTTTTACCTATTCAAACCAAGTAGCGTATTCTAAATAATTTTGAGCAATACGTTCAATCTCGTTTTCCTGCAGGTTGATGTCAATATCTTTAATTTTTCTTGCTGGAATTCCTGCGTAAATTGAACCCGGTGAAATTATTGTCTTTTGTGTCACAACGGCACCTGCAGCTATAATACTATTGCTACCCACTTCACAGTGATCCATTATAATACTACCCATACCCACTAAAACTTTATCTTCTATAGTACACCCATGCACTATAGCATTGTGCCCTATGGAGACTTTATTTCCTATAAAAGTAGGAGCTGTTTTATAAGTAGCATGAATAACAACCCCATCTTGTACATTAACCTGATTTCCGATTCTTATAGAATTAACGTCACCACGTATTACAGCTTGATACCAAACTGAGCAATCACTACCCATAATAACATCTCCAATTAACGTTGCATTTTCTGCAATAAAACAGTTTTCCCCATAAGATGGAGTAAAGCCACGTACAGTCTTTATTAACATAATTTTTGTTTACTCCAAAATACAAAAATATTTGGCATAAATATGTATTTCATTTCAAGCTATAATTTGCCATGCTTTTATTATTTTTGAAAAAAAAAGATGAAAATTTTCCGACTTACAGCTAAATACGAAAAAGGAGAGCGTTGGGCAAATTTTGAGGTTGACCAAACGATTGGCCCCAAAGAGATAACTCATTTTAAAAATATTGATGAAGCGAAAGGTGCTCCCCTAATTCAGCAATTATTTTACCTTCCCTTTGTTAAATCTGTAAGCCTTTCTGAAACGACAATTCGTGTTGAACGCTTTGATATTCTGGAATGGGAAGAAGTAATCGAGGAAGTAAAAGAACAACTACAAACCTACCTAAACGATGGTGGAGTTGTGATCGAAGCACAACGTAACGATAAGATTCCCGTGAGTGTTTATGCTGAAAGCACTCCAAACCCTGCAGTAATGAAATTTGTTGCAAACAAGCCCCTTGTTCCCCAGAGTGTCGAATTTAAAAATATTGATGAAGCAAAAAATGCACCTTTGGCTCAAAAATTATTTCACCTTCCCTTTGTTAAAGAAGTTTTTTTAGATGCAAATTATGTTTCTATTACGAAGTTTGAAATAACCGAATGGGATGAAGTTGTTATGGAGGTTCGTGAATTTATTCGTGCCTTTATTGAGGAGGGAAATATCATCTTGACTGAAACTCCTGCTGCAATCGAGATAAATGAAAATAAGGAAACCTCTGAAAACTTAAACGCCACAGAGCAACAAATCGTTTCTATTTTAGATGAATACATCAAACCTGCCGTAGCCTCAGATGGAGGGAATATCGTGTTTGATTCTTATGATGAAGTAGAAAAAGAAGTTCATGTGGTTTTACAAGGAGCATGCAGCGGGTGTCCGTCTTCTACATTTACATTAAAAAATGGGATTGAAACCATGCTTAAAGAAATGATGCCTGGAAAAATTGCAACGGTAGTTGCAGTAAATGGATAAGCTTATTTTTTTGAAGGAGTAGTTTGAAAATCTTTGAGATAAAAAGGTTCAAAATAAGCCAAAGACTCAAATTCTTTTTTTTCAAAACGCTTTAATGCCAGTAAAAACATTTCTTTAGCTGAAGGGTAATAAACCTCCTCGGTGAAATGGGCCTTTATTTTAGGATGCAGGCTTTTAAATTTGGTTGCACCGTCTCCTATTATTAAACAAGGATGTGTTTTAACAACATCCATAAAAGAGTTTTCTGATAAAACTAAGGCTGAAGTTTTTGCTACCCATTTTTTATTGGAATCAAAAACAGCAGTATACACCTCCATTCGTCTTGCATCCAACATGGGAATAATAAAAGTATCTGAAGAAACAATATGGGGCTGTACCATTATTTCTAAGGTGTTTATGGCGATCAAAGGGATATCCATTGCAAAACAAAGACCTTTAGCAGCCGCAATACCAATACGAAGACCTGTATAGGATCCTGGACCTTTACTTACGGCAATGGCTTGGAGCTGTGATGGTTCTATTCCCCCTTGAGTTAATACCTCTTGAATAAAAACATGTAATTTTTCACTATGACTAAAAGCTTCGGATAAAAGCTCTTTTTGCGCACATAGTTCTCCATTTAAAGCAAGGGCTACAGAACATTTTTTGGTTGTGGTATCGAGATGTAGTATATAAGCCATAAAATTTAGTGAGGGCTATAAAATCCCTCCTGAACTTCCCCCATCTACTTTTAAAACACTGCCGTTTGTAGCGCTGGAAAGTGGACTACAAAGATAAATAATTGCATTTGAAACTTCTTCAACTGAAGCAAAACGTTCTAATAAAGATTGTGTTCTTTCGCTTGAAAAAAAAGAGGTTTCTACTTCTTTTTGGCTTACTCCATCAAGTCTAGCCTTGTTTGCCAAAAAGTCTTTGGCTCCCTCACTCATTGTAGAGCCTGGAACAATGACATTCACGGTCACCGCTGTACCTTTAGTAATTTGTGCTAGTCCTCTTGATAAAGCATGCATTGCTGCCTTTGTAGCACTGTATGAAATCATGTCACTCGGAACTAAATAAGCACACTCACTTGAAATGAAAATAATTCGTCCCCAATTCTTACTGATCATTTTTTGAAGATAATGCTGTGAAAGGTGAACTCCACTCATAAAATTAACCTGAAATTGATCATTCCATTGTTCGCCTGAAGTATCAAAAAAAGATTGTGAATTATAAATACCCACATTGTTAATTAAAACATCTACTTCTGGAAGCTGATTGGTCAGTTCTTGAACTTCCTGGGGTTTTTTAAAATCTGCAACAATTCCGAATACCTTGGCATCTTTCACTTGCTCTTTTAATTCAT
>JAURBX010000173.1 GCA_030828745.1 Flavobacteriaceae bacterium | reverse complement strand
GTTTGGTTATGGTATTAACTGGAGATATAATGATGCTTATCTCTGGGAGGCTTCCTTTGCAGACGCGATGATTCCTTCACGAAATATTATTGATACTCAAATACAATATACAACCTCTAAATCCACCTTTAAAATAGGTGCAGCTAATTTAACAGGTGTAGAATATGTATCAGGACCTGGAACGGGGACTATTGGATCTACTTATTTTGTTGGGTGGACGTTCAATCCTTAACATGTTTTTAATATCCAAAAAGGGGCATTTAGCCCCTTTTTTTGTTTTGAATAAGGAAGGTTTGTAAAGATAAATCCTGGTTTGCTGGATTTTTTAATTAAAAAAAAGAAACTTATTTCCGCCTTAGGAACTTATATATAATGTTATCTTTAAGTACATTGATTATTTTGGATTGTCAATGAAATCAATTCAGTAAAAAATTTAAATTCTATAGATGATAAATTTAAAAGGACAAATTGCCATCGTAACGGGAGGAGCTCGTGGAATTGGCGAAAGTATTTGTGAAGTTTTTTGTAAGGCTGGAGCTACCGTTGCCCTTTGGGATGTTTTAGATGCAGGGGTCAACACTGCCGAGAGAATATCAAAGTCGAGAGGGGCCATCTTTTTTCAGAAAGTTGATGTAACCTCTAAAGATTCAGTAGAATCAGCAGTAAACGAAATTATAGCCAATCACGGTAAAATTGATATTCTGATTAACAATGCGGGTGTGATTCGAGATCGCTCTTTCATGAAAATGGAACAAGCTGAATGGGATACTGTGATTAATGTAAATTTAAACTCTCTATACACCACTGCCAAGGCAGTTTTACCCCATATGAAACAAGCTGGCTACGGGCGTATAGTTTCTGCTTCCTCCATCAATGGATTTGCAGGCGCTTTTGGTCAAGTGAATTATGCAGCCACTAAAGCGGCAGTAGCCGGCTTTACACGTGCTTTATGCAAAGAGACTGGACGCTTTGGAGTAACTGTCAACGCAGTTGCCCCTGGGTTTATTAAAACTGAGATGACGGATTCTATGCCTGAGGAAGTTATACAAGCTGGGATTGGCCAGATTCCAGTGGGTCGGATAGGAACGGTAGAAGATATGGCATTTGCCTATCTTTTTCTTGCTTCTAAGGAAGCAGGCTTTATTTCTGGAATTACGCTTCATGCAAATGGGGGTGCAATGCCCATGTGAGATGAAATCAACAAAAAAACTTTTTGATCTTGATGGAAAAGTTGCCCTAGTAACGGGTTCTAGTAAGGGAATTGGGTTCGCCATAGCGAGCGCATTAGCTGAATATGGTGCCAAGGTAGTAGTTAGCAGTCGATCTCAAGAAGCCGTAGATGAAATTGTAACAGAATTTAAGGCAAAAGGATATACCGCAATGGCGCAGGCCTGTCATGTAGGCAATTCCGAACAGCGAAAAAAGTTAGTTCAGAAAACAATTGAAACCTTTGGCGGCATCGATATTTTGGTCAATAATGCAGCTATAAACCCTGTTTTTGAAGGCTTGGAATCCATGTCAGAAGCAGTTTATGACAAGATGATGAATGTCAATTTGAAAGCCGCTTTTGATTTGAGTAACCTTTGTTTTAGTGCCTTAAAGAAATCAAAATCGGGTTCAATAATTAATATTGCCTCTGTAGAAGGATTGAAACCAAGTTTTGGTTTAGGGGTTTATGGTATCACAAAAGCAGCACTCATCATGTTGTCACAAGTACAAGCAAAAGAATGGGGTAAATATGGAATTCGATCCAATGCAATTTGTCCAGGTTTAATTCAAACTAAATTCAGCGCTGCCCTATGGAAAAATGAAGCGGTAATGCAGCAAGTTGTAAAAGACCTCCCTGCGGGTCGAATGGCGCAACCTCAAGAGCTTACAGGCTTAGCCGTCTATCTTGCTTCAAATGCAGGAAGTTATTCAACAGGAGGAATATATACAGTAGACGGCGGTCATATGATTGTTTAATAAAAAGGAAAATGGAATCAGGAAAAACACAAGAAGCGTACAGGCGTAATTTTAAAAATCTAGATGAAATGGAAGTTGCACTTGGGACAGAATTGGGATTAACAGCTTGGACTCAAATG
>JAURBX010000006.1 GCA_030828745.1 Flavobacteriaceae bacterium | reverse complement strand
CAAAAAATTATACAACTCGTGATTTGATAAATTCTTCTAAGTATTGTAAATATCAAATAATGGTTTAGTTTTTCTCTCCTCTTGCAAAAGCCCAAGCAATTGCCCCTCCAGAGATGGCTGTAAATACTATATAGATTATAACAGTAGTCAATGCTTGACCGGTAGCATTAAATACAGAATATTGGGAAGCTTCATTTAAGCTTTGTATACCTGCTAAAATAGCTCCTAACCAAATTCCATTTAGTGCTCCATCTTTGATGCTTCTAAAGTTCATTTTATCCCAAATAATTACCTGTAATAGTGTTTGTAGTAGTCCTGCAGCAAATCCAGCCCAAAGAACAGGTTCAGCATAATAAGCAGCTGGGAAAGCTTTATGCAGCTCGGCTGTTGTTGGATTAAAATAAAAAGGGACGACCACAATCCCTGCAATTGCAGCAACAGATACATATCCAGCTATTAATGGTAAAATAAATTTTCTCATTTTAATTGATTTATGATTAATAAGTTACTAATATAAAATTTTTATAATATCTCTACTCCGTGTTTTTCTTCCTAAACTTAATGAAGAGGATATGCCGATGATTTGAGCTACATATCATTTTTCCAGCCGTAATCTTAAAAGAAATGTGAATTTTATTATGCAGCCTTATCTGTTTTTCCAAAATAGATTCTTTTTTCTCAAATAAATAGAAGCGTAAAGGCTTACTATAGATTTAATTCATTTACTATGTTGGTTCCAATGCCATTCTTAAACATAATATTGATAATATTAATGTAATTAGAGCAAAGAATTTCTCAAATATAGACTCAGCAATTAAATTTCCAATAGTATTGAGTATAAAAAGAAAAAAGAGAAGCCATAATGTAACTCTTGAAAAATTAATAAATATTGAAATCAATGATTGGGACCTTAAAAGAACAATAATCAAGCAAAAAATTAAAACTACTAATGATATAATTTCAAATTTTATCAGCTCATCGGTTTTCTTTAATTTTCCACCCCAAAGTAATTTAATTGGGGCCAAGTCAAAGAATATAATCCCTATGATAACTGTTAAATGAAACAAGGAAAGTAAACTAAAAATGATTACGCTTAATTGAACTGCTCGGTTAAAGCTAACGATATTCTTCATTACACCGTAAAAATAAAAATATTTGCTTTTAGATTTTAACTTTAATTGATTAATAGTTAATACAAAATCATTAAGCATATATTTGTCCTGTGGATACGGGATTACTTATCGCTTTAATTTGTTGTCTTGGGGGAGGTGGCTATTTACTTTTAAAGAAAAAATAAATTATTGAAATCTGAAACAATCATATTAGCCCTTGCCATATTATTAACAGGATTAATGGCTGGGATTTTTTTTACATGGTCTAATGCTGTGAAACCTGGTATTGGAAAATTAAGTGATATTGAATACCTAACAGCATTACAATCTATGAATCGTGTCATATTAAATAATGCATTTAAAATTATATTTCTTGGGGCAATAATAGCTGTAGCATTGGTCCCTGTATTCTATTTTAATTTGTATCCCAAGAATATTTTCTGGTTGTTTGTATTTACTCTTGTTATTTATTGGATTGGTGTATTTGGTGTAACCGTATCAGGAAACATACCTTTGAATGAAATTTTAGACAAAACAAATTTAGAATCCATTACGTCAGAAGAAATAAAAACTCTTAGAAAAAGTATAGAAGTTAAATGGAATAATTTTAACATAATTCGCTGTATTTCTTCAGCAATAACTTTTTTAATACTTATTATTTCATTTCTTATATTAGATAAATAAAACGTCTCTACGCCATGTTTTTCTTCCTGAACTTACACTGTAAACAAAGGCAAGTCTTCACTTACTTCATTAGTAGTTTTTTTCATTCAACTTACTGAAGATATGCCTAGGGTTTAAATATCAGGGATGATTTCTAATTGCTGCGATATAGGTAATTCAAGAAAAGTTCTAAATTCCATTTCGAATTCATCAAATGTAATTCCAAAGGTTTGTTCAAAAGCCGCGTAATAGCCAATATCATTTATTAATGGAAATAGCACTTCTTGGTATGCATTAATATTATCAGCTCTATCCATCAAGTAAGCTATTCCCCATGTTCCAAGGCTATACATATCACATGAATCTCCATAATTTATCTCTGATAAATTAACATTATTACAATTGGGAAATTCGTTCCTAGCTCTTTTTATGTTATCCATCTGAGTCACCATATATAGTCTTAAATTCAAATAAGAATTTGGATAATCAAATAGTTTTCTTGCAAGATAATGACTAAGGTAATTAGCAGACCCTTCTACCATTGCTGGGGGACCCCTCTCAGGAATTTGTTGACCAATTCCTTCAATATAAATACTTTCGTCACTAAATACATTTGCTGCATTGACAACATGAAAATACTCGTGAAAAACTACAATCGTATATTCTATACTTGAAGGGTCTTCCTCATAATGATAAGGTTTTGAAAATTGCAATAAATGATAACCATGACGTCTAGACCCATTTAACGATGCCCAAATACCATTACCATCGCTATCTTTTCTATAATATTCCATACCATAGCCATTATCATTCATTTGGTTATCTATACAACCATTTAAATCTCCTTCTTGACCTCTTTCAACCCTTCTATTGCAATATTCAATAGCTAATTCATTAGCCGCATTAGTGCTATTTCCAAGGACATAACATTCAAGAGGACCATAGTTTCCAAATTGAGATATTGCAAGATTTAAATCAATCATAAATTTTTCTCTTAAAGTGTTAGATAAATCGGATGCAAAAAATATTTCAGGCTCAAAATCAACAATTTGACCCCAGTATTCATCTACACCATAGCTAGCTGGTGATTGAATCATTAAATTAAAAATTGGACTTAGTTCAGTGTCTGAAGTTACAGAAAGTGTAATTGTGCTTTCATTTGATTCAATTCCTTCCCAGCCATCAAATCTATACCCTTCATTAGGCGTTGCAGTTAGTTCTACTTCTGTTCCCTCTTCAAATTCTCCACCTTCACTTGAAACTGTTCCGCCTTCACCAGCTGTTACTGTTAAAGTATATTGAACAACTACTGGTGCGGGAGTTTCAGGTTCAGGCTCTGGAGTTGTACTTTGAACAGTACTAGTTGGTGCTTGTGTTTCTTCTTCTGGTGAACAGCTGTATAGGATTAGAAATGCTGTTAGGATTAATGCTATTGGGTATATAAGTTTTTTCATAAGACCAATATATTAAATTACAGACTAAATAGAAATAGTCACATTATAATGCAACTATATTTTATCCCATCGCTTATCCAAATGTTAAACCCCTAAAACGTCTTCATTAGTAGCTTGTTTCATTCTTGGTAAAGTGTATTGTAGAACTTACTGAAGAGGATATGCCGATGATATAAAAACCCTCCACTTGGAGGGTTTTTATAATCATTTGTTCTTATTGTTCCCTCATTTTTGAAATTACTTTACGCGCATTATTTGCAAACTGATATTTTTCAAGAGCTTTCATGTACATCTCTTTTGCAGGTTTATTCATTTCATTTTTTAAATAGTATTCTCCCATTGAGTCATATGCATTATATCCGTCAGGGTAGGCTTTAATATAGTCTAAAAATACTTTTTCAGCACCTTCCATATCACCTTTTGACATCAATTTATACCCCAAAAGGTTAAGTAGATTTTCATAAGACTCATTATTTGTTTTTGCGTTAGCTATAAACTTGTTAATAGTTGCGATACTTTGTTCTTTATCTTTCATAGTCCAGGCATAGAATTGTTTTATGAAGTTTCCTTTTGGTTCAAGCTCATGCATTTTTTTCCAAAGTTCATGCGCATTTGAAGAATCAAAATAGCCCCAGTAACCATCAGGCTTCTGGTCTAAAATTGAAACAAAAACCTTTGATGTCTCATTATTTTCTTCAACATTCTTTTTCGCTTGCGATATGTGGTATTCTTGTTTTTCAGAACCGTCTAAAGACATTTCCGCTAGGCAAACATGTGGAGCAAACATTGAGGAATCGTAAGAAAGAGCTGTTTCGAAAAAAGCATAAGCTTTTTCTTGTTCAGCATTCATAAAGTGTCTCATTCCAATCATAGCAAATTCATTTGCCATTTCATTATCACCAAACCATTCAATGTATTTACCTGTTCCTGGCGCTGAAAACTTAGATGATGTTTTTTGAGGATTATTACATGCCGATATCATTAGACCTGTAAATAAGATTAGAAGAATTTTTTTCATTTTAATTGATTTATGATTAGTAAGCTGCTAATATAGAAAATCTATCTGCTCCGTGTTTCCTCCTGAGCTTAATGAAGAAGATATGCCAATGATTTAGGTTATACATCATTATATGTGCTCTAGTCTCAAAAGAAAAGTAGATTTAATTTTAGGGATGGGGGTCTTATTTCAGAGTTTTAGGTTGGAATTTTTTGGGGATTTAACTGTCTATTTACTGGCAGTAATGAGCCAGTTGACACGATTTTGGGTATATTTGAGTGTCTAGATACTAGGTAAAAAAAAGCCCTCAATTGCTTGAAGGGCTTGTTCTGATTGAGCTTGTGCTCTTTCTTGAATGTGGTCCCACCTGGGCTCGAACCAGGGACCAACTGATTATGAGTCAGCTACTCTAACCAACTGAGCTATAGGACCTTACTAAAAACATTCCGTTAATTAGGCTGTAAAATTAATACATCTTGTGAAATAATTCATCTTTAATTGACACTTTCTAATTCTACCGCCATAGGATGGGGGTTTTAGCTCCTCTCATTTTCAATAATGCTTTACTTAAATCTCTATTTATATATCTTCAGACACTTCCTTTATAAAATCGTTTTTCATTAAAATACTTGCCGCACGACTCCGTTTAAGTAGTATTCCTTTTGATTCAAAGGCGTTTTATGTGCCTTTTATTTAGACGCTTATTTTTAAAGATAGAATTAGTAAATTCGTAGAGACTATAAATCAATGAAAAGGTTAATCTATTTATTTTTATTTCTTGCTTCTTCATGTTCTAAAGAAACGGGATGTGTTGAAATCACAAGAAAAGAGAAAAGCGGAAGTAACTTTCTGTTCTTTTGGCAAAATCAAAATTACAGCAATAACAACGTTCCTAATAAATATGGAGCAATCCCGTCGGGAGCTGTAACTGAAGAGGTTTACAATCAGTATCAAGTTGGAGATACTTATTGTTCAGAATAAAACCTAAACGTAACATCCTCTGTACCAAATGTCTTATTCAATTACCTTGGTATTTGTTGCTTTATATAAAGCTTTAACTGTTTGAATCGTATAACTATAAATCCATTAAAATGAAGAAACTGCTTTTGATTGTTTTCTTTTTAACACTGCCATCCCCGTTCTTTGGACAGACAATAAAAGTCACTAATGACGTTTTAGGAAAACAAATTGGTTTACATTTTATATACTACCACGGTAGAATTACAGGAGGCGTAAGTTTGAATAAACTCCCTAATGTTAATGGAAAAGAATATTATGCATTCGTTTGGTCTAATTCAGAGTATGACAAAAAGGAGGAAAAAACTACACTCAGGTTCCAATCAACTTCTGAGGAAATAGACACTTTGTTTGAAACATTTAAAAGGGTTATCAAAACAAAGGAATTAAAAGAATTTAGATTAGAAGATAAAACCGTAATAATAAAACCGTCTGCCTTTAATGAAGAGGTCTATTTTGTTTATGAAGTCGCTGGTCTTACTAAATATTTTTTCATAAAAGCAATCGGTATCTACGAGCTCTTTGGGAAAACTTTTGATAAAAAAGAATGGGAAGAGTACTTGAAAAATTAAATTTTTATGAAAAAAATAAGCTTCTGTAATCCTCACTTAAAAAATTTAGCTCTTAACAAAAAGCCTCTATTCAAACTTCGTATGCGTATATTAACTACCTTTGACCCGTAGGGCTTCACACCCTATTTTTGTAAAAGGGTAGTAAGGCTATGGTTGGCTGGACCTGCCCTTTTATTTTTTCACCTTTTCAGATCACCGTCAAATACCCTATCTTTATAAAAACAAACATCATGAGCAGCAAATTCTTTGGTAACAGTAAGGTTAAATCAACTCAAGGCGAAAAAAATAAAAAAGTAGCCGCCCCTAGAGCTACAAAAAAAACCACTGCTGTAAGAAAAACTGGACGAGGAAAATAGTGTTTGCTTCTTTTTGCAATCCTCGAAAAAGAGTACTAACAGCCAATTTGGTTATCTTTGAAAAAAAAAGAATTCTTTGAAGAAAAAAAAACCAGATGCTGTCGTTTGGGATGAAACCCAGGAAAGCTATATTGCAAAACTACTCCCTTATGCAAGCAGTCTTAGTGGACCTATTATTGAAGTTCCTAATGTAGATGCTTTTAAAAAGAAAGGGGTAGACAAAGTTTCCAAACAGTTTCAGGCTGAGTTAGATGATTTACAAGAGAAAATCAAATCTTTTGTGTCACTGGCTTCAGATACGCAACAGGTCTATTCCGCACACTTCAAATTTGAACCCATCGTTGGAGAAATCTACCACCTTTACCAAGGGAAAAAAGAAGCTTTTCTCTCTTTAATTCCCCCTGAACAATGGAGCAAAGAACATTTAGGCACCTTCCGATTAAATGGGGATTATAAGTGGGAACGTTTATAAGCTTAATTTTATACGTATTTTTGTGCCATGGACAAACAAGAAACGCCTAGACAAAAAAAAATAAATAAAGTTTTACAACAAGAGGTTGCTACACTACTGCAAGGTGCAATCCGTCAAGAGAATGTAAGTAACTTAATGATTTCAGTGACTAAGGTTCATGTTACCGCCGATCTTACCTCCGCTAAAATTTACCTCAGTATTTTTCCTACACAAGATGCCCTTCGTCATTTTGAAGTCCTAAAAGAAAATCGTTTTCAGCTGCGTCATGATTTATCGCAACGTATGAAAAACCAACTGAGAAGAATTCCAGACCTCCTCTTCTTTTTAGACGATTCATTGGATTATATCGAATCAATTGATCACGAATTAAAATTAGGAGAAAATCCCATTAAAAACCCCGAAGCACTAGAACCGCGACAAAAAAAATAAGTTGCTTTTGTACACTAAAAATTAAGCATGACGTATTCCCTTAAAATCGCATTGCGCTATTTTTTTGCTAAAAGTCAGCAAACGGTCATCAACCGAATCAATGCCTTTGCCCTCTTTATGGTCATCATCGCAACCGCCGCATTGTTTATCGTTCTAAGTGCCTTTGCTGGCTTAAAAGATTTTGGTCTTTCGTTTACAAACGCCTTTGATCCTGATTTTGAAATCCAGGCAGAACAAGGAAAATATCTTACCCTTGAAGACAATACCTTACTTCAAATCGAAGCTCTTGAACAAATTGATCTAGCCGCTCCCGAAATTGAAGAAAAAGTCTTTCTTTCTTTTAAAGAAAAAAATCAGGTTGCCTACCTCAAAGCTGTAGGGCCAAACTATACCGATGTGGTGTCTGTTGATCAACTTATCGCATTAGGTGATTGGCTTTCCTTTTCAGGCTCAGAAGCAGTTTTAGGGTTTGGTATTGCGGGGAGCTTAAGTGTAGGCGTTTTTGACTACAATACCTTTCTCAACATTACCGTTCCTAAAAAAAATAAAAACACCCTTTTAGGGCAAGATCCTTTTCATACAAAACCCAGTGTTGTGGTTGGCTTATATCAAATCAGTGAAGATTTGGACAAAAAATATGTTTTTTCAAATCTTGAATTTGGTCAAGATCTTCTCGAATTGAACCCCAATCAATTTTCTTCCATTGTATTAAAAACAAAACCAAAAGCCTCTAAAACGGAATTACTCCCTTTCTTGTCTCCTCTTTTTGACCAACCCATTCGTTTGGTTTCTCGTTCAGAACAAAATGCAGCACTCTACAAAATGCTAAATGTAGAACACCTTGCCATTTATTTTATTTTTACCCTAGTGATGATGATTGCTTTGTTTAATGTAGTAGGGGCCTTAATTATGATGATTTTAGATAAACGAGGACAACTAAAAATCTTATTGGCTATGGGGGCTCAACCCCATGGAATTCATAAAATATTTTTTACTATTGGCTTATTAATTTGTGGGGTGGGTGGAATTATCGGTTTGTTTATCGGAATGCTTCTTGTCCTGATTCAAGCACAATTTCCTTTTATCTATGTTCCCGGAACCTCCTTGGCATACCCCGTATTATTTGAGTTAAAAAACATTGCAATTGTTCTAGGAACGCTATTTGTTTTAGGAACCATTAGCACGGCTTGGGCGACAAGAGGGCTTGGAAAAAAGAGTAAAACTTATGCTATTTCTTGAGCCGAAAAGTGCTCGATGATTTCGTCAAAGACCTCAAAGACTCCTGCTGATTCATTCGAAGTCACCATCCGAGTTCGCAAGGGTTTAAAATTGGGAATCCCTTTAAAATAATTCGTATAATGACGGCGTGTTTCAAGAACACCTTGGATTTCTCCTTTCCAATCAATCGCCATCTCTAAATGCCTTCTTGCCACGGCCACTCGATCTTCAATAGAAGGAGGTGCTGCATGTGTTCCCGTTTCAAAATAATGCTTGACTTGATTAAAAAACCAGGGGTTTCCTATACTTGCTCGACCGATCATCGCACCATCCAAACCAAACGCGTCTCGCATCAATTTTGCCTTTTCGGGAGAATCCACATCACCGTTCCCAAAAATAGGGATCTGCATTCGTTGATTGTTTTTAACCTCAGCAATGGGGTGCCAATTGGCCTCTCCCTTATACATTTGAGCCCGGGTTCTTCCATGAATGGAAATCGCTTTTGCTCCAGCATCTTGAAGGCGTTCAGCGACTTCAACAATTTTAATGGAATCATCGTCCCACCCCAAACGTGTTTTAACTGTAATGGGTAAATGTGTGTGCTTGGCCATCGCTTCAGTGAGTTTCACCATTAAAGGAATGTCTTTTAAAATTCCCGCACCTGCTCCTTTACTCACTACTTTTTTTACTGGACATCCAAAGTTGATGTCGATAATATCTGGCTTAGAAGCCTCTACAATTTCAACGGAACGTATCATGGACTCTAAATTTGCTCCGAAAATTTGGATGCCTACAGGACGTTCTTTTTCATATATATCAAGTTTCTGAACACTTTTGGCGGCGTCTCTAATCAAGCCTTCTGACGAAATAAATTCGGTGTAAACGACGTCTGCTCCTAGCTCCTTACAAAGCGCTCTAAAAGGAGGATCACTAACGTCCTCCATAGGGGCTAGTAAAAGCGGAAAATCACTTAATTCTATGTCGCCAATTTTAATCAAAGCTGTTTTTTTGGTAAAAATAAAGAAAAGTAGTGGGTTTTGAGCTAATTACTTTATTTCAAGGCATCGCCTAAGCCGTGATCCCAAAATTCTGAAACCTTACCGTCCATTAGTTTATATAAACGTGGGGGGCTCTCTCCTATCAAATCAAAAAAGGCATTTACGTCAATCATGTGATAGGGAAACTTTGCCTTTGTCAGCGCTTCAAAATCTTCTACTGAAAAATCTCCCTCCTTATAATAAAGGGCATATATTTCTGGAAAAGAAGTCCCTAATTCCCTTTGCAAACTCCCTATTTCAATTGCTGCTTGCTGGCAATGTTCACATGCTAAGTTAATAACGACAATCCATTTTTCCCCTTTAGAAAGGTCTACACGACCTTCGTTTTCAAAATGAGTATAATCAGAAAAAGACATCTCGCTATGCTTGGGTATGGGAAGTAGAAACCATTGACTTAAAATGACAACTAGAAAAACAGTCCCTAAAAACAAGAATCCCTTTTTTCTTTTTGGAGCTTTTAGATACAAGAGAATTCCAATACTGATGAGAATGCTATTTTTAAGAATCGACTCTGCCGGAGTCATGGAGATCATTTCTCCAAAACAACCACAATTTTCAGTATCTCCTATGCCCCAGAGATAAAGAAGGTGGACTGTAAAGCCCGAAAGGAGTAGTAAAGCTAAGCCCGTGATTTTTTTAGTATAAATTGGAAAAAGTAATAGCAGTCCCAAGCCAAATTCCAAGCCAATAAAAAAGCGTGTCAAATGAGCTGCCCATACTCTGCTACTTGCTATTCCCTGATCCATAAGAGTTATTTCAAAAAAACCAGGAGCAACAAACTTGGTATAGGCTGAAAAAAGAAAACTGAGTGCGAAAAAAATACGCAAAATGGAAGTTTTAAGAGACATTCTGTTGTTTTTTTGGGCAGAAAAGTACAAAACTTCAAAAATATCCCAAAAACACTCCTTCCAAAGCCGTATATTTGCGCCCAGCAAAGAAATTGCCGAAATGAAAAACATTCGAAACTTCTGTATTATTGCCCATATTGACCATGGGAAAAGCACCTTAGCCGATCGCCTGTTGGACTTTACTGGAGCAGTAACCGAGCGTGAAAAGCAAAACCAGCTTTTGGATAATATGGATTTGGAACGCGAACGTGGAATTACCATAAAATCCCACGCCATTCAAATGGAATATATCCATGAAGGGGAAACCTATATCCTCAACCTGATTGATACTCCTGGCCATGTTGATTTTTCCTATGAAGTTTCTCGATCTATTGCTGCTTGTGAGGGTGCCCTTTTGGTCGTTGATGCCGCTCAAAGTATCCAAGCACAAACCATTTCTAATTTATACCTCGCTTTAGAAAATGATTTGGAAATCATTCCGGTACTCAACAAAGTGGATCTTCCCTCTGCAAATGTTGAAGAGGTGACCGATGATATCGTCGATTTATTGGGCTGCAACCCTGACGAAATTATCCCTGCTTCAGCAAAAACAGGCTTGGGAATTCAAGATATATTAAACGCTATAATATCACGCGTACCTTCCCCTGAAGGAAGTGTAGATCAACCTTTACAAGCCTTAATTTTTGATTCTGTTTACAACCCCTTCCGTGGCGTTGAAACCTACTTTAGGATCTTAAATGGCTCTATTCGGAAAGGACAAAAAATCCAATTCATGGCAACGGGAAAAACCTATAATGCGGATGAAATTGGAACCTTAAAATTAACTCAGGAACCCAAGCAAAAAATCAATGCTGGGGATGTGGGTTACCTCATTACTGGAATAAAAGAGGCAAAAGAAATTAAAGTAGGAGATACTATTACGGATCCCGAATACCCGACCACTGAGGCTATTTCAGGGTTTGAAGAGGTAAAGCCTATGGTTTTTGCAGGAATTTACCCTGTGGATACTGAAGAATATGAAGAGCTCAGGGCTTCCATGGAAAAGTTGCAGCTTAATGATGCCTCCTTGGTTTTTACTCCAGAAAGTTCTGCCGCTTTAGGTTTTGGATTTCGTTGTGGCTTTTTGGGAATGCTCCATTTGGAAATTATTCAAGAACGTTTAGAACGAGAATTTGATATGACGGTTATTACTACCGTTCCCAACGTTTCCTATCATGCATTTACCAAAAAAAATCCTGAGGAAATTTTATTAGTAAATAATCCTTCTGATTTACCGGACCCCTCCTTTTTGGATCGGGTGGAAGAACCTTACATTAAAGCAACCATTATTACTAAATCTGAATTTGTAGGAAATGTAATGTCGCTTTGTATTGAAAAAAGAGGACAAATAACCAATCAAACCTATTTGACTCCAGAGCGGGTTGAATTGAGTTTTGACATGCCTCTCGCAGAAATTGTATTTGATTTTTATGATCGTCTAAAAACGGTTTCTAAAGGCTATGCTTCTTTTGATTATGCACCTATTGGTTTGCGTCCCTCAAAATTAGTCAAGGTAGATATCCTCCTCAATGCAAGCCCTGTCGATGCTTTATCGGCATTAATTCATACAGACAATGCATACAACATTGGAAAAAAAATGTGTGAAAAATTACGCCAACTCATTCCAAGGCAACAGTTTGATATTCCCATTCAAGCAGCAATTGGCGCAAAAATTATCTCTAGAGAGACCATAAAAGCCTTACGTAAAGATGTCACCGCCAAATGTTATGGTGGAGATATTTCACGAAAAAGAAAACTTCTTGAAAAACAGAAAAAAGGGAAAAAGAAAATGCGACAAATTGGAAATGTAGAAATTCCTCAACAAGCATTTATGGCTGTTTTAAAGTTAAACGATTAAGTTTCTATTCCTTATTTTTAGACTTTAATAGTTTATTAAAAAACATTAAAGTTTAAATCTTATCTATATGTCACAAAGTAAGGATCTGATTCTTCGAGAAGCGGTTCTCAACGACCTCCCTGTTTTGAAAGAATTTGAACAAGCCCTCATTCGCTATGAACGCCCTTTTGCATCCAATTTAAGAGCAGACCCCATTTCCTACTACGATATTCAAAGTTTCATTGAAAATCCAGATGTTTTATTGTATGTCGCAGAATTTAAAGGAACGGTTGTGGGCACTGGATATGCACAAATTCAAAATTCTGTTGCATATAAAAAACCCAAACAATTTGTCTATTTAGGGTTTATGTATGTTCATCCCGAGCACCGAGGAAAAGGAATTAATGGAAGGTTAATCAAAAAGCTTGTTGCATGGGCAAAAGACAAAGATATCCATGAAATTCAACTGGATGTCTATGCCGAAAACAAAAGCGCATTGGAAGCCTACAAAAAAGTTGGTTTCAAACCCGATTTACTAAAAATGAGATTATAATTCATTTACTCTCCCTCTTCTGAGTAAGTGCAATCAAAAGAATCGCCTTAAGCCATTATTTTGTTTATTTTTAATAAACAAAATCTAACACCATGAAAATTACCTATTATGGACATGCCTGCTTTTTAATCGAAACACAAGGAAAAAAGCTCTTATTTGATCCTTTTATTTCTGGAAACCCCTTGGCAAAAGAAGTTATGATCAATCAAATAGAGGCCGATTATATCTTCCTCACTCATGGGCACCAAGATCATGTATTAGACGCAGAAGAGATTGCCAAAAACACTGGGGCAACCCTCATTTCAAACTTTGAAATTGTAAGCTGGTACCAAAACAAAGGTGTGGAGGGACACCCAATGAACCATGGCGGAAAATATACTTTTGAATTTGGAACGGTTAAATACGTTTCTGCGATACATTCTTCCGTCTTACCCGACGGAACCTATGGTGGGAATCCTGGTGGCTTTGTCATTTGGAATAAAAAAAATTGTTTTTATGTTGCTGGCGACACCGCCTTAACCTATGACATGAAACTCATTCCTGAACTTTGTCCGCCTCTTACTGTTGCCATTTTACCTATTGGAGACAACTTTACCATGGGTATGGAAGAAGCCGCGCTAGCCGCTAATTTTATTGCTTGTAATACGATTGTAGGCTGTCATTTTGATACGTTTCCTCCCATAGCAATTGATCGTGAACAAGTAAAGGCTCATTTTTCTGAGAAAAATATAAACCTCATCTTACCTGAAATAAAAGAACAACTTATTTTTTAACCCTTACACGTTCTCCATGTCCTCATTCAATCTCAACCAAAAAACCTTCGTCTTAGTACAAAATTCTGAAAAGGGACAAGTAGACTCCGAAACTCTATTTGAATATAAACAGATAAACAGTAGGGTCACTGCTATATACTCTGGAGGATCTATCTCTTATGGGACCATCATAGGACATCTAAAAGGTGCTGAACTAAGCCTACTCTATCAATGCCTTACCAACACTCAACAATTGAAAGCGGGTGAAGCTATTGCACACGTTTCAACCACCTCCACAGGAAAACTCAAACTGTCTCTAAACTGGCAATGGCTCAATGGCGAAAAGAAAAGGGAACTTCTGAATACATAGAAATTGATAAACACGCTTAATAATCCTTAACTTAAAACAAATGAAAAAATTAACTCTTCTCTCTTTAGGAATACTGTGTATAACTAACTGTACTGATCTTCCAGTTTTTGACCAACAACAAATTAGAGCCCAAATTAGCTTAGAAGAAACCCAGTCCATTTTATATACTCTGGCTAGTGATGACATGAAGGGGCGTGATTCCAATTCGGGAGGGTACTTTAAAGCCGCGGATTTTGTCACGAACTATTTTAAAGAACACGGTGTGGAGCCGTTCTACCCTGCCTATCGAGATTCTTTGACTACCGAAGGTGTTTTATCCTACAATATTGTTGGGCGCATAGGTAATTATGATCCAAATCAAAAAACGGTATTAATTGGAGCTCATTTAGATCACATCGGTATCCAAAAAATCGAAGGCGATAGCATCTTCAACGGAGCCAATGATAATGCTGCAGGATCAACAGCTGTTATGCAGATTGCCCGCTTTTTAGCAAAACACAATTGGAAACAAAATATTATTGTAGCACTCTTTACAGATGAAGAAAAAGGATTAAAAGGAGCCTATCATTTAGCAAAGCGAATGAAAAAAGAAAGGGTGCGCTTGGACTATATGGTCAACTTTGAAATGATCGGTACAACGCTAAGTACAGGTGAAAATCAGGTTTATCTAACAGGATACAAACGCTCCAATATGGCAGAGGAAATGAATACAATTTCAGCTGGCTTTGTGCAATTTCTGCCTCAGGCCAGAGAATTAAATTTATTTAAACGTTCCGATAATTATGCTTTTTATGAGACTTTTGAAATTCCTGCACAAACCCTTTCTTCTTTTGACTTTAAAAACTTTGATTTTTATCATAAAGCAGGAGATGAAGCAGAAAAATTACATTTGGAAAACATGAACCTAATAATTGGGACCTCCGCTTTTACACTGGCGAAACTACTTCAAGGTGAAACTAAAATAAAGCAATTTTAAAAAAATAGGAGCGGTTATTCAATCGCATCAAATAAAAGAAATTCTAAAAAGTTAGTGTTCTAACATCTTTGTACTTTCCCTTTTTTCAATGTATATTTGAGAAAATGAACGGTATGAATGTAACCGACGTCAATGGAAATACGCTTCATGATGGTGATTCCGTTAAACTCACCAAAGACTTGAAGGTTAAAGGAGCGGGAATTACATTAAAAAGAGGTACAGTTGTCAAAAACATTCGTGTTACCGACAGTTCAGAAGAAATTGATTGTAAAATCAAGAAAACAAGTATTGTTTTGCGAACAGAGTTTGTTCAAAAAATGTAATTGACTACATTATATATGGCTTTCCAACCTTTTAAGACACTTTTGTTTGGTTTTGCTTTTTCTCCATCCCTCAAGGCAAATGTCTATGAGGCCAGCCGGCTAGCGATGTATTTTAAGGCTTCGTTGATTTTTGTCCATGTCGGTAAGAAAACTCCAAAGAAAGAGAAGGTATTTCAACAACTATTAGAGGAATGTCCCACCCAATCGGACCAAATTCAAACCTACTGGAAAGAAGGTGATCCCGTAGCAACATTAGCCAATGCCTGTGAAGAATTTGACATCGATCTTTTACTTTTAGGTGCCCTTAAAAGAGAAAATGTTGTTAAGTACTATTTAGGCTCCATTGCGCGAAAACTAACCCGTCAAGCGCCATGTTCTGTATTGTTAATGTTAAACCCGTCTATTGAAAGAAGCCCCTGTAAACACGTGGTCGTTAATGGTTTTGACAGTCCTCAGACCCAAGAAACTGTCGAAGCTGCTTTTCATGTTGCAAATGCCTTAACTTCTGAAAAAATTACACTTGTAGAAGAAATAAGCGAATCTCGAGTAGCTATTGCGGTAAATGATGACCGTAGTTTAAGAAAAGCAACCTTACGAAAACAGAAAATAGATCGTGAAGAAAAAATACGTGTTACAGACATCATAAAAAAAATACCCTCTCAGATTACCCAAGGC
Organism: Flavobacteriaceae bacterium; assembly: GCA_030828745.1. GTDB lineage: Bacteria > Bacteroidota > Bacteroidia > Flavobacteriales > Flavobacteriaceae > MS024-2A. Next base: position 16,632 of record JAURBX010000006.1, on the reverse strand, counting down.
CTAAAATATGAAACCCAAAGTATTTTTGGAAGAAGAGGATATTCCATTGGTCATTATGCTCGAGTAGTAAGAGCCGATTTATTAGTAATGAATGCACAAGAGGAGCAGCGCTTTTACCATCGTTTTTTTCCTCGAGATTTAGAGCATATTTTAGCCGAACTCCCAACAGATGTGTTAATTATTCATTCCAAAACCCATGGCTAAAAAAAGTCCTGTCTTAGCATTTGCAAAAGAATTACCTCAGAATATTTTTGCGGGATTTGTTGTTTCACTCATTGCTTTGCCCTTGGGCTTAGGGCTTGCCATTGCCTCCGATGCTCCTCCGCTCTCTGGTATTATTGCCGCCGTTGCTGGAGGACTTGTAGTCGCTCTCTTTGGAGGCTCTCATGTCACCATTGCAGGGCCTGGAAATGGTTTAGTCATCGTTCTTTTAGCGGCTATTACAACTTTGGGGGATGGAGATCTTTATCAAGGTTATTTATTTACCCTAGCGGCTATAATTCTATCTGGGGGCTTGTTGTTTCTTTTTGGGGTTTTGCGTTTGGGAGCCATGAGTGAATTTTTTCCAGCCTCAGCTTTACAAGGAATGCTCGCCGCGATAGGAATCGGAATTTTAGCCAAACAATTTCATGTTATGCTGGGACTTACCTCCATACCTGGGGGAACGGTTGAACAGCTTATGCGCATTCCCGATTCATTTTTGCTCTTTTTAGGATTACATCCTTTTGCGGGGGCTTTAGGTATGGGTAGCTTAATTTTTCTTTTTCTGTACAGCAGAATACGAAACCCTTATTTTCATTTGATTCCAGCACCCATGTGGGTTGTGGTGGGCTCTATAGGAATCGGGTATTACTATACTTTAGTCTTGAATAAAGCCGTGCCAATTGATCCTGAGTTATTAATTAAAATTCCAGACCAACTGTTCTCTAACCTTCCTCGTCCTAACTTTGAAAAACTTTTAGATTTAAACTTTATCGGAGTCGTATTTTCCATCACTTTAATCGCGGTTATTGAATCCTTACTCAGCATCAAGGCAGTAGATAAATTAGATCCTAAAAAAAGACGTTCCAATGTCAATAAAGACCTTCGTGCACTTGGCTTGGCAAGTATTGTCAGTGGTTTTTTAGGCGGTTTGAATGTCGTGACGGTTATTGCAAGAAGTTCCGTGAATGCTAATAACGGAGGTACTAATCGATCTGCAAACTTTTTTCATGCTGCTTTTTTAGTTCTTTTTGTTGTCCTTTTAGGAGATCAGATTCAACGTATACCCCTTACTGCTCTCGCTGCAATTCTAGTTTTTACAGGATACAAGTTGGCTTCACCCGAAAACTTAATTCGTATCTATAAAATTGGTCCTGAGCAAGCAACCATCTTTTTAATTACGCTCATCACAACCTTGTTTACAAGTCTCATTGTTGGAATTGCTGTAGGGATCGTGTTTACCTTTATTGTTCATCTTTTTCTCCGAAAAAGTTTATTCCTTTTTTCTCTTAATATCTTCAAACCCAATGTACTCATGTATCGCGAAGAACAAAGTGGAAACTATTATGTAAGTGTAAAAAATTTCTGCAGCTTTTTAAATTTTTATCGCTTAAAAATGAAGTTAGATCAAATTCCTGAAAGTGAACACGCCATTGTAGACTTCTCTTTATGTGATTTTGTGGATCATACCGTTATGGAGGGCCTTCATGATTATCAGCGCTCTTTTGCACGTAAGAATGGCGTTTTTGAAACGATTGGTCTTGATATTCATGCTTCCGAAACACAGCATCCTTTCGCCGTTCGAAAAAGCCTACCCATTAATGTGTTAATAGGGGTTCAAAGCGCTTTATCCAATCGGCAAAAAAATATTGAACAATTGGCGCAACAATTAAAATGGAATTATTCCCCCAAAATTAATAGCGAACCCAAAGGAATCGAAAGTTTTCTTTTTTTCGAATCAAAGGTTGTCAACTATAGCGTCAATTCACTTTATAATAAAACTTTTACCCTCTTTGATCTCTCATTTTCTGAAGGAGCGTTCATTACGAAAGAGGATTTAAAAGCTACTTTCTTGCTTTTTAAAAGTCCTACTACACTCCCCGTTTTTGTCTTGGACAAAGAAGATTTTAAATCCACACTTTATCAATGGGCGGGGTTTGACGATATCAACTTCAAAAAACACCCCGACTTTTCAAAACGGTTCCATTTGAGTGGTAATGACAGAACCGCAATTAGAGCTCTTTTTCATTCTGAATTAATTTACTTTTTTGAAAGTCACCCTATTTTTCATATCGAATCCAACGGAACACATTTGTTAATTAAAGGTAAAGATCGCCTCTCAAGTCTTCATGAAATTAAAATTATGCTGACCTTTGCAAAAGACTTGCTTGTTTTACTGAAGAGTACCCCGAAAATTTAATTTTCTCCTAAGTGTTTTAGATTTTGTAATTTGAATAAAAAATTATGGCTAAAAGTATATTAACCCTTTTTCTTTTCTCTTTTTTGACACTATATAGTCAAGACTCCCTTGGCGAAATAGAGCGCTTAGACCCTAAATTAGATCTGCTTATCCCTAAAAATGCTTCCCTAGAAATATTAGCGTCTGGCTTTAGTTGGGCAGAAGGACCTGTTTGGGTTCCTCATTTAAATGGCGTCATTTTTACGGACGTCCCCCAAAACACGGCTTATTTATGGACCGAAAAAGATGGGCTGAGTGTTTTTTTAAAGCCCAGCGGAATGACCAATCATGCACCTCATAGTGCAAATCAGGGAGCGAATGGTTTGGCACTTAATGCTCAAGGAGACCTAATTCTTTGTCAACATGGGGATCGCCGTATTGCACGCTTAAAAAAATGGGATTTTGAACAAGCTGAATTTGAAACTTTAGTAGACCATTATAAGGGCAAGTGGTTAAACAGTCCCAATGATTTAGTTTTTACTACCAACGGCGATTTATTTTTTACTGATCCTCCTTATGGACTCAAAAAACAAGACCGAGACTCGCTTAAAGAACTTTCTTTTAATGGAATTTATAAATGGTCTCAAACATCAGGACTAACTCTTTTAGATAAGACCCTTTCTCGTCCAAATGGAATCGCCTTTTCTACCGATGAAAAAACAGTATATGTTGGTAATTCTGATGTCACTAATTCAATCATCGCCGCTTTTGATTTAGTAAATGGTAAACTAACGAACAGACAGGTCTTTTTTGACGCTAAAAACGTGACAAGAAAAGGGTCTGGTCTTTTTGATGGACTAAAAGTTCATTCCTCTGGAGTTGTTTTTGCTACCGGACCTGGTGGTGTTTTGGTCATTGATTCCAATGGAAAACATCTGGGAACCCTTCGCCCAGGAAAGGCTACTGCCAATTGTGGTTTTGATGCCGATGAAAACTATCTCTATCTGACCGCATCCGATATGTTAATGCGCATAAAATTAAAGTAAATGCAGCTGTACGTCATTGAAGCAGGGAATTTTAAACTCGATGGGGGTGCCATGTTTGGTGTGGTTCCAAAACCACTTTGGGAACGAACCAATCCTGCAGATGAAAAAAATCGAATTGAAATGGCCACTCGCTCTTTACTCATTGAGGATGGAAACCGTTTAATCTTGATCGATACAGGGATGGGCAATAAGCAGGAGGATAAGTTCTTTAGCCATTATGGCCTGTGGGGTCATTATTCTTTAGAAAACTCACTGCAAAAGGTGGGGTTTTGTATGGATGACATTACCGATGTTTTTTTTACTCATTTACACTTTGATCATTGTGGTGGTGCCGTTCAAAAATCTAAAAGTGGGCTCTTAGAGCCAGCCTTCAAAAACGCAAAATTTTGGGTCCATGAGTCCCACTGGGATTGGGCAATAAATCCGAACCCAAGAGAAAAAGCCTCTTTTTTAACAGAAAATATTTTACCCCTTCTTGAGAGCGGACAGTTGAATTTTATTCAAGGAAAAGGACCCCTGCTTGAACAAACTCCGTTTCCTTTCTCCATCCTCTTAATTGATGGGCATACCGAAAAACAAATGCTACCCTTACTAAACTACAAGGGCAAAAAGATTTTTTATGCCGCAGACCTTATTCCAACTGTAGGACATCTCCCTATACCATATATTATGGGATATGATACGCGCCCCTTATTGACTTTAAAAGAAAAAGAAACGTTTTTAGACCTTGCCCTTGCCGAAGATGCTTTTCTTTTTTTAGAACACGACCCCAGGCATCAATTAGTTTCTTTGAAAGAAACCCAAAAAGGTGTGCGTATGCATGCGCATTTTAGCTTTGATTCCTATTTTAATTCCTAAGTAAGCTTATCTTTAACGCTCCAAAAACATAATTATGAAACGCAACTTTTCTTTTTTAATTAGCCTACTGATCTTTCAAATTGGATCCGCTCAATACTGGCAGCAAGCGGTAGATTACACCATGGAAGTCTCATTAGACACGGACACAGCCCTTTATAACGGTACTCAAAAAATAGTATATACCAATAACTCCCCAGAAACCTTACACAAGGTTTTTTACCATCTGTACTTTAATGCGTTTAAGCCGGGGAGCGAAATGGCAGTTCGTTTAAAAAACGCTGCTGACAAAAACAGGCGTTTCAAAATAGATGTAGATTCTTTAACCCTAGATCAACAAGGTTATTTAAAAGTAAAAGGTCTGACTCAAGATGGTGTTTTATTGTCCCCTGTGGATTCAGAAACCATTTTAGAAGTACCGCTAAATCAACCGATTCCCCCTGGAGGAAGTTCAACCTTTGAATTGTCTTTTGAAGGTCATGTCCCTGATGTTATCCGCAGGGCAGGAAAAAATTCTAGCGAAGGAGTTGCTTTCTCCATGGCGCAATGGTATCCTAAAATGGCAGAATACGATCGAGAAGGGTGGAATGCCGATCCTTACACGGGTAGAGAATTTCACGGTGTTTGGGGTGATTTTGATGTTAAAATTACATTAAACAAAAAATTTGTTGTCGCTGCTAGTGGCTACTTACAAAATGCTGAAGACATCGGCATGGGGTATTCTGACCGTAAAAAACCAAAATCAAAAAAAGGAAATGTTACTTGGCATTTTATTGCTCCTCAGGTGCATGATTTTACTTGGGCAGCAGATCCAGACTATGTTCATGATACCTACCCTGGCCCCAACGATGTAACACTACATTTTTTCTATAAAAACAATCCCGATATCATTGATAATTGGAAAAAGCTCCAGCCTCATACCGCAAAACTAATGGAGTTTTACAATGAAAAAATTGGTGTTTATCCCTATAAACAATATTCTGTTGTACAAGGTGGGGACGGCGGTATGGAATATGCCATGCTTACGCTTATCACAGGAGGGCGCAAATACGGATCGCTTTTTGGTGTTACGGCCCATGAACTTGCTCATTCCTGGTTTCAACACATACTAGCGACAAACGAAACAAAACACGAATGGATGGATGAAGGTTTTACTACCTTTATTTCTACTCTTGCTGAAGATGAAATTTTAGAAGAAAATAAAGATTTCCCTTTAGAGGGGTCTTATAGAGGATATTTTAATTTAGCTGGTTCGGGCATGGAAATGCCTCAAAGCACCAATGCTAATCGCTATGAACACAATTATGCTTATGAAAGTACAGCCTACAATAAAGGAGCTGTTTTCCTGGGGCAATTGGGATATATTGTTGGGAAAGATAATCTTTATAAAATTTTACAAACCTATTACGACGAATGGAAATTCAAACATCCGCTTCCTAATGATTTACGACAGATTGCTGAGCGTGTTTCTGGGCTCCAACTTCAATGGTTTTTAACAGACTGGACCCAAACCACAAACAAAATTGATTATGCCGTTTCAGCAGTAAATACGGTTGAAAAAGGGACGCAAATTCTACTCAAACGAAAAGAATTAATGCCAATGCCCTTGGAGGTTTTAATTCAATATAAAAATGGAGAGACCGAACTCCATTATATCCCAATTTCTTTACTTCGTGGGGAAAAAGAAAACCCTTATACAATAGATTGGATCGTTCAAAAGGATTGGAATTGGGCTAATCTTGAATATTCTTTCGTTGTTGATAAACCTAAAGAAGAAATTCAAGTCATTGTAATTGATCCAAGTAATCTAATGGCCGATATAGACAAGAATGACAATTATTATGTCGCTCCCGAAAAGTGATTTAAAACTCGAGCGGCTGAAAAGTAAAGCCGCAATTGATCTCTTGTTTGAGAAGGGGGAAATTCTTCGTTCCAAACATATGATGTTAAAATACCAAACCTTAGGAACAAATTCTTCTTTTTGCGCAGGAGTCTCTGTTTCAAAAAGAAATTTTAAGATGGCCGTCGATCGAAACCGCATTAAAAGACAACTACGTGAAGGTCTTAAACAAACCGAGCCTCAGCATTACTTTGCAGGAAATTGCATGTTAATTTTTACTAGTAAAAAACAAATCGACACTTCGATGTTAATCAAAGAAATTAGTCTTTTATTGGCTAAAAAGCAATCTCTTTAGTTTTTTAATACCATTCCTATGTGAGGGATCCCGTCTTCAAGATAAGCTTCTCCTGTACCCACAAAAGCGTGTTTATTGTAGAATTTTTCAAGATGTAACTGTGCAGAGATTTTAATTTTTTCTGTTGGGAAATGTAATTTGATCTTTTCTATACAATATTCCATTAAGAGGTGTCCTTGCTTTTTTCCTCGTATTTTCTTAGACGTAACAACCCTACCAATAGAAGCATAGTCTTCGTAAGACACGCCTGGGGCTAATAATCTAGCGTAAGCCACAATCTTATCTTCTTTTTTTCCTAAAATATGATAGGCCGAAAAATCATTTCCATCAACATCCTGATATACACAATCCTGTTCGACAACAAAAACAGCTGCACGTAAAGCATATATATCGTGAACTTCTTTTAATGAAAGTAAATCGAACTTTTTACATTCAAAAACAAGCATTATTTATAGGGTATTTTGTCTATTCTATTTTGATGTCTTCCCCCTTCAAATTCAGTATGTATAAAAACCTTCACCATTTCAATTGCTTGTGGTATAGAAATAAATCGAGCAGGAAGACTTAAAATATTAGCATCATTATGCGCTCTAGCTAAAGCAACAATCTCTTGATTCCAGCAAAGTGCAGAACGTATTTTTTGATATTTATTTGCTGTCATATTGGCCCCATTCCCACTTCCGCAAATAATAATCCCAAAATCGACTTTCCCTTCTGACACATCCTTCGCCACTGGATGGATAAAATCTGGGTAATCAACACTTGCTAACGAATCAGTACCATAATTCGTAATTTCATGTCCTAATTCTTTTAAAAGGATACTTATAGCTTCTTTGTACTCTGGCCCTGCGTGATCATTTCCTATACTTATGTGCATAACTATTTTTTTACTAAATTAAAAAAAGACCTTCCAACTGTTCAAATCGTGTTTATTAGTTTATTCATTATTTGTTGACAATTAATATAAGTAATCCCTTGTGTGTTTGTAGACATTGCATATTGAAAATAATTCTTTTAAAAACAAAATAAACTTTATAATCTTATCGCGTGCCAATTCACAAAAAAGAGGTCAATTATAAACCAAATTAAATCCTTTTTATACTTATTATTATTAATATTTAGTGTTATGAACAACTTGTTTATATTGATGTAAAAAACTCATTTTAAATAAATTATACTGTTAATAGAGGTATATAAAATGTTTATTTTTACTTTCTTTTGATATAATACTATGAGGGCGTAATTTTTTATGATCACTATTAACACACTATATACATCATCATTATTTTAAATTAAAAAAGAAAAAAAAAGATTATTATGTTAGTAGTGTTCATAAAGTGACGAAAACGAATATCGTATCTTTGTTTGAATTTATAAATAATAATGTCTAAAAAGAAAAAAGAGCGATACCATTTAGAGTCTAAAATTTTGTCTCTTTTTAAAAGCCGTCCTAAGGTACTTCTTAATTATAAGCAAATTGCATCAGCTATAGATATTAAAGACACCAAGGGAAGAAACAATATAATAAAAAGTCTAAATACTCTCCATAGTCAGGATAAGATAAAATCATCAAAGAAAGGGCAATATCAGTTTAACGCAGCATCATTAGAACTTTTTACAACCCAATTAACCATAATACCCTCCGGCAAAGGTGTTGTTCGTATTGAAGGATTTGACGATGAACTTGTCGTTCCAAGAAAGTTTTTAAATAAAGGACTACACGGAGATACTGTTGAAATAAGTATACAACGGAAGAATAAAATTGCTCAAGCTCATGTTGAAACAATCTTAGCACGTGCGAATAAGGAATATGTAGGTGTTTTTGAACGGCATAAAGATTTTGGATTTGTTTTATGTAGAAACGGGAGAATGTATACAGATCTCTTCATAGAAAGAAATGAATTAAAAGATTACAAGGACGGTGAAAAAGTAGTTGCTGTCTTTAAAGAATGGGAAGAAAAAAGAGATTCACCCTCAGCTACAATTATCAAGAGTCTAGGTTTACCAGGCGAAAAAGAAACTGAAATTCATGCAATACTTCATGATTATGGGTTGCCGTATGAGTTTCCAAAAGAAATTGAAGATGCTGCCGATAAAATTAATAAAGACTTAGACACAAAAGAAATAAAAAAAAGGAGAGATTTTAGAGATGTTTTGACTTTTACAATAGATCCTATAACGGCCAAAGATTTTGATGATGCACTGTCTTTTAAAGTATTATCCAATGGAGTATACGAAGTAGGAATTCACATAGCAGACGTTTCATACTATGTAGAACCAAACACCCTTTTGGATCAAGAAGCTTATGATCGTGCAACATCTGTTTATTTGGTCGATCGCGTAGTGCCCATGTTACCTGAAGTTTTATCTAATGGTTTATGTTCATTAAGACCCAAAGAGGATAAATTCACTTTTTCTGCTGTTTTTACCTTAAATAAGGAAGGACAGGTACAAGATGAATGGTATGGAAGAACGGTTATCAATTCCGACTATCGTTTTGCTTATGAAGAAGTACAAAATGTAATTGAGAAACAAGCGAAACAAGTTGATGCAGAGGTTTCTCTTACAGGAGAAACCTATTTAATATCAAATCCTGTCTTTGAAGCCATAAATATTTTAGATTATCAAGCTAAAAAATTGCGCAATAAGCGGATGAAAAATGGAGCAATTTCCTTTGATCGTGTTGAAGTTAATTTTCATTTAGATGAAGAAAACAACCCTGACTCTGTTTATTTTAAAACCTCTAAAGACGCGCATAAATTAATTGAAGAATTTATGCTTTTAGCTAATAAAAAAGTAGCGGCATTTATTAACACCCTACAGCCCATACCGCCTTTTGTTTATCGAATTCACGATGATCCCGATGAACAAAAATTATTCAATTTAAAGCAAACAATTTCTCCTTTTGGATATTCTTTCAACCCCAACAAAAAAAATGTGAGTAGTGAAATCAATGGATTATTACTTGCCTGTAACGGAAAGAGAGAACAAAACTTAATTGATACTTTAACCCTTAGATGTATGTCTAAAGCGGAGTATTCAACTGAAAATATTGGACATTATGGTTTAGCTTTTTCGCATTATACTCATTTTACTTCTCCCATAAGAAGGTATCCCGATGTAATGGTACACCGTCTTTTACAAACCTATTTAGATAAAAAACCATATCCTTCAAAACAAACCATTGAAGAAGCATGTCAACACGCATCACAGAGAGAACAACTGGCAACCCGAGCAGAGCGTGATTCTATAAAATATATGCAAATGGTTTTTATGGAAGACAAGGTTGGGCAACATTTTGAAGGGGTAATTTCAGGGGTAACAGAACGTGGTTTATATGTTGAATTAACTGAAAATAAATGCGAAGGAATGATCCGCATAATTGATATAAAAGGAGACTTTTATCACTACGACGACCGTCAGCATGCATTTATTGGTGAGCGAACAAAAAAAGTATTTCAGTTGGGTGATACGATTACTATTAAAGTTAAAAAAGTAAATATTCTCCGCCGTTTTCTTGATTTTATACCGGTTTAATTTTTCGTTTTATGTTAAAAAAAAGCATTTCATTTTTTGTACTTATTTTTAATTTTTTATCACTTTTCTCTCAGGATCTTGATAGAAGAACCCTCACAATGAGCCCTTTTCATGGCGTTAAAGTGTATTCTGCTTTAGATATTAAATTAATTCCATCGGAAGTGAATAAAGCGGTGGTCTATGGTGATCACAAAGACGATGTGGTAATATCTATTAAAAATAAAATCATCAAAATAAAATTAACTGCAAAAAGCGTTTTAAACCCAGGCTACACTTATATAGAATTATACCACAGTGAACCATTAGACCGAATAGTTGCGCACCAAGGTGTTACTCTATCGGGTGAACCAATAAAGCAAACAAGTATAAAAGTCGAAGTAAAAAGTGGAGCGGTAGTAACATTAAAAGTAGATGTAGATCGTTTGGATGCTGTTACTAATACAGCTGGAAGAATGCATTTGAATGGTAAAGCAACAAATTTTAATTTATCCTTAAATTCAAGTGGAAGCTGCGATGCAGAAAAACTAACAACACAACAAAGTAAAATTAATAGTTTCCTAGGGGGTTATGCTCACATTAAGGTGACAAATCTGCTTGAAGCCAAAGTTGTTGGCGGTGGTGTTTTGCGGGTTTATGGAAAACCAATAAAGCAAATAACACAGGCCAATTTGTTGGGAAAGATTATAATAGAAGAATAAAGAGGCATCGAGCGGATTCGAACCGCTGTACAAGCTTTTGCAGAGCTCTGCCTAGCCACTCGGCCACGATGCCATGCGGCAAAAGTACTAATATTTAATTGAATTTTAAAGCTGATCTCCGTAGTTCTCTTTTTACGGCTACTTCTTCTACATTTCCACCTATGGGTGGGTTCTTTTTTGCCACTTTTACCGTTGCTTTTTCAACGCTTGGGTGTTCCTTTATAATTCGTATTAGTATCCGATCAGCAACGTGTTCTAGTAATTTAGCGCGTTGTTCCATCTCACTTTTTACAATCGAATGTAAGGCGACATAATCAACGGTGTCTTTGAGTTGGTCGCTTTTTGAAGATTGGTCCAAGTTAGTATCAACAACGACATTTACAACATAATCGCTCCCTATTTTTTCTTCTTCATCCATACAGCCATGAAAAGCGTATAAGCGAATGTTTTTTAAATAAATCTTTCCCATAATATTGAAGCAAATATAAACACAGTTTTCTTCATACCCTGCAAAGCATCCATTCATTATCTTTGCAAAAACAAATAAAGGAATGGAACGTCCCTTACATTTTATAGAGCACATCATCGAGGAAGATTTAACATCCGGGTTTTCAAAAGAAAACCTTCGCTTTCGCTTCCCTCCAGAACCCAACGGATATTTACACATTGGTCATGTTAAGGCCATTTGTTTAAATTTTAATTTAGGAGAGCGTTATAATGCCCCTGTAAACTTGCGTTTTGATGATACCAATCCAGCGAAGGAAGAACAACAATTTGTAGATGCCATTAAGGAAAATATTTCGTGGTTGGGGTATCAGTGGGACTTAGAATGTTATGCTTCAGACTATTTCGATCAATTATATGTTTGGGCCCAGGACTTGATTTCTAAGGGTTTGGCGTATGTAGATTCTCAAAATTCAGAAACCATTGCTTCACAAAAGGGGACACCCACATTACAAGGAACCCATAGTCCTTTTAGAGACCGATCAATTTCCGAAAACCAAACTCTTTTTGAAGAGATGAAAGCCGGGAAGCACCCAGAGGGTTCTCATGTGCTTCGTGCCAAAATAGATATGGCCGCATCCAACATGTTGCTTCGTGATCCCGTGATGTATCGCATTCTTTATAAAACACATCACAGAACAGGAGATCAGTGGTGTATTTATCCATTATATGATTGGACGCACGGGGAGTCAGACTATATTGAGCAGGTGTCTCATTCTTTATGCTCCTTAGAATTTAAGCCTCATAGAGATCTTTATGAATGGTTTTTAGGAGCACTAGCACCCTTGGATAAAATAGCACCCAAACAACGAGAGTTTGCACGCATGAACTTATCTTATACCGTTACCAGTAAGCGTAAGCTTATGGAATTGATACAAGAAGGCGTTGTTCAAGACTGGGACGATCCCAGAATGCCAACCATTGCAGGTTTACGCAGACGAGGCTATACGCCTACCTCATTAAGAAATTTTGTAGATGCTGCCGGAGTCGCTAAAAGAGACAATGTAATCGACATGTCTTTATTGGAATATTCTGTACGTGAAGATTTAAACTTGAAAGCGCCCAGGGTAATGGCTGTTTTAGATCCAGTTAAGCTAACAATCTCTAATTATCCAGAAGGAAAAGAAGAGTACTTAGATGGAGAAATTAATCCAGAGCAGCCGGAATTAGGGTTTCGTAAAGTTCCCTTTTCAAAACACCTTTTGATTGAACGGGAAGACTTTAAAGAGGAAGCAAACCGCAAGTTTTTTAGATTAACAATTGATAAAGAAGTACGCTTAAAAAACGGATATATTATTAAAGGAGAATCGGTTGTAAAAGATGCTTATGGAAAGATTATAGAAATCATCTGTACTTATGATCCTGAGAGCAAAAGCGGCAGCGGGAGTGAGGCAAGTATGCGTAAGGTCAAAGGAACGCTTCATTGGGTTTCAGAAGCACATGCCTTGAATGCAGAGGTGAGGCTTTATGATCGTTTATTTAACGTACCTGCCCCGGATCAAGATAAAGATGTAGACTTCAAATCTCATGTAAACCCAGAATCTCTTACTGTAATTAAAGCCTTTGTTGAGCCCAGTTTAAAGACAGCAAAGCCTTTTGACAACTTACAGTTTCAACGTTTGGGCTACTTTGTTGTCGATCCTGATTCGACAGAGAAACAATTAGTTTTTAATAAGACTGTGGGTCTCAGAGATACTTGGGCAAAACAAAATAATTAGATTATTTTTTCTCTTTATTTTGATCTAGTTGCTGTTTTTTCATGGCTTCACCAATTTGATTACTTGCAGTAAAGGAAGCGACCATATTATTAAGCATTTCACTTCCAGCTTGTGGTGAATTAGGCAATAGAATAAGGTTAGTATTCGTTTCCCCACCGATGGCCTGAAGCGTATCATAATGTTGTGTAACCACAATAAGTGCTGAGGCTTCTTGAGAGTTGATCCCTACCTTATTCAAAACATCTACAGACTCTTCCAAACCTCGAGCAATCTCACGGCGTTGATCCGCAATACCCTGGCCTTGTAAGCGTTTGCTTTCTGCTTCTGCTTTTGCTTTTTCAACGATCAAAATGCGTTCAGCATCGCCATCATATTGAGCAGCGACTTTTTTACGTTCCGCAGCATTAATTCGGTTCATCGCAGCCTTTACTTCCGCATCAGGGTCAATATCGGTTACGAGTGCTTTGATGATATCATACCCATAATTGATCATCGCATCGTTCAACTCTCCTTTTACAGCATTAGCGATTTCATTCTTTTTTTCAAAAACATCATCCAGTTTCATTTTAGGAACCACAGCTCGAACAACATCAAACACATAAGAAGTAATTTGATCCTGAGGATAATCTAGTTTATAGAAGGCATCGTAGACTTTTTGTTGTACCACTTTATATTGAACAGAAACCTTCAGTTTGACAAATACATCATCTTTGGTTTTGGTTTCGACAATAACATCCAGCTGTAAAATCCGAAGACTTATTCTTCCAGAGATACGATCAATAAGAGGAATTTTAAAGTGAAGCCCTGACTGACGAATTGATAAAAAACGGCCAAAACGCTCTACTACAGCAGCAGTCTGTTGTTTGACAACAAAAAGACCAGAAAAGATAATCAGTACGATTATTGCAATGATAATAAATAGAGGTATTGTATCCATTTTTAAGTAAGTTTTAGGTTAATAAATTGTATTAAAGTTTCGATTCTCTTTAAAGATAGTTCTTTCCCAAGAAGATTACAAATTTGAAATAAATCAGGTCCTGTAAGCTTACCTACCAATGCCAAACGAAAGCTTTGCATAACTGCGCCAACAGGAACATCATTTTCTTTCGCCCAAGTCATTAAATTTTCTTTTGACAGTCTAGGGCTTTCTTCTAGCTCTTCTTTTATTTTAGATAAAATTCTTATTGGATCCTTCCCTTTTAGTTTTTCTAAAACTTTTTCATCATAGGGAAAGGGATGATGGATAAAGGTCAATTCACTCTTTAAATCATTCATAGTGTACAATCGTTCCTTAACTAAATCGACGAGTAAAGCATGTTTTTCAGAAGGATGATCCGTGAGGTTTTCTTTTACGCTTTTGAACTCCAATAACTCTTGCGTATCGGCTTGTGTAATTTTCTGATGGTTTACCCACTTTGCTTTTTCATAATCAAAACGAGCCCCTCCCTTTTGAACCCCTTCAACAGAAAATTTAGATTCTAATTCTTTAAGCGTAAACAATTCATTTTCAGTACCATCATTCCAACCCAAAAGGGCAAGATAATTGATCATAGCCTGTGGTAAAAATCCCATTTCGCGAAACCCAGGAGTGTCTTTTCCCCAATTCAACGGAAAGACAGGATATCCGTCTTTATCACCATCTCGTTTCGATAATTTTCCTTTACCATTGGGTTTCAAAATTAAGGGAAGGTGCATAAATTTAGGCGTGTCCCACCCAAAGGCACTATAGATTAATTTATGTAGTGGTAATGAAGGAAGCCATTCTTCTCCTCTAATTACACAACTAATTTGCATTAGGTAATCATCAACAACATTTGCAAAATGGTAGGTAGGCATACCATCGCTTTTCATCAAGATCTTATCATCTAATTCACTTGTTTCCACGCGAACTGTACCTCGAATTTCATCCTGAATAACTACCGTTTCCCCAGATTTAACTTTTAGACGAACCACATAATCTCCCCTTAACGCCTTGGCCGTTTCTTCTTCATTGAGGGATAAACTGTTTCTAAATGTCATTCTATTGTGAGCTCCATATTTGAACGTTTGCCCTTCCTTTTCCGTTTTTGTCCGTGCTTCGGTGAGCGCCTCATTTGAATCAAAGGCATAGTAAGCTCGTCCCTTCTGGATGAGTTGTTCGATGTGGTCTTTATAAATAGCTTTTCGCTCACTTTGACGATAAGGTCCAAATGCTCCTCCATTCTTAGGGCCCTCATCAGGGACCATCCCACACCATTCTAGTGCTTCTTGTATATATTCTTCACTATCCGCGACATAACGATTTTGATCTGTATCTTCTACTCTAAGAATAAAAGTTCCTTTTTCTTTTTTTGTATATAGGTAATTAAATAGAGCTGTACGTAACCCACCTATGTGAAGAGGGCCTGTTGGGCTAGGTGCAAAACGAACGCGTGTTTTCATTCTTTTTTTTGCAAAGATAATGGCTTCTCTTTGATATGCATTACCGACCCAGTCAAAACCTGTATATTTGCAAAAAAGAGTTACGCATCATACAGTTTAACAACATACCTGCTTTTTTAGACGAAAGATTTACAGTAGAGGTGATTCTTGAGTATATTTCCCAACAGCATTTTTGTGTAGATCGATTGGTTTATAATTTCGTTTCACAAGAGGAATTATTTGAAATGAATGTTAACTATCTAGATCACACTACCGATACTGATATTATTAGCTTTAATTATACCTCAGGAGAATCGCTCAGAGCAGAATTTTTTATTTCGCTATGGGCTGTGGAGCGCTCAGCAGAAGAAGAGTCACAAACCACTGAAAATGAGTGCCTTAGAGTTTTAGCTCATGGTGTTTTGCATTGTATGGGTTATAATGACAGGAATTCGGATGAAAAAAGTGAAATGCGAAAGCTTGAGGGTAATTTTATCAAAATGTTCCACGTGAAACAAAAGACTTATGTTTGATACTTCTTATGACGTAATAGTTGTTGGCGCTGGACATGCCGGTTGCGAGGCTGCAGCTGCAGCGGCCAACCTGGGGTCCAAAACAATTCTAATAACGATGAACCTGCAAACCACAGGTCAGATGTCTTGCAATCCTGCCATGGGGGGTATCGCAAAGGGTCAAATCGTTCGTGAGATTGATGCCCTTGGAGGGTACAGCGGAATTGTAACCGATAGAACAGCGATTCAATTTAAAATGCTAAACCAATCGAAAGGCCCAGCCATGTGGAGCCCCCGCGCACAATCAGACCGAAGTTTGTTTAGTTTAGAGTGGAGAAATATGTTAGAACAGACACCTAATCTTGATTTTTATCAAGAAATGATTGTTGACCTTATTGTAGACCAAGATCAAATTAAAGGTGTTGTTACTTCTTTGGGATTAAAAATACACGCAAAAACGGTTGTTCTAACAAACGGAACTTTCTTGAATGGTTTGATCCACATAGGGGAGAAAAATTTTGGAGGAGGTCGTGCTGGAGAAAAAGCTTCGGTGGGTCTTACTGCTGCCCTAGAAGATTTAGGATTTGATTCCGGTCGAATGAAGACGGGTACTCCTCCACGAGTAGACGGTCGCTCTTTAGATTATTCAAAAATGCAAGTACAACCTGGTGATCTAGAGCCCTCCAAGTTTTCATTTTCAGATAAAACAATACCACTCAAGCGTCAGATGAGTTGCCATATTACACACACCAATCTTGAGGTGCACGATATTCTTCGCTCCGGATTT
>JAURBX010000100.1 GCA_030828745.1 Flavobacteriaceae bacterium | reverse complement strand
GCTATATTACTCTTCGCCTAGTGAATATTTAAATATCCTTTTGCAAGACAGTAATTTTTATTACATCTATATTACTCCCGTCATTATCATTTTTATTGGATCCTATCTTTGGGAGTTTTTTCTGACAGTAGATCAAAAACCTAAGCAAAAGAAATAAAAAAAAACCGCCTCTCGAAAAAGGCGGTTAAACTAACAAACAAATTGATTAATAATTAAACTATAAGATTTCTAAAAGAGGGTAACTAAGCCTCAAGTATTAAACTTTTTTAAAACAAGACAATATAAACTTGTTTTCTTTAAATTTAATTCAAAGATAATTTCAAACTGTTGAATATAATGTTATGTAAACATTAATAAACACAGTTTTATTAAGAATTCAATAATCGGCATAAGCTTTTATGAAATCTTCAACGGATTAGGAGTAAAATTTTTAAGTATTTATTTTTTTAAGAATGGTTTTAAAGAAACTAAGTAATGAAGAGTGCTTTTGACGCTGCTTTAGAACCATTATTTGATTTATCAATCAGAATCCCTAAGTTTGAAGATGACTTAAATTAGATCTATGAAACAATTTTTGCAACTCCTTATTTTCTTATTGTTCTGTTGTTGTAACAACCAACAGAAACTTAGTTCCCCGAACATTATCTTTATTTTGACTGATGATCAAGGGTATGGGGATTTGGGAATCTATGGTGCTACTGACATAGAAACGCCGAATCTAGATCAATTGGCCGCTGAAGGGGCACGTTTTACCTCATATTATGCTACTCAGCCGGTTTGTTCAGCTTCCCGCGCTTCTATATTGACAGGATGTTATCCTGATCGAATCGGAATTCACAATGCGTATAGTCCCGGGTCGAAGGTTGGACTTAATCCAGAAGAAACAACTTTAGCAGAACTTTTAAAAGCGAAAGGATACGCCACAGGAATTTTTGGAAAATGGCATTTGGGAGATGCCCCAGAATTTCAACCCAGAAAGCACGGTTTTGATGAATACTATGGGATTTTATATTCTAATGATATGTGGCCTAAACACCCGCAACAAGGGGAATGGTTTAATTTCCCTGATATTTATTTGTACGAAAACGAAACACCATTAAAGGCACTTGAGGATCAGTCTTTTTTAACGGGAGCCCTTACCGATAGGGCCATTGAGTTTATTCAACGCAATAAGGAAACACCTTTTTTTGTTTACTTACCTCATCCACAACCCCACGTACCCTTATTTGCGGTTGATAGTTTAAAAGGATCACAAAAAAGAGGACTTTATGGAGATGTAATTCATGAAATTGATGCTTCAGTAGGACGCATTTTAGACACACTTGAAGACGAAGATTT
The DNA here is from genome assembly GCA_030828745.1 of Flavobacteriaceae bacterium. Lineage (GTDB taxonomy): Bacteria > Bacteroidota > Bacteroidia > Flavobacteriales > Flavobacteriaceae > MS024-2A. The sequence continues at coordinate 5,711 of JAURBX010000100.1, read as the reverse complement.
GGTAAAAAACACCATCGTTGTTTTCACTTCTGACAATGGTCCTTGGTTGTCTTATGGAGGCCATTCAGGATCAGCTGGAATTTTTCGAGAAGGCAAAGGAACCAATTGGGAAGGAGGACATCGGGTGCCAGGCATCATCCGATATCCAAACAAAATTTTGGCCAACACCCTTATAAACGAGCCAGCTATGGGAATTGATTGGTTACCTACACTATCAGAATTTGCTGATACCGCGTTGCCTGAAAAGAAAATTGATGGCGCTTCATTGGTTCCCCTTCTGACGGGTCAAAGCCAGGATTCCCCCCACGAAAACTTTTTCTTTTATTATCGAACGAATGAATTACATGCGGTACGACATCAGGATTGGAAATTATATGTACCCCATACTTATCGTTCTTTAAATGGAAGAATAGGCACGAATGACGGCTTTCCAGTTCCCTATGAAATGAATGAAATTAAAACCCCCGTATTATTTGATCTTTCTCAAGATCCAGCGGAGCAAGTTAATGTTGCAGATCAACACCCAGTGATCGTCAAGAAAATAACCAAAATAGCCGATTCCATTCGGTTGGTATTAGGAGACCGATTGACTGGAGTTAAAGGGAATGAAGTACGCCCAGTGGGACAAATTCAGGAGTAAGTAGCTAATTTTTTTGAGTAGCCCAAGGACCGTGATGTAAACCTTCATTTTTTGAGTCAGTTCGTTTGAAGCCATGCGCTCCAAAATAATCTCGTTGTGCTTGAATCAAGTTTGCATTACTTTGTTTTTGAGTTATCGCTAAAAAATAATGCCATGCAGAACTTATGCATCCGAGCGGGATGCGCAGTTTTAGTCCCCCTTCCAAGGTTTGTTCCCAAGCCGCTAGACTTGAGTTAATTTCATCCATAAAAGGCTTGTGTTCAAGCAGCGTTTCATTGGACTTAAAGAGATCAATTAATGAATACATCAAATCTGATTTGATAATACATCCCTCTGACCAGAGACGTGCTATAGTCGATAAATTTATTTTCCAGCCATAAATTTGCGCTGCATTGCGAATCATTTCAAATCCTTGATGATGATTAATTAAGCGCGATGTATCATAGGCTTTTTTGATTGCTTCTAAAGAAATCTCATGATTTTTTGTATTTCTTGGAAAACGTTCAGCTCCTTTTTCTCGAGCCTCTTTGTTAGAAGAAGTAAAGCGAGCATGTAGTGCAGCTGCCATCAGGGTATTGGAATTGCCTATTGCTGCACCTGCAGCAGTTGCCCAAGCCCCAGTTCCTTTATTAGAGGCTTCATCTTTAATTAAATCGATAAAGGGACCTCCGTTTTCGGTAAATTTCAGAAGCGCATGTGTGATTTCTAAAAGATAACTCTTGCTTGAAGTGTTTTGCCAAGCGCCAAACATTTTGTGAATAGCAGTAAAATTGTTTTGTGGATTCGCTCCAGCCAATTCAAAGGCCTCTGCGAGTAATTGCATTTCTGCATATTCAATTCCATTATGTACCATTTTTACAAAATGCCCCGCTCCTCCTGAACCCAAGTAGGCACAGCAAGGCGAGCCCTCTGAATTTTTAGCTGCAATGCTTTCTAATGCTTCTGCAACAAGGGGGTAGGCTTCTTCAGCCCCTCCAAGCATTAATGAAGGGCCTTTCAAGGCACCTTCTTCCCCACCAGAAACACCCATTCCTAAGAAGTGAATTCCTAGACTTGCGAATTCTTGTGCTCTTTTCTCAGTATCTTCATAGTGAGAATTTCCTCCTTCAATGATAACATCTCCTTTTGTCAATAGAAGTTTAAGTGGATTTAATATGGAATCTGTGGCCAGACCAGCGGGTAACATGAGTAAAATTTTTCGAGGAGATTCTAACGCATTCACAAATAAATTCAGGTCTTCAAAAGGGAGTGCTGCTTCGAGCTCTGGAAAGCTAGAGCAATGTTTTTCAGCGATTTTTTCTTCTATTCCTTTAACATGCCTATTGTAAAGTGCTAGAGGCACTCCATTTCGAGCAAAGTTTCTACTGAGACTGGTTCCCATTACTCCCAATCCGATGATACCCCAATTTGGTTTATTGTTCATAAAGGTGGGTTTTTATTTGAGTTATTAGCTTTTTTATTTCGTATTTGGCATCCAAATGGAGGGCGTCTTTGGGGACTTCTAGGGTCTCAAGTTGACTTTCCAGGAGTGAAGTAGGCATAAAATGATTTCGGTTTTGCATGCGTTCTTGGAGTGTTTTTATATCACAAGCTAGATAGACCCAAAGCAATTGGTTGGAAGGGATATTTTGGCTCAAAAGATCCCGATGCTTTTGTTTTAAAGCAGAACATGCCAATACAACGCCTGTATTTTTTTCCCGAATTAGCGCTTCATTTAAATCCGTAAGCCATGGGACTCTGTCTTGATCGTTTAGTGGAATTCCACTTTTCATTTTTTCAATATTTTCAGCAGCATGAAACTGATCTCCTTCTATAAAAGGGAGGTCTAAAAAAGCAGCTAATTTTTTACCTAATGTGGTTTTCCCACAACCACTTACTCCCATTATAACAATTGATTTTGACACAGGCTAAAGATATAAAAAAACACTTCGTGGTTCCTCGTCTTATCCTGCCTTTTAGATTGTAAGAGTTGAATCATAAAATACAGTGACTAATCACTTTTATGCGTTTGAGATCATTAGAAAGGATATAGTGTTAGTGAATTTTTAGAAAAAGCATGATGTAAACGCTCACTCCAACTTGAAAAGTGCCACATTCAACCATTTGATTTTCCTCATCCCTGGGATCTACCATTGAACTAAATCCTTCCAAAGAGGGACTAGGAATATCCATTCCAAGCTCAATTTTTAAAGTGAAATATCATCTACTTTTCTAGGAGATCAATAGCATATTTTAAACGTTCAATAGACTATTGAAGCGAAAGGATAACACCTTATAATTTAAATTGCTGCCCCTTACGCGCAATGTTAAATCCTTGTTTTATTACCCAATGAGAGGCTTCACTTTGTGGATTTAGAAGCGGGTTCGTGTGGTTCATATGAATAAAGTACACTTTGTTTTTCAATATTTTTGAGGCCATTGATAAAGAAATCATTGTTTCTTTTACTAATGGGTGGGGGATTTCTGCTATTGGACGGTAGTTAATCTCCCCGGCGTCAAAAAAAGTGGCATCTATAAACGCATAATCAACAGTTTCAAGCACGTCGATTAGATTGTTGTCCCATTTAGACCATTTGTCAATATCAGGAATAAAAAGTATTTTTTTCTCTGGACCTTCAATACGATATCCTACGGTTTCAGAAAACTCATCTCGATGGGGAACAAGGAATGGAGTCACCTTTATTTGATTATTTGGAGTAACAGTTTTGTTAGCTTCTAATGGCAAGAGTTTGATGTTCTTTAAAGAAATCAGTTGACTCCAAGGACCATTTTCATTTAGAAAGGCACTCATTTTCGGCATTGCATAGACGGGGATATTTTTAGTACCTAACGCTTCTCTACCTAAATAGATTAAACCAGAATAGTGCCCCATATGTGCATGAGTCAAAAAAATAGAAACAGCAGTACCCCGGAGTTCTTTCCATTGAGAAACAATATCAGTAGTTGCCTCAAAGAGTATACTTGAATTTGTTCGGGGATGTAGGATGGCGAGTGAAGTAACGCTTCTTTCTGAACGTAGTTCTTGTGATAGGTCTTTGCAACAGATTTTTTCACACGCAATATGAGGAGAACCCCCATCCTGAACAGTGCCTAGCACTATAAGATACGGCTCTTTCGCCTGATTTTGAGGCCATAATAACAGAGGGACAAAAAAAACCCCTATTCCGAAGAGGAAGCATTTTATGACATGACTGGGGCAATAGCGGGTTTTCAAGTGTGTGAATTTTAGAGACATTATAAAAAATTAATGCCAAATAGTTTTTAAAATGACCCTGTTAATGAATCAATTTTATTTATTTTTGATAAAATTTCAAAATGAAACACATTTCTTTAGTTAAAATTACGCTTTTATTTTTTACCCTAATGTTGCTTGCAAGCTGTGGTAAAGAAGAAGTACTCCCCCCGGATAAATTAATTGGAGATTGGAATGTTTACTCCATCGCCGAGGCTTCTGGTTCTTCAGTAATTTGGGAGGATCTAAAAGCGGATCTGGTTGACATAATCCCAACCTATAGTTGTATGGAATTTACAGCTTCAGTTACAGATCAATTTGTTACACAACGTTATGTGATTGTTGATGTAGATTCATCTGTTTGTAAAAATCCTGTTATTTCAATTTACTCATGGAAAGTAGATTCTGAAACAGGATATTATCAATTTTCTCAAGGGAGCAATGTCATCTCCTATTTAATTTCTTTTACAAACAGTGATAATCGAATGACTTGGGTGGATCAAACAAGTGGCGACGTTACCATGTGGGATCGTGTAGTCACAGCGGTCGCAACGGAATAGTCTTTCATAAAAAAAACGAACATAAATTAATTTATTAAAATGAAAAAAATACTTTCCTTATCAATACTTTTTTTAATTGCTTCTTGTGGAGTATTAAAAAATACTGCTAAAGACCCTTATGTGGGTGCCTTTAATTTTACAATCTTCGAGGTGGATAATTTTGGAGATATTCCCGTCAAATTGACACTCAACAAGGAAGGAGAAGGCTACACATCTCAAATGGAGACCACAGGAGACAGTCAAGGTGCCGGAGCGTTAGAAATCAATAGTACAACTTTTGAAAATGGAGTCATGACCATTGAAGCTTATACTTCAGGATATGACATTTATTTTGAACTTACAGTAGAAGGAGATGAGATTTCAGGCTCTATGATGGGCATGTTTGATATTGAAGGGACTCGGATAAAAGAGTAAAAGCACACATTTTTTTGAAAAGAACACTTTAGGCTCAATAGGACTTTATTGATTTTTTGATCTTTTTTGCCGTTTCTCAAAGGTATCAGCAAGAAGTTGTTTAGTGTTTAACTTAAGTACACATCCAGTGGGAAATTTGTAAAGTAGGCGAAAGCAGGCAATTACTTAAATACGGTATTGTGTGAACTTGTTTTATTTTTTATTAAAAAAGCACATAAGATTATCCATAGAACAAATGCCAACTCCACTATTCTTTGATACAGTCCGATGTATTCAGAATTTGACTTAAAAATAATATACACAAACAATATGCTGATTACACCTAATGCGATTGATTGGAAAGAAAACAACCTATTGTTATAGGGGATTTTTTTAATCCAAATCCAATTAAAATCATAAAAACAGGAACGAATAGATACGTTAGTATACCCATAATAGTATGAATTAGTTGAGAAGTACTAGGATTAATTAATCCTTTGTTGCAACCACTATCACAAGGGAATAGTCCAACAACTACTGTGCCTAGTCCATAAAATATTCCGATCCCATAGAATCCTATTTTGAGTAGTTTGGAAGCCTGAAAAGACCCTAGTCCAAAAAAACAAAATAAGGCAGTAAGAATACCACTTGGGATATAACCCAATGTTCTTAAAATTCTTCCATATTCAGTGTCAATTGCATAAGATTCACTTATATATTGGCTTAATGGATTGTAATTTTCAATTAGAAATCCACCTAAAACAGAGGAGGCTACAAAAAGACTAACGCCCAGTATTCCAATTAAAAATGTGATTTTATTGTTCATTTACTATTAATTATAATCACGAGCATTTACATTCTATTATATATACCATTCGGTAGCCCT
>JAURBX010000148.1 GCA_030828745.1 Flavobacteriaceae bacterium | reverse complement strand
TTTTTCTTTTCGAATTGCAGCAGCTTTCCAAAAAAACCAACAGAACCTCCTTTTAATTCTTGACAATGCAGAACAAGCCGCTTATATTCTCAATGATTTAGAACGGCTTTTAACACCTGTGGATGTACTCTATTTTCCTGCAAGTTACAGACAAGCCTATGCACAAGAAACGACAGATAATGCGAATGTTTTATTGCGTTCAGAAGTACTTAAAAAGATAAGTGGATCTAAAAAATCACGTATTATCATCAGCTATCCTCAAGCGGTTTTTGAAAAAATAATATCACAACACACCCTCAAGCGTATCACTTTTAAAATTAGTAAAGACGCCGTTCTTTCATTAAACTTCATCAACGAAAGTTTGTTTGAAATGGGATTCCAACGTGTCGATTTTGTGACCAGTCCGGGAGAGTTTGCTGTTCGGGGAGGAATTATTGATGTCTTTTCTTTTGCTTACCAACATCCTTACCGAATTGAATTTTTTGACGATACGGTAGAGCGTCTTTGTAGTTTCGATGTCCAAAGCCAACGCTCCATCACGGCATTTGATTCTGTAGAATTATTACCCGATACTTCTAATAATGATTTTACAGACAAGCGGAAATCCATCCTAGAATTTTTTCCTTCCAATAGTAGTTTTCTTTTTTCCAATTATGATAAAACTACCGCCAGGCTGCAGCAGCTTTTTGAAAAAGCCACAGAAATATATAATTCGAAAGAGGTGACCACCCAATATCCTCCTGAAACGCTTTTTATGAATAGGGAAGAATGGATCCAGGACAGCCTCAACAAATCTGTTTTTGTTCTAGAACGTACCGAAGAGCTTCCCATTACTTCTCAAATTCATGTAAAACAAAGTCCTCAACCGGCCTTTAACAAACAGTTTGATTTGCTGATAGCACACCTCAACGAAAACAACAAAAGAGGTTATGAAAACACCCTATTTTGCAGTAATGAGCAACAAACCAAACGTTTCCATGATATTTTTCAGGAGTTAGAAAAAACCGTTCATTACAAAACCGAAGTACTTTCCATTTATGAAGGTTTTGAAGATTTGGAAGTGCAATGGGCCTGTTTTTCAGATCATCAAATTTTTGAACGCTACCACAAATACCAACTCAAATCAGATGCTGCGCGGAAACAAGCTTTAAATCTGAAAGAATTAACTCAAATGGAGGTGGGAGATTATGTAACTCACATAGATCATGGTATTGGAACGTTTGGTGGTTTGCAACGCATTGAAGTCGAAGGGAAATGGCAAGAAGCCATTAAGCTCATTTATGGAGAACGCGATATTTTATATCTAAGCATTCACTCGCTTCACAAAATAAGCAAGTATAATGGGAAAGACGGTGCCGTACCTAAAATCTATAAATTGGGTTCTAAAGCATGGAAAGCATTAAAACAAAAAACGAAAACCAAGGTTAAAGAAATTGCATTTAATCTGATTGAATTGTATGCCAAAAGAAGACAAAAAATAGGTTTTGCTTTTGATCCCGATAGTTATCTACAATGGGAGTTAGAAGCTTCATTTATGTATGAAGACACCCCTGACCAAGAAAAGTCTACACAGGCCATTAAAGCAGATATGGAATCACAACAGCCAATGGATCGTTTGGTTTGTGGAGATGTTGGATTTGGAAAAACAGAAGTCGCCATCAGAGCCGCATTCAAAGCCACAGACAACAGTAAACAAGTGGTTGTGCTAGTGCCCACTACCATCCTAGCTTTTCAGCATTTTAAGACTTTTTCTGCACGTTTAAAAGAACTCCCAGTGCGAGTAGATTATTTAAATCGGTTTCGCACTACAAAAGATAAAAATCTGATTTTACAGGATTTGGCAGAAGGCAAAATTGACATCCTAATTGGAACACATCAACTGGTAAATAAAAATGTAGTTTTTAAAGATTTGGGATTACTTATTGTTGATGAAGAGCAAAAATTTGGAGTCGCAGTAAAAGAAAAAATACGTTCCTTGAAAGCAAATATTGATGTATTGACATTAACGGCGACACCCATTCCCAGAACCTTACAATTTAGTTTGATGGCAGCTCGTGATTTGTCAGTTATTGCCACCCCTCCTCCCAATCGATTTCCCATAGAAAGTGAAGTTGTTCGTTTTAGCGAAACACTTATTCGGGATGCAATCATGTATGAATTACAACGCGGGGGACAAGTCTTTTTTATTCATAACCGAGTAGAAAACATTACGGAAGTTGCAGGCTTGGTGCAGCGTTTGGTTCCCGATGCAAGAATTGCAATCGGTCATGGCCAAATGGAAGGAACAAAACTAGAAAAAACCTTGTTGAGCTTCATGCAAGGAGATTTTGACATTCTGATCGCCACTACCATTATCGAAAACGGGTTGGATGTCCCAAATGCCAACACCATTTTTATCAATAATGCCAATAATTTTGGACTTAGTGACCTACACCAAATGCGTGGACGTGTAGGGAGAAGTAATAAAAAAGCTTTTTGTTATTTTATTACTCCCCCCCATAGTGCGATGAGTAGTGATGCACAAAAAAGAATCAAAACTATTGAGCAATTCTCAGCAATCGGATCCGGTATTCAGATTGCGATGAAGGATTTAGAAATTCGAGGTGCAGGAGATTTATTGGGAGGAGAACAAAGTGGATTTATCAATGAAATGGGTTTTGAAACCTATCAAAAAATCCTCCAAGAAGCCATTGACGAATTGAAAGAAAATGAGTTTAAAGAACTCTATCAAGACGAGGCAAATGATCAATTAAAATCTTACGTCAAAGAAGTACAAATTGACACCGATTTGGAATTATTTTTTCCTCACGATTATGTCAATATTGTGAAAGAACGACTTTCCCTCTACCAAGAATTGAGTCAGTTAAAAACCAGCATAGAGTTGGATGATTTTGAAAATAAAATTACTGATCGTTTTGGTCCTCTTCCGGAGCCTGCCATTGAACTTTTGGAAAGCATGAAACTCAAATGGGTAGCCACACAATTGGGAATGGAACGCTTGATTATCAAGAGAGGAAGTTGTATTTGCTATTTTATTTCAGATCAACAAAGTGACTTTTTTCAAACAGAAGCGTTTACTTTTCTGCTTTCCCAAGTACAAAAAGCACCCGATCGCATTAAACTGAAGGAGAAAAACACTCCAAACGGATTAAAATTACTTTTGGCGATTCAATCAATTTCTGAAATTCAAACACTTACGTCACTATTGAATAGTTTCGTTTTGCCTACAAAGACTTTAAATTCTTAATTTCTTCAAAAGCAACATTTACTTCGTCTTCGTGGATCAAAATTGTAAACTCATTTGAGGTAGAAATTACTTCATAAACATTGATTCCTTCCCAAGAAAGACGTTGAAAAATAAAATAATAAATTCCAGGGATGGTCACATTGTCCGAAGGAAGCTTTATCGTAATTGAAGATAAATTATCCATTTTAGAATGACAAATTTCTTCTTGAAACAAATGATCAACTAGGGATGCAATGTTTTGACTCACAATAATATTTGACTCTGCAACTCCTCTTGAGGAGGTATAAAATACTTCTTTTTTATGCTCAAGTTCTTTCAACAAATTTGCCTGATTCAAGAGTAGGGTATCGGATACTGAAAAATTATAATCAACCAAGGAGGAACGGACTGTAATGTCTCCCAAGTTCTTTAAAACGCTTGAAATTTTTGAAGAATCGGTCGCAAATTCAGCTTCATCCGAAACCCGTTTTAACGACATTACGATTGCCCCTCGATTTACCGGTCTCTTTAATGACGCTTCTATTTCTGGTTTTATTTGACGTGCTAGAGAAGTCAAATTAATAATTCCGTCTGAAAGGGCTGCAGATAAATAAGGCTTTGTTTTGACATAGGCCGCAACAGTAGATGCAATGGTCTTCATTTAAATATATTTTTAACAAAAGTAATTATTTCAAACAAAATGTTACAGATAAAACATTATTCCCGAGCATAAAATGCATTTTCTATGTGCTTACACTCCCATTTTAGGTTATTTACGGTGAAAGCTATGACATCAAAACGTACTTCAAAATCGATAGCATTTTTTTCAATGTAATGATTGACAGCA
>JAURBX010000022.1 GCA_030828745.1 Flavobacteriaceae bacterium | reverse complement strand
GCAGTAGGGCTCACCTCTTCCCATTCCGAACAGAGAAGTTAAGCCTACTAGCGCAGATGGTACTGCCATTTGGTGGGAGAGTATGTCGCCGCCTTCTTCGAAGACCCGTTCACAATCGTGATCGGGTCTTTTTTTTTGGTGTTAACTCTAAGAATGAACTTGATTTAACGGTTCGTTTATGGTGTTGTAGCTTCACCTAGCATTAATATTGATTTTAATTATTTATTTAATGCCGGTATTCTTTTATCGAATAGGATACGCTTTAATACACGAATCATCATGAAGGATTTTCTATCAATTTTTTTATCCGAATTTCACTTTACAACTTCAGCGGGTTTTTCTTATTGCAAAGAGAACTATCAATAATCTTTTATATTAGTTGTGCAGCTTTAAATCACAGTCGCTTAATGAAAAACCTCACTTAGGGCAAGTGAGGTTTTTCGCATTAATCAAAAATCAAAAAAAATAGGTTAAGTAGTATGAGGATTGTAAGGTAAGGAGGTTTTTAGATGGTTTTTAGTGTTGAAAGCACGGGAAGAAGAGAGTGCAAGGTTTTGAGAGGGTACAACGAAAAGAAGTAACGATCTATACCTCCAGGAAATGTTTTTAAAGGAGTTATTAGGGATTGTATGGTATATTTTAGTTCTCAAGTAAATATAGTTTTGATTCTTACTTGTAACGAAAGTCAGAAAAAAAGTCTTAACGCCAAAGGATGAAGTAGTTAGTGTCTGAAAAGATTTCTTAAATGGTAGGAAAAACGTAATGAATGGAAGCTAGAGCAGATATGAAATTGTAAAAGCCAAAAGAATGGTGAGTAGTTTGCGGATATTGAAGGCATGTCCTTGATTGCTTTCAAAAAGAATGGTGGTGGCTATATGCAAAAGCATTCCCATAACAAGAGCGGTAATGGGCAGTTGTAGAGTTTTTAAAAAATCAAATTGAAAAAAGGCAAGGCTCCCTAGCGGACTCATGAGGGTAAAGAGGAAAAGGAATAAAATTTTGATTCCTTTGGAATTGCTAGTGTTCCAAACTAAATAAAAGAGAACCATTCCGATAGGAATTTTATGTATAAAAATTCCCCAAACAAGCGCAGGTTGTTGTTGCAAGGGAAGTCCTTCTATGAAAGCATGTAAACACAGACTGATAAATAAAACTTTGGGAAGTAGGTTGTTTTCTTTTAAATGCGTGTGACCATGCTCTGCTCCTTGGGATAGATATTCCAATAGGATTTGCAAAACAATCCCACCAACGATCCAAAGACCTGCTTCAAATTCTTCATCCAAAAAAACTTCTGGCATCAAGTGAAAGATGGTGATTCCTAATAGAAAGGCACCGCTAAAGGCTAAAATTAATTTTAATCCATCAGCTGTTTTGGGACGTACTGCATAAGCGATTGACATGCCTAAAACCGCTCCAATAAAAGGTAAAATAAATCCCAAAGAATATAAAATGGTCATCCTTTATTTGTTCTTTCAATAAGTCGATAAAATTAAAGTATTTTTGGAGGCTAAAACGGCTCATGGAACAAAATTTTAAAATGCTTGCCAAAACCTTTTTTGGTTTTGAAGAAATTCTTACAAAAGAGTTAAGACAACTGGGAGCGCAGGAGGTTGAAATCGGAAATCGTGCCGTTTCTTTTGTGGGAGATAAAGGCTTTATGTACAAAGCTAACCTTTGCTTGCGATCTGCATTAAAGATTTTGAAACCAATACATACAGCAACAGTTCAAAGTGATCAAGACCTGTATCAGTTATTTTATGATTTTCCATGGACTGATTATTTAAATGTGGATTCTAAATTTGTGATCGATAGTGTGGTATATGGCGAAATCTTTACACACTCGCAATATGCATCACAAAAAGCAAAAGATGGATTAGTTGATCAATTTAGAGATCAATTTGAGGCACGACCGAGTGTAGAAATGAATCGTCCTGATTTACGAATCAATTTACATATTCAAAATGACCAGTGTACTATTTCATTGGATAGTTCGGGAGTTTCATTGCATCAGCGTGGTTATAGAACGGCAACCAATATTGCACCGCTTAATGAAGTGCTTGCTGCGGGCTTAATTCAGCTTTCGGGCTGGCAAGGAAATACGGATTTCTTTGATCCTATGTGTGGGAGTGGAACTATAGTCATTGAAGCAGCACTTTTTGCTTGTAATATTCCGGTAAATATTAATCGAAAATCTTTTGCTTTTGAAAAATGGAAGGATTGGGATGAAGTTTTATTCGAAACCATTAAAAACAGCCAGTTAAAGAAAATTACCAACCCCAATATTCAAATAAAAGGTTCTGATAAGGCACCCTCAGCGGTTGAAAAAGCCCTGCAAAATGTTGAAAATGCAAATTTGAGTGATTTCATCTCTATTGAGAAAAAAGATTTTTTTCAAGTTGAAAAGGAAACGAAAGGTCCTTTACACTTGCTCACTAACCCCCCATATGGAGAACGATTGGAAGGCGACATGAATATGCTGTATCAAGGAATTGGTGACGCTTTCAAGCAAAGTTTTCCTAATACACAGGCTTGGATGATTAGTTCTAATATGGAGGCTCTTAAGTTTGTTGGCTTGCGTCCCAGTCGAAAAATTAAATTATTTAATGGAAAGTTAGAGTCTCGATTGTTGCTTTATCCAATCTATGAGGGAACGAAAAGAATTCACAAACTAAAAGACGACTAGCTTATTTTTTTTTGCTAGCAAATGGGATGTTGTAACTCAGGGTATAATTGAATGTTGCTCCAAATTTATTTTCATCTGTTTTTTGATTAAACCCTGGAATAAAAATAGTGTCAAAATTTTCTGGCTTGGTGTAATTGAGCAATCGATTCAGTCTCAAGCTTAGCCCTAAGTATATATTATTTAAAATTTGCACTTTAAATCCAGCCACCACTTCAAACCATTGAGCATTGAGGTTAGGTCGTTCTCCCGTTGCGAATCCCATATCAATTACTTGATCGAAATTAGGCCAAAAAGGAGTTCTATCTAGAAGAGTGTAAGAATTTAAGAAATGACTGTGATTACTTGATGCGATTCGAAATCCTAGATGTACATTGTTGTTCATTCCTTGCCAATTTTCATACATATTGTAGTCGATCCCTATCTTATAATAACTTCCCTTGGTTGTAAAATTGACTTGTTCAGATTGTTTTGTTGTTTTTTCATTCCCTAATTCTAAGGCAAGAAATAGCTTTGTTCTAATCCTTAAATCTCCAACCAGCTCAATCCCATTGTACTCATCTGAAAATTGAGATCTTGTAATTCGATATAAATCAACACCGAAACGAAGACTCAAAGGGGTCTTTTCTTTCGCTTGAAGACTATCAAGAACTTCTTCCGTTTGAGTGTCATCTGTTTGGTTTTTTTGAGCAAAACCCAAGAACCCAAAACTCAAGAAACTAATACAAAATACCCAAGTGTGCAGCTTTTTCATCTGTAATGGTGTCTTTTAAAATGATAAATCCCTTCACCCAATCGTTACCAGGATTTAGGAGTGTAAATGCAGGTTCTTTTAGAATGAAATTGGCTCTATAGCCACAAGCTCTGTTGATAAATTGATCGACTCTTGTATAATTGATTTGTAAAGTGTCAATGTTTTCATCTTCACTACCTTCATTTAAAATGAATTCAAATTGGGTAACTTTTTCTTGAGTGTTTAAGGGGAGTGCAAGTGAATCTCCACTAGATTGAACAAGCTCATTTTCAGCACCAATGGCTCTGATGTTAAATCCTGATGGACTTCTTCTTTGATTTTCATTAGTAGAATCCAACATTAAAAGAATCAAATCAGGAGTTTCAGCCACCTCTTGAATGCAAATGTCATCTTTCTCACAACTCAATATCAGGGAAGAGAAAAGGGTAAAGAGACAGTATTTAAAAGCGGTTTTACTCATGTAATTTCATTGCGTTGTAAAAGTACAACATTTTCTACATGGTGAGTTTGTGGGAACATATCTACCGCTTGACTTTTTACTACGGAATACATTCCTTTCATCATTTCTAAATCACGTGCCTGCGTTGAACTGTTGCAACTGATGTATACAATACGTAGAGGAGCTAATTTCAACAATTGCTTTACTACTTCAGGGTGCATGCCATTTCTTGGTGGATCAGTAATGACTACATCTGCTTTACCATGTCTTTGAATAAAGGCATCATTAAAGCAGTCTTTCATGTCACCGACTTCAAAAAAGGCGTTTTCAATTGCATTGAATTGAGCATTTTCGTTAGCCGCTTCTATTGCTTCAGGAACGGATTCAACACCAATAACTTTAGCACATTGTTTAGCTAAAGATAAAGCAATGGTTCCTGTTCCTGTATACAAGTCATAAACGATTTCATTTCCTTTAAGCGCGGCAAATTCTTGTCCAATTGCATAAAGTACTTTAGCTTGTTTTGGATTGGTTTGGTAGAAGGACTTTGCTGTTATTTTAAATTGGAGGTCGTCCAAATGTTCTGTGATGAAATCTTGCCCGTGATAACAAATAATGTTTTGATCATATAAACTATCATTTCCTTTCCCATTGATACAATATAGCAAGGAGGTGATCTGTGGAAATTGTTCTCTCAAAAAGTTTAGAAGTAATTCTCTTTTTTCTACCTCTTCTTTAAAAAATTGAATCAAAACCATGACCTCTCCAGCCAATGTATTTCGAATCATTAGGGTTCTCAAAAAACCTTGCTGTTCTCGGGTGTCAAAAAAATCAAGTTGTTCCTGAATCGCAAAAGCTTTAATGGCATTTCTTATTTCATTGGAAGGTTCCGCTTGTAAATGACAGTGTTCTACATCCACCACTTTGTCCCACATTCCAGGTTTGTGAAAGCCTAGACCATTTCGTTCGATTTCCTCTCCACCTGAAATTTCTTCAGTAGTTAACCAGCGTTTGTTGGAAAACGAAAACTCCATTTTATTGCGATAATAATAAGGATTTTCAACACGAGCAATAGGTAAGACTGTTTCGACATCAATTTTTCCAATATGATTTAAATTATGAAGCACTCCTTTTTCTTTATATTCTAATTGCCCCTCATAAGCTAAATGTTGTAATTTGCAGCCTCCACATACGCCAAAATGTTGACAGGGTGGAATTGAACTATGAGTCGATTTTTCGATCCATTTAATAGGCTTTGCCTCAAAATATCTTCTTCCTTTTTTGTATGCCTGAACATCAACGACATCCCCAGGGATCACCCCCTTTATAAAGTAAACTACGCCTTCATCATTTTTTGCAACCCCCATTCCTTTGGCGTTGATATCGACAATTTGTAATCCTGTTTCTATACGATCTATTTTTTTTCTTGACATGCTGCAAATGTAAAGGGCTTACTAAAATAAATCGTCATTTCTTTTAGGTTTTTGGAAGCTATATTTAGTATTTTTGAAAAAACGATTTTGTTTTTTTAAAATACGGTCTCAAATAAAGATTAGAATATGGAAACTTTAGCTCATTCACAACAGTTAATTGACCTAGAACATGCGCATGGTGCGCACGATTATCATCCTATTCCCGCGGTTCTGGAAAGAGGAGAGGGGGTTTATTTATGGGATGTTGACGGGGAAAAATATTTTGATTTTCTTTCGGCTTATTCAGCTGTGAATCAGGGGCATTGTCATCCCAGGATTGTTAATGCATTACAAAAGCAAGCGGAAGTTTTGACACTCACTTCTAGAGCCTTTCACAACAATAAATTGGGAAAGTACATGGAGTATATGACAGACTATTTCAATTTTGAAAGAATACTCCCCTCCAATACGGGTGCTGAGGCTGTGGAGGCCGCGATAAAAATCACTCGAAAATGGGGTTATACTCAAAAAAATATCCCTGAGAATAAAGCAGAGATTATTGTATGTTCTCAGAATTTTCATGGACGAACCTCTACAATCATTTCTTTTTCTAGTGATCCAGGATCAAAAAATAACTTCGGACCGCATGCTTCAGGATTTATAACTATTCCTTACAATGATACAGAAGCTCTTGAGGCAATTTTGGAAACACATCCTAATATTGCTGGTTTTTTAGTTGAACCTATTCAAGGGGAAGCAGGAGTTTTTACTCCTGATGAAGATTTTCTTTCCAAAGCTCGATCCCTTTGTTCTGAATATAATGTATTACTGATCGCAGATGAAATTCAAACAGGTATTGGTAGAACAGGGTCTTTGTTGGCCAGTTGCGGAAACTGTAGCTGCAAGGGACATTGCGAGCGTCAAGCAGCAACCTACACACGACCTGATATTCTCATCCTAGGGAAAGCAATTAGTGGTGGGACTTACCCTGTTTCAGCAGTTCTATGTGACAGTTCTATCATGGATGTAATCCAACCGGGTCAGCATGGAAGCACTTTTGGAGGAAATCCGATGGCATGTACTATTGCAATGGAAGCATTAGAAGTAATTCGTGATGAAAAATTAACTCAAAATGCACGGCATTTAGGAAAACTTTTTAGAGCAGCTTTACAGGATTATATCAAAACAAGTACCATAGTAACTAAAGTCAGGGGTAAAGGACTTTTAAACGCAATTGTCATTAACGATACTGAAGAAAGTAAAACCGCCTGGAATATCTGCATGAAGTTAAAAGAAAACGGTCTTTTAGCCAAGCCAACGCACGGCAATATTATTCGATTTGCACCTCCCTTAGTGATGACAGAAGTGCAGCTTCAAGATTGCATTGATATCATTACATCTACCTTAAGGACTTTTGAAGTTTAAGTTTTTTAAAGAGCTTTTCTATGAATGTATATTTTGACAATGCTGCAACTACACCTCTAAGAAAAGAAGTAATCCATGTCATTTCTAAAGTAATGGGCGATTGTTTTGGGAATCCTTCTTCCGTTCATGCTTTTGGAAGAACGGCTAAAACAAATCTTGAAACAGCTCGAAAGGGAATTGCCAAACTACTGAATGCAGCTCCGCAAGAAATCATTTTCACTTCTGGGGGAACGGAGTCTGACAATATGATTTTGCATTGTGCGGTAAAGGATTTAGGCGTTAGAACCATCATTTCATCAAAGATTGAGCATCATGCAATCCTTCATGCAATGGAGGCACTGAAAATAAATAATGGTATAAGAACCTTGTATGTTGATGTGACAAAAGACGGCTCCGTAGATCTCGATCATTTAAAAGTTTTATTACAGTCTGACGATTCTAGAAAGTTGGTTTCCTTGATGCATGTCAATAATGAAATAGGGAATATCTTAGATTTAAATGTGGTTGGAAAATTGTGTCAAGACAATAACGCTTTGTTTCATACCGATGCTGTTCAAGGGGTAGGACATTTTACTTTTGACTTGGAACAACTTCCTGTGGATTTTCTTTCGGCAGCTGCACATAAATTTCACGGTCCAAAGGGTGTAGGGTTTTCTTTTGTTAGAAAAAACTCAGGTCTTCAGCCTTTTATTCATGGTGGGTCTCAAGAACGAGGATTGCGCGCTGGAACAGAGTCAGTGCACAATATAGTCGGGATGCAAAAAGCACTTGAATTAGCCTATTCAAATTTAGAAGAAGAGAAAGCTCAAGTGATTGCACTGAAATCATATTTCATCAAAGAATTGAAGAAGCTTTTTCCAGAGGTGTTTTTTAATGGCCTTTCTGAAACAGAAAATAAAAGTACTTATACCCTCGTTAATGTTGCACTCCCCATTCCAGCAGATAAAGCCTTATTGCTTAATTTTCATCTTGATTTAAAAGGAATTGCTTGCTCCAAAGGAAGTGCATGTCAATCTGGAAGTAATTCAGGGTCACATGTATTAAATGCTATTCAAGAAGCACCAGCAACAGACTGGCCTTCGCTGCGGTTTTCGTTTTCAATTTTTAATACTAAAGAAGAAGTTGATTATTTAATTGAGGTTTTAAAAGAATTTCTGATTTAAGGATCTATCCTTTTTTATTTTCGATAAAAATCAATTGAAAAGATCGTTTTGTTTCCAACAAAGTCCTCTGCTTCTATGATTAGTTTATGTAGCGTCTGCTCGAATTTAAGGTCGTCAAAATCAAAAATCAAAGTATTGTTTTTAGGTTCGTATTCTAATAAAATCCATTTCCCATTAATTTCCCCTCGATAAGATTTGATCCCAGTATAATCGTCCGTAATTTTAAACTTCAAAAAGCTGTAATTAGAAAGCCATTGCTTTTGTTTAAAATTTAAAGGAACAATTTTAGGAGCCACAGAGTCTCTACTAATGATAAATTCACCCAGTGTTTTTGATTTTCCTAACCATTTATCACCCTCTTTTTTTGTACTCAAAAACGAGGGCTTTCTATTCTTAGCAATTTTACTAATGAAAGACTGTGTTTTTTGTAGGCTATCCATTTCTGGGATATTAAAATTAATTTCAAAGGGTTTTTTCAATGGAACAAGGTCTTGTCCTACCCTTAGTGTGTCTCCTTTTTGTTCAACATGAATTGCAGCTTTTTGAAAAAAGGAATCTTTTGGAAAATAAACTGAAGTAGTATCAAAGTCAAATAAATAATCTTTAATTGGGTCTAGAAGATTGGCTTGCAATTCGACTTCTTTTTGAGGAGCTTCTTCTCCTGTCATATATGCTTCGATATAACTTGAATTACCATTGTAATCACTCACCTCAATGAGAAGCTGATAGGATTTATTGGGGGATAAATGCATAGTTCCTTCAGCAGGAGATTGTTCTGAAAAACTAAATTGAGCTTTGGGATGAGAAGCGAAACGTTGTATTCGATTCCGATTTTGTTTCAGATTTTTATAATCAATAATTAAGTTGATACTTTTTGAATCATCAAATGATATCCGATCCATCGAGTAGGCAAATTCTTCTTTTCCATTAAGTCGAAGCGAAGCGCTATAGATTCCATTTTTATTATAGGAGAGGTTTTGTCTATCAAAAAGGCGAAGTCCTACTTGTACGTGCCCTCCAATCTTTATGGCAGCAGTAGTATAGACGCTATCATTTTTTCTAATTAGTGGGTATTCTTGTTTAGACAGAAAGGTATCTTTACCAGAATAGAGATAGAAATTTTGAATTTGTGGGCGTTGTGTATCGTCAATTTTTAGTGGAAATTGCATTGGATTTATGGGGCTTTGGTCTCTGGAGTCTCTAATTTCAAAATGTAGATGTGGACCACTGGAACCTCCTGTGTTTCCTGAATATCCAATGAGTTCACCCAAATCCACTTTCAATTCCTTTTCTTTTGGAAAAAGCTGTATGGTGAAGGACTCTTTCTTGTATTGTTTCTCCTTCAGATAGGCTTCAATTTTAGGAGCAAATTTTTTGAGATGGGCATAAACCGAAGTCGTTCCGTCAAAATGCTGAATGTAAAGCGCTTTTCCATAGCCCCCAGTACTCACCCTAATTCGATTTATATAGCCTGATTGAACACTCTTTACTTTTAATCCCTGCCTTCCTTGGGTTCTTATATCCAAACCTGCATGAAAATGATTATTTCGCAATTCACCAAACGTACCCGAAAGCTGAATGGGAATCTCTAGAGGAGTAATCCAATTATTTTTCTCTTGAGCCAATACAATGAGACTCTGGAGAAATAAAAAAACAAAGGGTAATTTATAAGATTTGATAATTAAGAAAGTGTCATTTGATTTGATTGCAAGATAAAGAATCAATTTTTTTGTAAAGTATTTTTTAAAAAAATTAAATATGTTTTGTTAAAATTTTTAAAACTCTTGAGGCATGCGATACTTTTATGAAAAGATTGAATAACTTTGTCATTGTAGTAAGTTATTACTTCTTTTATGGTGGAAAAAGAGAGATTATCGTTGGCTTTTTTGGAGCAGAAAATTATTGAGCTTCTCAATAAACTTAAGGGTAATCATTTAAATTTAGCACGTTTTCAAGAAGAAAATGAATACTTGAAAGCAAAAAATGTTGAATTGGACGAAAAGTTAACCTCCGTTCTAGAAGAGAATAAATCATTAAAAGTTGCAAATAATTTACTCGGCAGTAATGAAGGAACACAAGAAACGAAAAGTAAAATAAATAGTTTGATTAAAGAAGTTGAAAATTGTATTCAACAGGTGTCAGAAATGAATTGATTGTATGAGTGACCTATTAAAAATAAAGCTTACCATAGCAAATAGAGTTTATCCATTATCTGTTGCCCCAGAGCAAGAAGAATCGTTAAGAGCATCCGCAAAGAAGATAGAAACAACGATTCTACAACTTGAAAAAAATTATGCTGTTAGAGACAAGCAAGATGTTCTTGCCATGTGTGCCCTTCAGTATGCAGCTCAATTGGAACAATTGAAAGCGACTGAGACTCCACAAAATGATGATGATCATGAAAAGGTAAAGGTAAAGGAGTTAATTGATATGATAGAAGTTCATTTAGCTGCATATTAAGTTCTAATAAAAATAATACAACACTGCCTGTATTAGTATTTTTTTGATAAACTCAACGAGCTTTTAATTCAGAGAGGTGAGTTTTCATTGCAAAAGCAAGCTGCCTTGAGCAGATCCTTGACCAGTGATGTAGCCTCAAACTTGATTTTTAGGAGTTTATACAAAAAGCAAGCTAATATGGGCTTTTTTTTAATTTTTTAAAAATAATAATGGATTCAATCATTTTATATATCGCAATGGGTTTAGGGGCACTTCTTATTGGAGTTTTTCTAGGGGGTTTGTTGGGTAGAGGAAAAAATAAAGAAAGGATGGCTGATGCCAATAAAGAGGCAAAAGACATTCTACGGAAAAGCACGCTAGAAGCGGAAGCAATGAAGAAAGAAAAAATGCTTCAGGCAAAAGAACATTTTATTGAGCTTAAGCTAAATCACGAGCATGAGGTTAGCAATAGAGAGCAAAAAATAGTTGTGGCTGAGAATCAATTGCGAGAAAAAGAGAATAAAGTACAAAAAGAGTATAAGACAAATACTGATTTTAAGAGGACCCTAGAACGCAAGGAGGAAGTCTTAACTCAAAAGCTTACTAAGATTGAAAGTAAAGAGGAAAAATTGGAAGCCAAGTTAAAAGTTCAAATTGAAAAATTACAAGAAATCTCCAATCTTTCCGCTGAGGAAGCCAAAAGTGAACTAATGGAAAGCCTCAAGGATAAAGCTCGAGTTGATGCCATGGGGTATATTCAAAATAGCATTGAGGAAGCCAAATTAACCGCGCAACAGGATGCTAAAAAAATTGTGATTAATACCATTCAGAGAATAGGAACCGAGGAGGCTATAGACAATTGTGTTTCCATTTTTAATCTGGATTCAGATGATGTTAAAGGGCGAATTATTGGGAGAGAAGGGCGAAATATTCGTGTTCTTGAAGCTGAAACTGGGGTGGAGATAATTGTTGATGATACACCCGAAGCCATTATTCTTTCTTGCTTCGATCCAGTGCGAAGAGAAATTGCTCGTTTAGCAATGCATCGTCTGGTAAGTGATGGAAGAATTCACCCAGCAAGGATTGAAGAAGTGGTTAATAAGACACGAAAGCAAGTTGAAAACGAAATCATTGAAGTAGGTAAGCGAACAATTATAGAATTGGGAATCCATGGTTTGCACCCTGAATTGGTTAAAGTCGTTGGGCGTATGAAGTATCGTTCTTCCTATGGCCAGAATCTTTTGCAGCATTCTAGAGAGGTGGCAAAGTTATGCGGTGTGATGGCTTCTGAGTTAGGATTAAATCCCAAACTTGCTAAACGTGCAGGATTATTACACGATATAGGAAAGGTGCCAGAGGAAGAAGTAGAGACCCCTCACGCACTATTGGGGATGGAATGGGCAGAAAAATATGGTGAAAAGCCAGATGTATGTAATGCTATTGGTGCACACCACGATGAAATTGAAATGACTTCTTTATTGTCACCCATTATACAGGTTTGTGATGCTATTTCTGGCGCCCGTCCGGGTGCAAGGCGCCAAGTTTTAGACAGTTATGTTCAACGTCTAAAGGATCTTGAAAAAATCGCTTACGATTTCAATGGAGTCAATAAAGCCTATGCCATTCAAGCAGGGCGTGAATTACGTGTCTTTGTTGAGAGCGAACGTGTTTCAGATGATCATGCTGCACGACTATCTTTTGAGATTTCACAAAAAATACAAACGGATATGACGTATCCAGGTCAGGTAAAGGTGACAGTGATTAGAGAGACTCGATCGATAAATGTTGCGAAATAAATTGTTTTTTATACCACTATTAGAATGTAAGTCAATCCTGCAATTGCTCCTCCCAGTAGAGGTCCAATAACAGGTACCCAGCTATAGGACCAATCTGCATTTTTATTTTTTCTTGGAAGCAACTGATACATCAAACGGGGTCCAAAATCTCTAGCTGGATTGATGGCGTACCCTGTAGTTCCCCCAAGGGCTATACCGATAACCCAAACAACAATTCCTATCGGGAGTGCATCCAAAGCTCCTAGTCCAAAATTTTGTACTTCTGTACCGCTTATTTCTATATTAGGTCCCACAATAAATAGGGCTCCAAAAACAAGCATGAACGTTCCGATGCCTTCACTAAATAGATTGTTTTTAATGTTTCTAATGGCTGGACCCGTACAAAAAGTACCTCTTACGGTATTTTCATCCTCAGCCAAACGGTAATGATCAATATAAGTTAAATAGGCTAGCCATCCACCAAACATTGCTCCTAGAATTTGTGAAATAAAGTAATAAGGTACAAGTGACCAAGAAAATTTCCCTGCCACAGCAAGTCCTAATGTAACCGCAGGATTAAGATGTGCTCCACTAGATTGTGCGGTTACAAAAACAGCAACAAAAACTGCAAATCCCCAGGCGCTTGATATTAAAACCCAGGGGCTTTTGTCTTCAACAAGTGTTTTCTTTAAACTTACGTTGGCATTTACTCCTACACCAAAAAGAAGTATAATTGCGGTTCCAATGAATTCGGAAATGTATGGATTCATAATCATAATTGATATTTTTTAACTAAAGTATTGAATTTTTCAAGTTCGTTTTTTATCCATGACTCATTATGTCCAAATTTTTTAGCAACTATAGAAGCTACTTGAGGGGCTATTTTTTCAGTTTCAAATGCATCTAAAAACAAACAACGTGTTCTTCGTGCAAGGATATCCTCTAAGTTAATAGCCATTTCTTCCTGTACGGCCCAAATAATTTGATTTTCGGTAATAAAAATTTTTTTTGACAAAGAAGTTGTTCCTGTTTTAGTGTCTAATGCTTTTATCTTTTTTGATTCAGTACCATAATAATGCATCGGATCCTCCCAGTTCGAGTGGGGTTCATAACCGAAAATCGGTAATGTTCTAGTGTTACATTGTCTTTCAGGTAAACCTCCCACTGCTTGTAAGGTATTCACAGTGTCCTCCGCAATTTTTCGATAAGTCGTCCATTTCCCTCCTAAAACGCTGATCAAACCACTTGTGCTTACCGTGATTTTATGATGCCTGGATACTTCTTTCGTACTTTCGCTATTATCCTCTGTAGCGGCTAATGGACGTAATCCCACAAAAACACTTTTAACATCTTTTTGTGTTGGCTTTTTTGTCATGTAAGCTCCAGCATTCTGTAGAATGAATTTAATTTCACTTTCCAGAGCTATTGGTTCTTCTAGTGTTTCATCAATGGGTGTGTCTGTAGTTCCAACAACAACATAGTCATTCCATGGAACGGCAAAGAGGACTCTTCCGTCAGTGGTTTGTGGAACCATGATAGCATGTTCACCTTTTAAAAAAGATTTTTCAATTACCAAATGTACTCCTTGGGAAGGACGAATCATCCGTTTTGCATCAGGTTGATCTAATGCAATAATTTCATCTGAAAAAACTCCTGTAGCATTAACCACAACTTTTCCTTTTATGGTTTTCTTTTTCTTGCTTATTTGATCCTCTACCTTTACTCCAGTAATAAGATCATTTTCCTTTATTATTCCCTCAACGTTAATATAATTAATCAAACACGCTCCTTCTTGATTTGCGGTCAATGCCAAACTGATAGCCATTCGTGCATCGTCAAATTGTCCATCATGATAAATTACTCCTCCTTTTAGTCCTTCTTGATTTACATTTGGAATTAATGCTAAGGTTTCTTTACGATCTAAAATTGTGGAAGGACCTAATCCAAGTTTTCCAGCCATCATGTCGTAAACCTTAAGTCCTAATCCATAAAACGGGCTATTCCACCAATCATAAGAAGGGATTACAAAGCTTAATTCTCGAACTAAATGAGGTGCATTTTTTCGCATGATGCCGCGCTCTTTAAGAGCTTCAATTACAAGAGAGATGTCACCGTTTTGTAAATATCGTACACCACCATGAACTAACTTAGTGCTTCTGGAAGAGGTTCCTTTAGCAAAATCATTTCTTTCTAAAAGAAGTGTTTTATATCCACGATTAGATGCATCTACTGCAATTCCAAGACCAGAGGCTCCCCCTCCAATAATAATAACATCCCATTCATCAACAATATCAAGTTGATGAATGTTTTCATTTCTATTCATGCTTTATGTGTTGGTTACTTGACTAATTTTTTCTTGCCAAGTATCAATTATATTTTCATTTTGACTTCCTTGTTGGGGGGTGAATTTTCTATCAACTTTCCAAATGGAGGATAAGCTTTCAATTGAAGGCCAAAAGTCGGTTGCTAAACCTGCAAAAAAGGCTGCTCCTAGGGCTGTGGTTTCTGTTGTTTGGGGTCTAATTACTTCTACTTGAAGTAAGTCAGATTGAATTTGCATTAACAAATCATTTGTACTTCCTCCTCCATCCACTTTTAACGTTTTAAATGTGGTATTTGCATCCTTCTGCATTTCGATAACGATTTCCCGTGTACGCATTGCAATTGCTTCAAGCGCTGCTCTTGCTATGTGACCTTTTTGAGTTCCTCTTGTGATCCCCAAAATAGATCCAGTAGCGTGAGGGTCCCAATAGGGAGCACCCAGACCAGAAAGTGCAGGAATAAATGTTATCCCTCCATTATTTTCTACTGTTTTTGCTAATGTTTCGATTTCTGAAGCTGAATTTATAATCCCCAGCTGATCCCGTAACCATTGTACCACTGCTCCCGCAACAAAAACACTTCCTTCCAGGGCATAGGTGACTTTACCATTGATTTGATAACCAATAGTGGTCAACATTCTGTTTTTAGAAATTACTGGAGTTTCTCCGGTATTCATGATACAGAAACACCCTGTACCATAAGTGTTTTTGACCTCACCCGGATTGAGGCACATTTGACCAAAAAGTGCTGCTTGTTGATCTCCAGCGATTCCTGCAATCGAAATTTCATGATCAAAAAGACCTTGATAACTTTCTCCGACAACCTCTGAGGAGGATACTACTTTGGGTAAGAGTGATTCAGGAACTTCAAGGGTGTCTAAAAGTTCTTTGTCCCACTCTAAAGTATGGATGTTGTACAAGAGGGTTCTACTTGCATTAGTAACATCGGTTACATGAACTTTTCCATCGGTTAAATTCCAAATTAGCCAACTGTCAATTGTGCCAAATGCGAGTTCACCCCTTTCTGCTTTTCTTCTTACTTCTGGATCTTGATCTAAAATCCATTTAATTTTTGTTCCAGAAAAATAGGCATCAAGTAAGAGTCCTGTTTTTTTATAAAATAATTCAGCTTTCCCCTTTTTTGATAATGCCTCACAAATTGAAGAGGTTCGTCTATCTTGCCAGACGATTGCATTATGAACAGGTTTTCCCGTTTTTCTATCCCAAAGCACCGTGGTTTCTCTTTGGTTTGTTATCCCCATTGCCTGAATTTGAGAAGCTTTTGTATTTGTATTTTTCAAAACCTCTCTAATGGCTAACAATTGGGTATCCCATATTTCTGTGGCATCATGCTCTACCCAACTTTCTTTTGGAAAATGTTGAGTAAATTCATGTTGAGCAACCCCAATTGTAGCACCCTTTTCATCAAAGATAATGGCTCTGGAACTAGTTGTGCCAGCATCGATAGCAAGTATAAATTTGTTCATGTTGAGTTTTTTCAAATATTAGGGAATTGTTTTAAGAAATTAAATTCCCTTCATCATCCCATACGGCTTGATCATTTCTTTTGGATTGGTCAACAAACTTGGGCATCCATGATGCATCATAAGACATTCCGTGATCTTTAAGCACATCATCTGGAACTCCGTCCCACACGTTGGGTTGGTTTCCTTTATATCCCAATTCTTTGATTCCTACTGCTGAGGTGAAATAGCCAGTCATGATTAAATTACGCATTAAGGAGAAGAATTGAACTTCTTGTTTTTGATCGCTTGCATTTGGGTCTGGAAAAGCAATTTGATCTAAAACTTGGTGTTGTTGATCTTCAGTGCTATGAATAAAATCTGTACCAAAAGTTTTGTTAGAATAACTGTCTAGCCACATTAATCCTCCTCGAATGGGGGTTTGAAGTCCTGGAAAATCTTTTGCCATAAATTCAATGAATGCGGGTACTCCAGCCTCTTCAATAGTACCTTCTGGAGTAGGAGGAAGGATAAGGTTGGCTAGACGAGTAATCGTATTCAATTCCGTGTTTTCAAAATATTGTTGCCTTAAAAGCGCTTCATCTCTTGCAGCTTCTTTGGGAGTTCTTCCATATTGGTATTGCCATATTTTTTCATTGATGACTTCTTCTGGAGCGCTAACACAGCTTTCAAGGGCTAATCCTCCGGCCATACTACCTAAAAATAAGGATCGTATACTATCTCTTCTATTCATAACTAAATGTTTTGTTTTTTTAATTGTTCAATAATAAAATCTGAAGTTCTCCAAGACAGTGCTAGAATTGTCCATGTTGGATTTTTATCTGCTTGGGAAACAAAGGGTCCTGCATCGACTACAAAAACATTATCTACGTCATGTAGTTGTTCAAATTCATTCACAACAGATTTTTTAGGATCGCTCCCCATTCTTGTTGTTCCAACTTCATGAATAATCCTTCCTGGATTCAGCAACCCATAATCCTTATCTTTTCCAGGTTTATCGCCTAAAACAACTCCACCCATATTATGGATGATTTCTTCAAAAGTTTCATGCATGTGTCTGGCTTGTTTTCTTTCATAATCTGACCAACTGTAGTTGAAGCGTAAAACTGGAATTCCAAACTCATCAACCGTTGTAGGATCTATCTCACAATAGTTGTCAATGCTCGCTATTGATTCACCACGGCCAGACATTCCCATTACAGATCCGTAGAATTTTTTAACATCTTCTCTAAGTCCGTTTCCATAGCCTCCAACTTTGAGTCCTAAATATTTATTTAAGCTATTGGGGTCAAATCCGGAACCGTAACTCGGCATTCCAAGACCTCCCCAAACCTCAATATGATAGCCTCTAGGGAAGTCTAATTTTTTATTATCTAGCCACCAAGGAGAATATAAGTGCATTCCTCCAACACCATCTTCGTTATAGCGTTTTCTATTCATCATGTCTGGAACAAAAGCCATGCGGTCACTTCCAGTGGAATCGTGAACATATTTCCCAACCATATTGCTACTATTCCCCAATCCATTGGGGTGTTGAGGACTTTTAGAATTCAATAAAATTCGGGCTGTACTACAAGCTGAAGCTGCCAGTACAACTACTTTTCCTGAAACACGATATTCTTTTCGATCTTCTTTATCGATGTATAAAACGCCAGTCGCTTTTCCTTCGTCGTTGGTAGTTACTTCGCGTACCATACTGTTTACATAAAGGTCTACTTGACCACCTGATTTTTGAGCAGGAAAAATTAAACAAGAACCAGCAGAAAAATCACCATAAACTGAACATGAACGGCTACATTGGCTGCAGTAAAAGCAAATTCCTCGTTCATTGTTGATTCTCTTGGTTAAAATGGATAATCTTGAGGGCATTACTTTAACCCCCGCTTTTTCTGCTCCTTTTTTATAATATAATTCATGAAGTCTGGGTTTGGGTGCGGGTAAAAAATATCCATCAGGTTCATTATGCATTCCTTCTTTACTCCCAAAAACTCCAATGAGTTTGTCCACCTTATCGTAATAAGGTTTGATATCTTCATAACCAATGGGCCAGTTTTCACCAAGACCATCACGATCTTTCCCTTTAAAGTCTCGAGGTCCAAAGCGTAGAGAAATTCTTCCCCAGTGGTTTGTTCTTCCCCCTAACATACGAGAGCGAAACCAATCGAATTTAGAATCTCCTATCTGATTGTAAGGCTCTCCTTCAATTTCCCAACCCCCTAAGGCCATGTCAAATTCTCCGAATGCGCGTGTAGTACCTGCTCCTCTTCTGGGTGATTCGTGAGGCCATTTAAGTTGTGTTTGCTGAGCAGGATTCGCGGGATCAAAAAAAGGTCCTGCTTCGATGACAGCAACTTTTAGCCCAGAGTCGGCAAGAACTTTCGTTGCCATTCCACCTCCAGCTCCTGATCCAACAATTACGACATCGTATTTCTTTTCGTTTTCAATAATTTGCATAGAATAGTTTTAATAAATTGATTTTGAAATAATATTTTGATTCATGTTTTTTTTGTAAAAACTATAGGAGAAACCTTGATGGATACTGTAAGATCCAATTTCACCTTTTTTATTTGTAGCAATGTAGGCTACCTGAAAATCGGGTTTGCCTTTTTGTTTTTCTATAATTCTCCCAATGGCTTCCTCACAGGCTTCTTGTGGAGATTTACCTTGTCTCATGAGTTCCACAATAAGAAAACTTCCAACGGTTTTAATGACTTCTTCGCCTAAACCGGTTGCAACAGCTCCACCGATGTTGTTATCAATAAAAAGACCCGATCCAATAATTGGAGAGTCTCCCACACGACCTTTCATTTTATAGGCCAGTCCACTGGTGGTGCATACCCCAGAAAGGTTTCCGTTTTGATCACAACATAACATTCCAATGGTGTCGTGATTTTCAACATTAATTTCAGGTTTATAATTTCCTTTTTCTAGCCATTTTTCCCAAGCCTTTTTGCTTTCAGGTGTTAAAAGGTTTTCAGGAATGTACCCTTGACTTAGGGCAAATTTCTTAGCTCCTTCACCTGCCAAAATTACATGAGGCGTTTTCTCCATTACGTCTTTGGCCAAAGCGGCAACATGGGTGATGTTTTGAACGGCTAAAACTGCACCACAATCTCCTTTATGGTTCATGACACATGCATCTAGAGTAACCTCGCCATCCCGGTCAGGTGCACCTCCATTACCTACGGTGGTGTTAAGAAGATTAGATTCTTCAAAAGCAGCTCCTGAAACAGCAGCTTCCAAGGCATTGATTCCACGATCTAAAGCCGCACCTGCTATTTTGTTGGCCGTTGGAACGTCCCAAGTGCTAATAGCATAGGGAGTGGATTGAGTATCAATTTTAATTGTAGTGCTGTTCTTTTTTTTGTCAAGAAGTGCTGGTGATACAAGTATTCCTCCCGCTAATAATGAACCTCGTTGTATGAAAGTTTTTCTCTTCATTAAGCACCCAAGATAACAACATTTTATTTTATATTTAAATAAGTATTTCATTAATTGGACATTAAAGGGCTTATTCTAATTTTGTTTAAGTTTTAAAATAAAAAATATGTTAGTAGAAGTTTGTGTTACCGCTCTAAATTCGATTAAAAATGCAGCAGCAGCAGGTGCTAATCGAGTTGAATTGTGTTCTGCTCTTGG
>JAURBX010000151.1 GCA_030828745.1 Flavobacteriaceae bacterium | reverse complement strand
GCCCAAATGACAGGGCATATGGCTGGTCTTTTCGGAATAGAACCGATTATTGCTCTTTTGTCTTTTTCAAATTTTGGATCTTCACGTTTCAGTCAAGCTAAAAAAGTGACAGAAGCGGTTTCAATTTTACATAGAAGCAATCCCAACTTGGTTGTAGATGGTCCTATTCAATCTGATTTTGCACTCAATAAAGAGTTACTCCATAAGGTTTTTCCTTTCTCTTCCTTAAAGAATAAAAAGGTTAATGTTTTAGTCTTTCCAAATCTTGATGCAGCCAACATCACTTACAAGTTGATGAAGGAGCTAAACGAAGCGCTTTCTATTGGTCCCATTTTGATGGGTCTAAGTGAGCCAATTCACGTTTTACAATTGGGAGCTTCGGTAGATGAAATAGTCAATATGGCTGCTGTAGCCGTTATTGATGCACAATCAAAAAATAAATAAGATCATGATTACACAGATAATAGGAAGATTAGTTGAAAAATCGCCCACGCATGTTGTAATTGATTGTCAAGGAATAGGCTATGAAGTTAATATTTCTTTACACACTTTTTCACAATTAGGAGAGGATGAAAATATAAAGCTCTTTACCCACCTTCAAATTCGTGAAGACTCACATACTTTATTTGGCTTTTTCACTCCTATAGAACGTTCTGTTTTTAGACTTTTGATATCTGTTTCAGGTATCGGAGCAAGTATTGCAAGAACCATGCTTTCCTCCCTTGAACCCCAGCAAATTCAAAGAGCTATCGTTACTGAAGATTTAAATACAATTAAATCAGTAAAAGGAATTGGTTTAAAAACAGCACAACGTGTGTTAATAGAGTTAAAAGATAAAATGATGAATCTCTTCGAAGGGGAAGAAATTCAATCATTTGCAAACAATACAATCAAAGAAGAAGCGTTATCAGCATTAGAGGTTCTTGGTTATCCAAGAAAGCAATCTGAAAAAGTAATTGATAACATAATTCAGAGTGCCCCAGAGAGTTCTTTGGAAGAACTGATAAAGGCCGCTCTAAATAAATTTTAAACCCCTTTGATTGAAAATAAACGATTTTATATAGTTTATAATTTACCCAAAACACTACTCCTAATTTTATTTTGGATCGCATTTTCATGCGGTGTCGTTTTTGCTCAAGAAAAAGCGGATATTGGTGGAGTTGCTCTACCCGACTCAAGTAGTGTGTCAAGCCAGTATATTTATGATTCAGAATCAGACCGATATATATTTTCTAAAGAAATAGGGGGGTATCCTATTGGAATTCCCCTCATACTTACAAGAAAGGAATTCGAAGCTTTGGTTCTGAAAGAACAAATGCAAAATTATTTTCAAGAGAAAATACAGGCCCTTAGTGGGCGTGGTTCTAATCTAGAGGATACCCAAAAAAATCTACTACCAGAATTGTATGTAAATAATAAATTCTTTCAATCTATTTTTGGAAGTAACGCAATTGATATTTCACCTCAAGGTTCTATAGGAATAGATTTAGGATATCGATATCAAAGAAATGACAATCCGATTACTTCCCCTGTAAACAGAAGATCACCCGGTTTTGACTTTGATCAACGTATCAGTTTGAGTTTGTTGGGAAAAATTGGAGAACGTCTTCAGATTACCGCTAATTATGATACGGAATCTACTTTTGATTTTCAAAATCTAATTAAAATTCAATTCAACCCTCCACAATTATCTGATATAAAAGACGTGATCCCTGGAAAGATTGGTTCTAGAATAAATGACATTCAAGGGAAAATAGATAATGTTAAATCTACTGCACAGGATATCCAAGGTAAAGTTTCTGAGGCTAAAAACACCCTCAATCAAGCGCGTCAAAAAATAGATCAATTAAAAAATAACATAAATCAACTCCCAAACAGTACAGAACAAGTAGGGAATCGTGTTTCGGATTACTTAAAGGGAAAGGTCACTGAGGATGCAATTTTACAAAATATAGATATAGGAAATATTAGTATGCCTTTGAATAGTAATCTAATTCAAGGGGCACAAAGTCTATTTGGGGTTCGGGCAGATTTAAAATTTGGGAATACCACCATTTCTGGAATTTTCTCTGAACAGCGTTCTCAATCACAAAATATCACCTCCCAAGGGGGAGGGAAATTAGAAGATTTTAGTCTATTTGCTTTAGATTATGAAGAAGATCGACATTATTTTTTGAGTCAATATTTTAGAGATAATTATGATGCTTTTTTAGACACCTATCCCTACATTAATTCACCTGTTCAAATTACTCGAATTGAAGTTTGGGTTACCAATAGAGGCTATCAAACCAATAATGTTAGAAACATTATCGCACTTCAAGATTTAGGTGAGGCACACCCAGAGAATACACGAATGGATCAGAATGTTCCTGATTTTTTTACATCATCCAATCCTGAATTTCCTCCGAGTAATGCCATCAACAGGTTGGATCCTGATGAAATAGGTTTTGGAGGGATTTTGACTGAAGCCATTCGAGATATAGCAACAGTTAGAAATGGATTTGGATCCGTCAAAACAACTGAGGGCTATGATTACGCTGTTTTGGAGAGCGCAAGAAAGTTGAGCAGTCAAGAATTCACTTTTCATCCACAATTGGGCTATATCTCTTTAAATCAACGTTTGAGTAACGATGAAATTTTAGGAGTTGCCTTTCAATATACCTATTTGGGGAAAGTTTATCAAGTAGGGGAATTTGCCAATGGAGATGTACCCGGAACTTCACTGATTCAATCAAATACGCCCCAACAATCCCAACAAGCTCCTGTCATTCAAACGAACAGTTTAATTGTCAAAATGCTTAAAAGTAGTTTGACCGATGTACGTCAACCCGTTTGGGATTTGATGATGAAAAATATTTATAATACAGGCGCTTTTCAGTTGTCTGAAGAGGACTTTAAGTTAAGTATTCTTTATACAGATCCCTCTCCGATCAATTACATGACTCCCGTTGATCCTTCCATTTGGCCTGAAAGTTTAGAGCAAGAAGTGTTATTAAATACCATGGATCTGGATCGGTTAAATGTGTATCAAGATTTGGTTCCTAAAGGAGATGGTTTTTTTGATTTTATTCCTGGAATCACAATTGACCAACGATATGGGCGGATTATTTTTCCTAAAGCAGAACCCTTTGGGAAATTTTTGTTTAAACTTTTAGACAATCCAGAATCTGCAAAAGAAGATTATGACATTGAAAGTACATTTAATAAAAACCAGAAAAAATATGTTTTTAAGGAAATGTATTCTTCCACAAAAGCAGCAGCATTAGAGTTTACGGAAAAAAACAAATTCCAATTAAAAGGACGTTATAAATCAGAAGGTGGAGATGGAATTAATATTGGAGCTTTTAATGTCCCAAGAGGTTCGGTCAGGGTTACAGCAGGAGGAAGGGTACTGCAAGAAGGTTTAGATTATACTGTAAATTATGAAATTGGACGTGTTAAAATTTTAGATGAGGGATTGAAAGCTTCAAATATTCCAATTGATATCTCCGTAGAGAATAATTCGTTCTTTAATCAACAGAATAAGCGTTTTTCAGGAATCAATGTTAATCAT
>JAURBX010000123.1 GCA_030828745.1 Flavobacteriaceae bacterium | reverse complement strand
GCTGTTGGGTGTGAGGGAAATGCCATAAAATCTGCATAAAAAATTCTCTCCAAATTAATTCTTTGAGGAAGGTGTTATTGGATCGGCTTGAGGCTTTGCTTACTAATTTACGGATACTCACTGTTCCAAATCGCAAATGAGCTCCCAAACGTGAAGTTTGGTCTAGGTAAGGAAAATTTCGTGTTGCCTCGTATTCGTCAATTATTGCGTCATCAAGTCGGTATCGGGGTTGAGCAGTGGAACTCGGTTCAAAACCTAAGTCTGAAAGAGTAAGGTCAGGTGCATCTATGTTGGAATCTAATTGGTCTAAGTGATTTTCTGATGGATACAACCCGAGTGAATTTTCCTCAAATTTTTCTAACCATTTTCTCGAGAAAGGAGTATACACTTTATAGGGAGTTCCATCTCCCTTAACGACCTCATCCTTTTCAAAAATAACTTGGTCTTTATACGTTTCGAATTGAATTCCAGCCTTGACTAAAAGTTTTTTAATTTTTTCGTCTCTTTCAGTAGCATAAGGCTCATAATCTGCATTGCAAATGACCTTATCAACATTCCATTGCTTGATTAATTTTAAAAAAATAGCCTCAGGAGTACCATGATATTTTCCAACTGTACATCGGTTCCTCTTCATAGCAACATCTATGGTACTCAAGGCTAATAAAATCATTTCTACCCTAGCGTCTTTCTTGGGCAGTTTTTTGAGTATGTCTTCATCAAAAATAAAAATAGGAATCACCTTACTTTTACCTTGTAATGCATGGTAAAATCCACAATTATCTTCAATTCTCAAATCTCTTCTAAACCAAAATAATGTAATTTTTTCCATCAGTGATTTAGGTTTTTAAATTCCCTATTCCGCCATCTAACTGTAATATTCTTCCGGTCATCCAACTGCTATCCTCACTTAACAAATAAGCAGTTGCCTTAGCCATTTCTTCAACCGTACCAACTCGACCGAGCGGATGACGTTCGTTTGCTTTCTCAAGTTTGGTCTCATTGTTTAAAAATTTAGAAGCCAAAGGAGTATCTACCAATGAGGGTGCAATCGCATTGACCCTAATTTTAGGGGCAAATTCAGCAGCTAAGGACCTTGTCAATCCTTCGATAGCTCCTTTTGAAGCTGCAACCGAACTGTGAAATGGCATTCCTGTCTGCACAGCAACCGTACTATAAAAAACAACAGCAGCATTTGTACTCGCATTCAATAAATTCAAAACAGACTTTAACGCTTTGACTGCACCGATTACATTGATTTCAAAATCAGCGGTAAAGGCCTCTGTTTTTAAACCCCTGAAGGGACGCAAATTAATGGACCCAGGACAGTATACAAAACCATCTAAATTTTCGGGTAGAACAGATAAATCAAGTTCGTCGGTAGTGGCATCAAACGGGAGGTGCTTTACGTCAAGATGTGATAAAGATTCATGAGAACGCGAGGCCACATAAACTGAATTTTTAGAGGATAATAATTCCGCTAATGCAAGCCCAATCCCTGAACTACCACCAATTATTAATATGTTTTTATTTTCAATCATGATGAATATTCTCCAAATAGCTCATTAAGAGCTTGTTTTCTGTACTCAAATATTTCCTTCAATTTTGGCGCAACAATAAGGGGATGCACCATTTGTCCTAAAATTCCAAAAGGAATTTTGTAATCAATAATATCTATCATCTCCACTCCATTTTCGATTGGCTTTATAAAATGCTTATGATGCCAAAGTGAATAGGGTCCAAATCGCTGCTCATCTACAAAATAATTCCCTTCATCAACGTGGGTAATTTCAGTCACCCATTTAGCAGGAATGTTTAAAACAGGGGTTAGTATATATTGAATAATTTGACCTGCATACATTTTATCAACCTCACCGCTCAAAATTTCAAAGCCCATGTAGTCGGGAGTAATGGTCTTTAAGTTTTTTGGATCAGACAAAAAGTCCCATGCCTCCATCTGTGAGATGGGTAGCTTTTGAACTGTTTCCAAACGGTATATTTTCATAAATTGATCGTTTTAAAAAATCAAATTTACAAAATGTTTAACTATTATCATATTATCTTAAACAAAAATTATTTGTCATTTTTAAAAAATAAAAAAACACATTAAATAGTAACTAAAAAATTATATTTGATAAACCTTAAAATCTAACAAAATGAAATATTTTAAATATTTACTTTTATTATTATGTACTTATGGTATGGCGCAAATTCAGACTCCACAACCAAGTCCCACAACTAAAATTGAACAAGTTGTTGGACTTACCAATGTTTCCCTAGAATATTCACGTCCTTCAATGCGAGGAAGAAAAATTATGGGAGAGCTTGTCCCCATGGGAGAAATGTGGAGAGCAGGAGCAAACAAAAATTCAACGATCAGTTTTTCAGATGCCGTAAAAGTAGGCGGCAAAAATCTGGAAGCTGGAACCTACTCCCTTTTTATCCGTCCAGGAAATTCAATGTGGGAAGTGTTTTTCTACACCCAAATTGAAAACTGGGGACTTCCGTCAGAGTGGGACATCAACTCAATTGCTGCGACCGTTGAAAGTAAAACAGAAAAGCTCAGTGATGCGGTTGAATCTTTCACTATTGCCATAGAGGATTTAAGCAATGATGGAGCCAACCTTACCATCAAATGGGAAAATACACAAGTAAGAATTCCCCTTGAAGTTCCAACCCACTCAAAAACGATGGCTTCTATCAAAGAGACCATGAAGGGAGAACCAAAAGCGGGAGATTATTATAGTGCAGCAATTTATTTCAGACAATCGGGTCAAGATTTGAAGCAAGCAAAAAACTGGATTGCAAAGGCGATTGAAATGGATTCAGGCAAATATTGGATGTATCGTCAACAATCTCTCATTTTAGTAAAATTAAATGAAAAAGATGCTGCCATTGCTGCAGCCAAATCATCATTAAAACTTGCTGAAAAAGCTGGAAATCAGGATTATGTTCGTTTAAACAATAAGTCTATTGAAGAATGGTCTAAATAAAATAATGACATCAATTTTAAACCACCATGGGGTGGTTTTTTTTTGACATATTACTTTATTTTTGATTTATAAAGTACATTAAGAACAAGCCCAGAAATCACAAGAAACGTTCCCAATAAATGTAATACGTCATAGGTTTCTGTCAAAACAAAAACTCCAAACAGCAGCGTAAACAAAACCTCAACATATTTAAAAGGAGCCACCATATGTGCCTCTGCATTTTGAAACGCTTTGGTCATAAATAACTGACCAAAAAAACCAAATACTCCTAGGCTTAAAAGCAACAAAAAGTCGGTTAATGTCGGTGTTTCCCAATAAAACAAACTACCGACTCCACCAACTATAGTAGCCAGTAACATAAAATAATGCACAACAACAACAGGATGGTCATCTGTACCCATTTTTGATAATACGATATAGACTATTGCCGAAAAAAATGCGGCCAATAAAACCAGAAAAACACCAAAATTAGATCCAGAAGTATCAAAACTTTCAATTAAAAAAACACCTACAAAGGCCATGATGAAAAACAGCCATTGAATGGGTTTAATGACTTCCTTCAAAAAAACAACAGCCAATATCGCTGCAAAAATGGGGGAAACGTACCTCAGGGTTACCGCACTTCCAATGGATACGTAATGGATTCCCCAAAAAAATAAAACCATTGAAATAACGCCAAAAAGGGAACGCAGAAGAAGTAATTTTTTTTGATTCCCCCATTGTGGAATCCCTTTTGCTGTTAGGAAACTAAAGGTTATGGCTAGAGATCCAATTGACCTAAAGAAAACCAGTTGTAAGGTTGAATAGTCTACTAAAAACTTAACTAATGCATTCATTAATGCAAAAGACAAAGTGCTTAACAACATAAATTGAACCGCTTTGAAAAAGGAGGAATTCAACTGCTTTTTTTACAAAGATGAAAAAATGTCTTGGCATGACCCGCTAAATTTAAAAGATAAAATTAGTATTATCTTCGTGGCTTACAAACAAAGCGATCTACTCTGGGAACACTTTCACACACCGATTTTTTCATTGCTGCTTTTTGCGCCTTTCTTTTAGGGGTTTCTAAATCAGGGCTCAAAGGAATTGCTGCATTGGTTGTCACAGGCTTTGCCTTAGTTTATGATGCTAAAAATTCTACTGGAGTTTTAATGCCTCTTCTAATTGTGGGGGATACTTTTGCAGTTACCTATTACAAAAGACATGTACAATGGAATTATATAGTCAAACTTATACCCTGGATGATCGCAGGGGTTCTTATAGGAGTTGTTGGAGGAAAATTCATTTCTGAGAGTATCTTTAAATATGGTATGGCTGGGATTATTCTTTTCAGCGTGGCCTTGATGTGGTATTGGGAAAACAAAAAAGACAAAGCCATTCCTTCCCATTGGACCTTTGCTAGTGCGATGGGAATTTTAGCCGGTTTCACCACCATGGTTGGCAATTTGGCCGGGGCATTCTCCAATATTTATTTTTTAGCGATGCGCCTTCCTAAAAATACATTTATTGGCACTGCAGCATGGCTTTTCTTTATCATCAATACCTTTAAAATCCCCTTTCATATTTGGAGTTGGGAAACCATTAATTCTACCTCGATCTTAAAAAGTATAGAACTCGTTCCCTTTGTTCTTTTAGGATTATTCTCGGGGGTTATTATTGTTAAAAAAATAAAGGATGAAGGCTATCGTAAACTAATCCTACTTTTTACTGCCCTAGGAGGAATTGCGATTTTACTAAACTAGTCTGTAACATCTTGCACCACATTTTTTAAAATTAAAAAATTACTTTCAACTATCGTTTGATGTAAAAAAGACATCTCACGATTTACACCTTTGGGAATTAAAATAGGGTCAATAGCGATTGATCCCGAAAGATGAAGGGCCTTAAATCCTGCCTCTTTAAATTGGACACAGTTCTTTTCACTGATTCCACTTCCTGGCATGATTACGATACGCTCTCCCAACTTGTTATTCCATTCTTCTAAAGCAGAAAAACCCTGGATGGCTTTTTCTTCTTGTCCCGAAGTTAGTACACAATCAAAGCCCAAATCAATTAATTGCTCCAGCGCTTGAAGGGGCTCTTGAACCACGTCAAATGCCCGGTGAAACGTAACATACATATCGCCTGCTAAGGCTTTCCATCTCTTCAATCGTTTTACATCCAAGTGAAATTCTGGGGTAAGTGCTCCAATAACAACTCCTTTACAACCCAATTCTTTAGCGGTTAAAATATCTTGTTCAACGACGGTCACCTCCTCAGAGGTGTAAGTAAAATGACCTTCTCTTGGACGAATTAAACAATGAATAGGAAGCAAGTTTAACTTTACCGCCTCCAGGATTAACCCAGCAGATGGGGTGACTCCGCCTACCCCAAGAGCAGAACACAATTCAACTCGATTAGCACCTGCTGCTGCTGCATTTTTAATCGAATTTAGAGCGGTAACACAAACTTCTACTAACATATTTTTTATTTTAAAACTTAAACAAAATTAGAATAAGCCCTTTAATGTC
>JAURBX010000170.1 GCA_030828745.1 Flavobacteriaceae bacterium | reverse complement strand
GCTGGTCTAGATCATGAACTAACTTTTCAAAATGTTTTTGATGGATGATACGCCCATAATCTTTGGAGTTTTTAATGTCTTTTCCAAAGGCCTTTTCAATTTCTTGAATCAGGGCTTCAACTAATGCTTTCTTGGATTCCTTTTGCACAAGAAGGTAATCTGGAGCAATACAGGTTTGCCCACAGTTTATAAATTTACCCCAGATAATTCGACGCGCCGTTTTTTGGATTGGTGTGGTACCATCTACGATACAGGGACTCTTTCCTCCCAATTCCAAGGTGGTAGGGGTTAAAAATTCAGCAGCTGCTTTGGCAACAATTTTTCCAACCGCAGTACTTCCGGTGTAGAAAATATAATCCCATTGGGTTTTTAAAAGAGCGGCTCCCACACTCACATCTCCTTGAATTACAATAGCCCACTCAGGGGGAAAAACTTCATGGATAATGTCCTCTATGATTTGTGCGGTATGGGGAGCTGATTCTGAGGGTTTTATGACGGCAGTATTTCCTGCGGCGATAGCACCTATAAAGGGAATCATGGCCAATTGAAAAGGATAATTCCAAGGGGAAATTAACAAAACGGCTCCGTACGGTTCTGAGAGGATATAATCTTGGGAAGGAAAGTTGATTAAACTTCCTGAAACTCGCTTTGGGGCTGCCCATTCTTTTAAGTTTTTAATATGAAGGTCCAATTCCTTTTGAACCATCAGTACCTCACTGGTATAGGATTCGAAAATAGGTTTTTTTAAGTCTTGGTAGAGAGCCTCAAAAACAGCCGCTTCTTTCTGCGCTAATACGAGCTTCAGCCGCTTAAGCGATTGAATTCTAATGTTCACATTCTGAGCTTTATGCTCTTTAAAAAAAACCTGTTGCTTTTCTTTGATTGCCTCAATCTGGATAGGGCTACTATTTTTCAATTTTCTTTTTGTGTAAAGTTAACGAAAAAAGTGACTAGCTTTTTAAGGGGATTGAGTGTATTATATTATAAGTTAAAAAGTACTGATAATCAATTGCTTATGTTCTTTTGTTGAGGGTTGAGTATAAGAGTGAGTTCAGGGGTTTTATTTTATTAAAAAGAAACATAATTTAAATTTGAAATACATTAAGCACTATGGAACTCAATAAATACAGCAAAGCAGTTACTCAAGATCCAACGCAACCCGCAGCACAAGCCATGTTGCATGCGATTGGAATGACCGATGAGGATTTTCAAAAACCCTTAATTGGTATTGCCTCAACGGGCTACGAGGGGAATCCTTGTAATATGCATCTCAACGATCTTGCGCAAGATATAAAAGCAGGAGTCAATGCCCAATCTTTAGTTGGACTTGTTTTCAACACCATTGGGGTAAGTGATGGAATTTCTATGGGAACTCCCGGAATGCGTTTTTCATTGCCTTCTAGAGATGTTATTGCCGATTCAGTAGAAACGGTAGTGCATGCGATGTCCTATGATGGGGTGGTTACTGTGGTAGGCTGTGATAAAAATATGCCCGGTGCCTTGATGGCGATGTTGCGTTTGAATCGCCCTTCCATATTGGTTTATGGCGGTACGATTGCCGCAGGTTGTCACAACGATAAAGAATTAGATGTTGTTTCTGCCTTTGAAGCTTGGGGGGAAAAAGTAGCCGGTAAAATAGACGAAAAAGAATTTAAAAGTGTGATCCGAAATGCCTGTCCAGGGGCAGGAGCTTGTGGAGGAATGTATACCGCCAATACCATGGCCTCTGCCATAGAAGCTTGTGGAATGGCACTTCCTTATAATGCCTCCAATCCAGCAGTAAGCAAAGACAAAAAAGAAGAATGTTTAGCCTTGGGGGCTCACCTCAAAAACCTCTTGGAGCTCGATTTAAAACCAAGAGATATTGTAACACGGAAAGCTTTGGAAAATGCCTTGCGATTGATCGCTGTTTTGGGAGGTTCTACCAATGCGGTACTTCACTTTTTAGCCATTGCTAAAGCTGCTCAAATTGATTTAACCATCGATGATTTTCAAAAAATTAGTGATACTACTCCCTTCTTAGCCGATTTAAAACCAAGCGGTAAATATTTAATGAAAGATTTGCACCAAGTGGGTGGAGTTCCTGCGGTTTTAAAATACATGTTGGAACAGGGAATGTTGCACGGAGACTGCATGACGGTTACTGGAAAAACTTTAGCTGAGAATTTAGCTGAGGTTCAGAGTTTAAAAGAAAATCAGCAAGTCATTCGACCTATCGATCAACCCATCAAAGAGACGGGACACATTCGCATCTTAAAAGGAAATTTAGCCACAGGAGGTTCTGTAGCAAAAATTACAGGAAAAGAAGGCCTGGTATTCAGAGGTCCAGCACGGGTATTTAACGGAGAATACGCTGCCAATGATG
>JAURBX010000027.1 GCA_030828745.1 Flavobacteriaceae bacterium | reverse complement strand
TTGTCGAACAGCTTGCTGTAAACTTGCAATG
The DNA here is from genome assembly GCA_030828745.1 of Flavobacteriaceae bacterium. GTDB lineage: Bacteria > Bacteroidota > Bacteroidia > Flavobacteriales > Flavobacteriaceae > MS024-2A. Next base: position 18,312 of record JAURBX010000027.1, on the reverse strand, counting down.
GTTGATGGATTGACAACGTGTTCTTCACCATCACGTCTCCAACGATAATCTCCTCCAATTTCAAGAGGAAGGCCTAGGTTGGATTCGTGAATATAAGCTTTGGTGTGTCGACTGTTAATTTCTTTTTCAATTTCATAGAGACCGATTCCTTCTATACGTGTTGCGGTATTGCAGAAGAAGCGATCAATTACTTTTTGTGACAATCCGAGGGCCTCGTATATCTGAGCACCTCGATAAGAATGTAAAGTTGAAATCCCAATTTTGTTCATCACCTTGACAATTCCTTTGGCAATGGCTTTATTGAAATTCTCGATGGCTTTTTCAGAGGAAATGCTGATGAGTCCTTCTTTTGCTTGGTTGAGAATGATCTCATTGACCAAATAAGGATTGATGGCACTGGCACCATAGCCAAACAATAATGCAAAATGATGGGGTTCTCTGGGTTCAGCAGATTCGATGATAATTCCAAATTTGGAACGCTTTTTGAGACGCTTTAACGCATGATGTGCATGAGATGTTGCCAAGAGCATAGGAATGGGTGCCAGGCTAGGAGAAACTCCACGATCTGACAATATAATAATATTTGCTCCTTCATGATCTATTGCCTTTTCAATGGCTGATATCATTTCTTCAAGCGCACTTTCAAGACTATTTAATCGTCCACTTATTTCATAAAGAGTAGAGATTGTTGTGGCTTTAAAATCTGGGTTTTCAATGAATTTTATTTTGTCTAAATCTTCATTGGAAATTACAGGATTTTGAATGCTTAATTTTTTGGCGTGGTTGGCTGAGATTTCAAAAAGATTAAATTCACTACCAATGCTTAAGCTCGTATCGGTTACAATTTCTTCACGAATTCCATCAAGGGGAGGGTTGGTCACCTGGGCAAAAAGCTGCTTGAAATAATTGTATAATAGTTGTGGACGCTCAGAGAGTACAGCCAAAGGGGTGTCGATACCCATCGATCCGATGGCTTCTTTTCCTTCTGTAATCATGGGGGTAATGATCGTTTTCAAATCTTCTTGTGTATAGCCAAAGATTCGCATCCGTGTTTCAAAATCCTCTTTCTCTGTCGGAGTTACATTTCCGGTGTAGGGAACTTCTTTTAATGGTAATAAGTTTTCATCCAGCCACTTTTGGTAGGGGCGTTTTGTAGTTACTTCATTTTTGATTTCATCATCTTCAATGATACGACCTTCATCCATGTTTACTAAAAACATTTTTCCTGGCTCTAGGCGTCCATGACGCTCGATGTTTTCTGGAGCAATATCCAAGACTCCAGTTTCTGAGGACATGACAACATATCCGTCTTTGGTAACAGAATATCTCGAAGGGCGAAGTCCATTTCTGTCGAGTAAAGCGCCGATATATTTTCCATCAGTAAAAGGAATAGAAGCAGGGCCGTCCCAAGGTTCCATGATACACGAATTGTATTTGTAGAATGCTTTTTTGTTATCGTCCATTGCGCTATGCTTTTCCCAAGCTTCGGGAACGAGCATCATCATTACTTCTGGAAGTGATCTTCCTGTCGCTAATAACAATTCAACAACCATATCCATGGAAGATGAATCGGATTTTCCTTTAAGGATGATAGGCAGGATTTTTTTAATCTCCGGGCCGAATAAATCGCTTTCAAGCAATTCTTCTCGAGCTTGCATGCGACTGTAGTTTCCTCTGAAGGTATTGATCTCTCCGTTGTGACACATGTAGCGAAAAGGCTGAGCTAAATCCCAGGTAGGAAAGGTGTTTGTAGAAAATCGTTGATGTACCAATGCCAATCGTGTGACTACTGCTGGATCTGATAAATCTTGATAATACCCTTTTATGTCCTCAGGAATGAGAAGCCCTTTGTAAATTAAGGTGTGTGTGGAAAGACTGGGTAAATAAAAATAAGAAGCTTGAGATAATTTTGAACTCAAGATGGTATGTTCCGCTATTTTACGCGCAATAAAAAGTTTGATGTTGAATTCATGGTCAGACAAGTCTTTGTCTCCTCTGCCGACAAAAATCTGCATGATATAAGGTTCTGTCTGGGCGGCAATACTTCCCATAACCTCTGGATTGACGGGAACCTTTCTCCAGCCTAAAACATTGAGACCTTGTTTTTTTATCTCAGATTCAAATACTCCAATGGAATAAGTGCGTTGGTTTTCTTTTTTAGGAAGGAAGACCATTCCAACTGCGTATTGGTGTAAAGCAGGGAGTTCGAAATCACAGTTGGTTACTAAAAAATCATGGGGAATTTCAATTAAAATTCCGGCTCCATCTCCTGTTTTTCCATCTGCACTAACGGCACCTCTGTGCTCTAGTTTGTCTAATATATCAAGTGCTTTGTGTATGATATCATTTGTTTTCTTTCCTTGAAGACTACAAATAAACCCTGCACCACAGTTATCGTGTTCAAATTCTGGATTATAAAGTCCTTGTTTAGCTGGCAACATATAAATTAATTTTGAAGGATAACAAAAATAAGAATCTATTTTAACTGCATGCATTAAATTGAATAAGAAAACTAAATCATTTAGAATGTCATAATTATTGTAACCCTAGGTGATAATATTTTAATTTTTTAAGCTCAAAATTGCAAATACTTTAATTTTATCTTTCTTTGTTGCAATTAAGCTTTGTCATTATGATCAAGTCATCATATAGTGTTTTGGGTGTTATGTCAGGAACCTCTCTTGACGGTATTGATGTGGCACACATTCATTTTAGTAAAGAAGGTCAATGGAATTTTTCAATTCAAGCAGCCCAAACATTTCCCTATACATCGGAGTGGAAAGACGTTTTAAGCTCCCTTCATCTTGCTTCGGAAAAAGAATTGGATATTCAGAATATCCGTTATACTGCATTACTTGGCCAAACAATTTTAGGTTTTATTCAATCTCATGAAATTTCTAATTTAGATGCGGTCTGCTCTCATGGGCATACTATTTTACACGAACCCAATAGAGGAGTCACGCTACAAATAGGGAATCTTAAGGATTTGGCGACTCATTTGAATCAAGTTGTAGTATGCGATTTTAGAAGTCAAGATGTAGCAATGGGAGGTCAAGGAGCTCCCCTAGTTCCCATTGGTGATACCTTATTGTTTTCTGAATATGATGCCTGTTTAAATTTAGGTGGATTTGCTAATGCTTCTTATTCTCAAAACGAAAAAGTGATCGCTTATGATTTGTGTGCAGTCAATACGGTTTTAAATTTTTTAGCAGAAAAAAGAGGATTACCCTATGATAATAAAGGACAAATAGCTCAAAGTGGAACTTTAGTCTCTGAATTTTATTCTGATTTAGAAGCGTTGAATTTTTATAAAAAGGCGAGTCCAAAATCCTTGGGAATAGAATGGGTTCATGCTACCATTTATCCATTATTGGATAAATATAAACAACACTCGCTAGAGAATCTCATCCATACTTATACCTTTCATGTTATAGAAGAAATTGGGAGAAATTTTACAGCGGGGCAAAGTGTTTTGGTCACTGGAGGTGGTGCAAAAAACACCTATTTAATCCAGCTTTTACAAGACCAGTGCAATGCTTTTTTTCATATTCCCGAAGAAAGAGTTGTTGATTTTAAAGAGGCATTAGTTTTTGGTTTTTTGGGTATTTTAAGACTTCGACATGAAGTGAATTGCTTGGCTTCCGTCACAGGCGCTTCCAAGAATCATAGTTCGGGGATTATTTTTTATCCCCGAAATGATCGGTAGGGAAAAGAATTTTAATATTTTTAAGCTTTAAACTAAACTTTCTTATGGAAACTATTATCATTGTTCTTTTTGTATTGGGGTATCTTGCCATTACCTTAGAGCACAACCTTAAAATAGATAAATTAATCCCTGCTTTAGCGATGATGGCCTTTATCTGGGCTATTATTTCTTTAGCACATTTGCCTGTTTTTGAGGTAAATGCTGAACTCAAAGAATTATCTCCTTCCCACCTTGATGAGATCTTGCTTCATCATCTGGGTAAGACTGCAGAGATCATTATTTTCCTTTTGGGAGCAATGACAATCGTTGAAATTATAGATTATTTCAATGGCTTTTTTACCATCAAAAATTTCATTAAGACAAGAAGCAAAAAAGGTTTATTGTGGATTTTTGGAATCTTGGCGTTTATTCTTTCTGCGATCATTGATAACCTAACCGCAACGATCGTATTGATTACAATTTTACAAAAGGTAGTACATAATCGTGAAACACGTTTGTGGTTTGCAGGACTCATTATTGTTGCAGCCAATGCAGGTGGAGCCTGGTCTCCCATTGGAGATGTAACCACCACAATGTTGTGGATTGGAGATAAAGTAACTACTTTAAAATTGATTAGTTATGTATTGGTCCCCTCAATTGTCTGTTTGGTCTTGCCGGTTGGAATCGCTTCTTTTTTGCCCGCTTTTCAAGGGAATATAAAAATGGCAGAAGAAGATCCGAATATACAAACACACAAACGCGGAGGAACCATGTTATACCTTGGACTTTCCGCCATTGTTTTTGTTCCAATATTTAAAACATTAACACACCTTCCCCCCTATGTTGGAATGATGTTGTCGTTGGCAATAGTATCCACATTTGCAGAAATTTTCAGTAAATCTAAAATCAATATCACTTCCATTGATGCGGAAAGTGACGCGCACCAAACAGCGAGTCCTCTTCACCGTTCTTTATCAAAAATTGAATTGCCTAGTATATTGTTCTTTTTAGGAATTTTACTTGCCGTTGCGGCTCTCGAATCATTGGGAATGTTGTTTAATTTTGCCGAAGGGTTAAATACTGCGATCCCGAATACTGACATTGTTATTGCCCTTTTGGGGGTTGGATCTGCAGTAATTGACAATGTCCCATTAGTTGCTGCAAGCATGGGGATGTTTTCTATGGGAACCGACGATCCAGTTTGGCATTTGATCGCCTATTCTGCGGGAACAGGCGGAAGCATGCTTATCATTGGTTCTGCGGCAGGAGTTGTTGCAATGGGAATGGAAAAAATCGATTTCTTCTGGTACTTTAAAAAGATAGCCTGGCTAGCTTTTATTGGCTTTTTGGGTGGCTTTGGAACCTTTGTACTAATGCGTGATTTTATTATTTAACTAAAACTGTAAAATTTTTTATTATTAATCTCGTTCTAGAATAAACAGATATCACTTTTTATGATTTTTTTACAAGCACAAGATCCCGCGCCCCTTCAAACAGAGAAAACGCTTTCCTTGATTGAGTTGATTCAAAATGGAGGTCTGGGAGGGCAATTGATCATCGGTCTTTTGTTTATCCTCTTATTGATGGTTGTTTATATTTACTTTGAGCGTCTTTTTGCAATTCGATCGGCAGTTCAAGTGAGTCCTAATTTTATGCCTCAAATAAGAACTTATGTGATGAATGGTAAAATTGATGGAGCCCAACAACTCTGTATAACAGAAAATGCTCCTGTGTCTAGATTGGTTTCAAAAGGGCTCTCACGAATTGGACGACCTTTAGATGACATAAATACAGCTATCGAAAACGCAGGACGATTAGAGGTGTATCAATTGGAAAAAAACATTAGTATTCTAGCAACTATTTCTGGAGCCGCTCCCATGTTAGGGTTTCTAGGAACGGTAATTGGGATGATTCTTTCAATTTTTGAAATTTCAAATGCTGGAGGAAATATTGACATGCAACTACTTGCAGATGGACTATATACTGCAATGACCACAACGGTCGCAGGTTTAATTGTAGGGATATTGGGTTATATTACGTACAATCATTTGGTGGTTAAAACCAACAAGGCAGTATATCAAATGGAAGCTACAAGTTTAGAGTTTTTAGACTTGTTAAACGAACCTGCATAAGATGAAATTAAGAGGGAGAAATCAGATACGACCCGAATTCAACATGTCTTCAATGACGGATGTTGTATTTTTATTGTTGATCTTTTTTATGATTGCTTCAACCCTAGCAAAACAATTAAATACCATCGAAGTTAAATTGCCTCAAGCCGATGGTAAAACGGAAAATCGAAACACCGTTTCCGTGACTATCACCAATGCAAATCGGTTTTATATCAATTCTGATAGAGTTACTAAAGGACGTCTAGAAAACAAGTTAATTTCTGTACTCGGCTCTTTAAATACCCCTTCAATTGTATTACGCACAGAGAAAAAAGTTGCTATTGATGAGGTTGTATATGTTATGAATATCGCCAATAGAAACGGCATTAAAGTTGTGTTGGCAGTAGAGACACCTCAGTAAATACAATGGAAATTCTCAATACACCACACAAAAAAAAGTCAGCGGTTCTTACTGTGATTTTTGCTGTTCTTTTTTTGTTGTTATTCTTTGTTTTGGGACTAACGTATTATGATCCCCCAATTAGTTATGGAATGGAGGTTAATTTTGGTACCCTTGCTCAAGGGAGTGGTTCTGTTCAGCCCAAGAAACCCACTGCTGCCAAGCCTTCAGTAGTTCAAGAGAAACAAGTAGAAGAAAAGCAACAAGTTACCACTCCACCTGTGAATACGCCAGAGAAGACAGCCGATGTAGTTACAGAGAAGGAGTCAACGGTTGCAGTTCCTAAAAAGCAAAAAACGCCGGAAGAAATTATACCCGACAAGAAAACACCCGAGAAACCTGTTGAAACCCCTCCGGAAAAAGTTGTTCCTCAAGTTTCTGAAGCAACAAAAAGTGTTGTTTCTAATTTATTAAAAAATAAAACTCAAGAAGGAGAACAAAGTGCAGGAGAAGGTGACGACGCAGTTCAAGGAGACAAGGGTAAGCTTGATGGAAATCCATATGCGACCAGTTATTATAGCACGGCAGGATTAGGAGGCAGAGGAAAGGGATTTGGTTTGAATGGAAGAAACCTTCAATCCAACGGAAAAGTTGTTCAAGAATGTAATCAAGAGGGAACAGTTGTGGTACGAATTACGGTAAATAACCAAGGGAATGTTATTGCAGCAGAACCGGGAGTTAAGGGGAGTACCAACACACATCCCTGTTTGATGGGACCTGCAAAGAAAACGGCATTACTCCACAAATGGTATCCAGATAATAATGCTCCAACACAACAAATTGGTTTTGTGGTCATTCAATTTAAATTAGGAGAATAGAGGTGAGTTTATATAAAGAAACTTTGGACTGGATGTTTTCTAAATTGCCCATGTATCAAAGAATCGGAGCGGCAGCATACCGTCCGGGACTGGAAGCCATGGAGGCCTTGGATGTCTATTTACATTATCCACACAAAAATCTTAAATGCATTCATGTAGCAGGAACGAATGGGAAAGGCTCTACTGCCCATATGTTGGCTTCTGTTTTACAAGAAGCTGGCTATAAAACAGGACTTTATACCTCACCCCATTTATTGGACTTTAGAGAGCGGATCAAAATTGATGGAAGCATGATTCCTGAGGTTGAGGTGGTCGATTTTATTAAAAAGCACAAGCGTTATTTTGAGGAAAAAAGGATTTCTTTTTTTGAAATGACGGTGGGAATGGCGTTTGCCTATTTTGAAAAACAGCAAGTTGATTTTGCTATCATTGAAGTTGGCTTGGGAGGTCGATTAGATGCAACAAACATAATCAATCCCATCCTTTCTGTAATTACTAATATTGGATTGGATCACACTCAGTTTCTGGGTACAACAAGGGCTGCGATTGCAGCAGAAAAGGGCGGTATAATCAAAGAAGGAACCCCAGTCATCATTGGTGAAAAAGATGATGAAACGGATACTGTATTTACAACAATTGCGGCACAAAAAAGAGCACCGATTCTATTTGTTAATTCAAGCAACTCCCATTTTACCTCTGATTTGAAGGGTAGTTACCAAAAAGCAAATATTAGAACAGTAGTTACGGCTTTGAAACAACTTAATCTAAAAGGAATTACAGACCAGATCATTCAACAGGGCTTTTCAAAAGTTGCACTAAACACAAATTTAATGGGTCGCTGGCAATATTTGTCTCAAGCTCCCAATATCATTGTAGATGTGGGACATAACAAAGAAGGATTACACCACATTTCCGCTCAATTGAAAGGTCTTACTTACAGAAAACTTCATTTAGTCATGGGTTTTGTAAAAGGAAGGAAAGTTGATGAATTGATTTCATTATTTCCAAGTAAGGCAAAGTATTATTTTTGTACACCCAAACTGGAGCGTGGCCTTCCCATTGAAGACTTCAAAGAGGTTTTGAGTGTAGTGAATTGGGATTTTAATTATTTTGAATCAGTAAGCATTGCTTTTGAAACGGCAAAAGCTGCCGCCACAAGCAGCGATCTTATTGTTGTGTGTGGAAGTACTTTCGTCGTGGCTGAAGTTTTATCATATCTTAAAAAAACAGTTTAGCTTATTTCTTTAAAAAACGCGCATCCAGTATAGTTTATCTCAATATCAAGTATCAAGCAATATACTTGGTTTGTGAGACACTTCTTTTTAAATTTGTTGTAAGGGATTGAAAAATGAACTTTAAATTAATTTGTGTTTCTAGTTCTCTTTCTAAACTGTAGTAGCATAACCACTAAACCCATGATAAAATTCAGATTAAAATGGTTTTCATCTCCAAAAAGAAAGGTTCTTTTTATTGGAGGGATTTTATGTGGTCTGCTTGTCGGGTGTTCTTCAGAAGCCATAGTAGAAAGTGAAGAAGCGACTAAAGTCATGCATCAGACATTCTCAAAGACACTTTCTTATGAAGCGGTTCACTATTCTAATGCAACCCGCAATGGAAGTTTAGACATTGAGGTGCCTATTTCAGTTTTCGCCCCAGAAATAGATAATGAGAAAGTTAGTTTGCAAATTGTGAAGACAGGAGATGTTTCAGCAACCTTTTCGCTAACGGGTGCCAAACAATTCTCCCAAATCTTTGATGAATACGGTACTTATGATTTAAAATTATATTTGGAGAAAGAGATTACATCAGAGGAGGGAATACTTATTCAGCGAGATACATAATCAAAGAGAAGGCAATTGATATTCGTTTTTTGGATGATTTCAGTGATTATTCTACGAGCAGCGATTGGTCAATTTTTCCATTTAATAGTAGTTTTATTGGAGTGGATAATAGTGACTTAGATTCTGAATCAAGTACACAAAAAAGCTTTAGTGATTTTGATGTTGATAAAGCTATTAAAATTGATATTACTTATCGGGTTAACCATGAAAATTTACCCAAAGGGACGAGTTTGGACAACGAAAATAAATTGGGTCTAGTGGTGAATGATCAAAATTTTTACTTGAAAAGTGATGCAAATAATGAACAAAAAGTTAGAACCATTAACCTAAGTAACCATGGGGGTGATTTTGATTTGAAATGGGTCAAATTTAAATCAATGGTTGAGACACCCTGGAAAATTATATCTGCAACTTCAAGTACCACAGTGGTCTCTTCCACCTTGTATCAGCTTTCTGAAGCTATGGATATACTCGTTGGATACCCAAATTTTTCTTATGTAGATTCAGCACAGCCAGAAGCAATGTACTTTAACTTTTATTATGGAGACTCGGCTACTGCCGGTTTTACTTTTGGATTAACTTCTGATGGAATTGAACTCGATGGATCTCCCTTCAAATTGACCAGAGGACCTGGAGATTATTTTTTTAAAATCAAGAAGGAGAATGATATCCCTTTGCGATATGAAAGTACCTATGGTGTTATGAAGGAAAGTAATCCCTACCAATTTAATGTTTACATTGAATCGATAGAATTAAGTGTTCCTTAATTTTAGGCTATGTTTTTTAAAATCAATGGATTTATTGTTCCTTTTGATTTGTATGTCCATGAGAAATGTAAGGCTATGAAAAATTTCAGTTAATACATTGTGTAGAATGAAAAGTCTACTATATTTGCAGCGCTTAAAAGGTGTTTGAGTCTAGGATTTATGCTTACAGACTGTAAAACTCCATATAAGGGCGCTTAGCTCAGTTGGTTCAGAGCACTTGGTTTACACCCAAGGGGTCAGGGGTTCGAATCCCTTAGCGCCCACATTTTTAACCTCACTTATCAAGTGAGGTTTTTTTATTTCTTTTTCTAAAACAACTTATTCAAGCACTCTCTTCAGGGTAATTGAAATAAGTCTTCAACCTCACATTTGATAGTTTTTGCTATTTTTAATGCTAAGACGGTAGAGGGGATGTATATTCCATTTTCAATCGCATTGATACTCTTTCTCGACACCTCAGCTTTTACCGATAGTTCCTGCTGCGTTAGGCCAGCAATTTTTCTTAGCTCTTCAAGGTTATTTAAGAGTTTTTTATGGTCCTTACCCAAGATTATTTTTTTTCAAATTCTTCAACAGCATTCGTAAGTTCTTTTCCGGTATTTGGATAAAGGTACCCAGCTATCAAAGTACCAATACCAATTGCAGTGACCAAATAACCTACACCTATAAGGATATCTCCAATCGCAACAAACCCCAAAAGTGTCAAGCCTATTCCAACAAATGTTATGATTACTCCATTTCTACGATAATCTATTGGTTCTTTTTTTCTTTCGTCAAAAATACTCAACAATTCTTCTAATTTAGCAGGGTTGTCTAAATGCTTTGATACATCAAGAATCGTTTCTCTCTTTCCTTTACCTTCATGATATTGCCAGATAAATACAGCTACTGGAATAATAATTCCTGTTAACATTCCAAAAATTGGAATAATAATATTTTGATCCATAATTTAATTTATTTAATGTAACGCAAACTTAACATTTTTTTGAGAAGTAAAGGTTACATGTTTACACTTTTTTAAATAATTCATGTCTTTTTATGATTTTACAATGTCCCTTATAAGGGTTTCTTACCTTAGGCTTATATTTTTTGGATTTTCACCTCTACGACAAAAAGAATGATGATCTCCTTGAAGAAATTTTAATATTTTTTTAGCATTTGTGAATGTAACTTTATGATGATGTTACTGTCTAATTGATAGACTGGTTTATGTTAGCCTATCCACTTTAAGCGTTCATTTTGGTAATTTTTTATTTTTGTTTGATTATTCAGCTGATAATAAGTGGGTAGGTTTTTTTTTCTTCCTTTAAATACTTTGCGTTTAACCTTCTTTGAATCTCATTTATTTTATACTTTAGGGAAAAAAGATATCATCCATGACAAAATTTGGAGTAACAGATCGTTTTGCACTTTTTATGGTAGTGTTATTTTATATTACTACCGTCATCATTGGATTTTTTTACCATCCCAGGGCTGTTAAAAACCAAACGAATATACAAGCGGAAAGTAAAATGTTAAATCATATCGTACTTATCAAATTTAAACCTGACATGACTACAGCTAGCCTTCAGTTGATTGCTGATGGAGGCTATAGTTTGCAGCAAATTGAAGGGGTTGTTGATTTAAATTTCACGGAGAATGTTTCTCCCGAAGGTTTAAATCAAGGATATACCCACAGTTTAACCATGAAGTTTGCAACGGCATTGGATCGTGATAGCATTTATTTGCCTCACCCCATTCATCAAAAATTTGTAAAACTGTTTGTACCGTTTACAGAATCGGTATTGGTTTACGATTATTGGGATTAAATTATTTCCCGATGAGTTTTTGAATCTTTTCAGACTCTTCTTTCGCAAGTTCAGCGTCTACTAAAATTCTTCCACTGTGTTCGTCCATGATGATTTTGTTTCGAGAGGCTATTTCTAATTGTACTTGTGGGGGAATGGTAAAGTAAGATCCTCCAGACGCACCTCTTTCAACAGCTACAATAGCCAAACCGTTTTTGACACTTTTACGAATGCGTTTGTATGCATTTATTAAGCGTTCTTCGATTAACTTTTCAAATTCATCTGATTTTTTCTGAAGTAAGTTTTCCTCTTTTTGCGTCTCTTTGAGGATCGCATCTAATTCGCCATTTTTGGCTTTTAAGTGAGCTTTACGTTCGTCTAATTTTTCATTGATGGTGAAAAGAACCTCTTGTTTCTGCTCAATACGCGCTTTGAATTCTTTAATTTTTTTATCTGCTAATTGGCTTTCCAGATCTTGAAATTCTTGTTCTTTGACAATAGAGTTGTATTCCCTGTTGTTTCGAACATTTTTTAATTTCTCCTCATATTTTTTCAACAACTCTTTAGCTGTTTCAATGATTTGCTTTTGTTCAGTAATTCCGTGGTCGTTTTCTTGAACCTCAGCTTTTACCTTATCGAGTTTTGTTACCAATCCTGCGATTTCGTTTTCTAAATCTTCAACTTCGAGGGGAAGTTCACCTCTAAGATTTTTTATTTCATCGATACGTGAGTCAATAAGTTGTAAATCATAAAGTGCTCTTAACTTATTTTCTACTGATATTTCTTTTTTTTTGGCCATAGCTAGTAATAATTAACTGGATTGGTTTTGGTACTTGATAAAACGATTGCAAAATTAGGCATTTTTTTGCTAAGAAAATCAAATATCAAATTTTTGGTGAATTGTTCACTTTCATAGTGTCCAACATCCACCAATAGAAGGTTTTCCTCCCCTGAATAAAATTGATGATATTTTAAGTCGGCTGTGATGAAAGCATCAGCACCCTCCTGTTTAGCTTTTTCGATCGCGAAACTTCCTGAACCTCCCAAAACAGCTACTTTTTGTATTTTTTTTGCAATCGGAGGACTATGACGTATGAGTTCTGTATGGAGCCTTTCTTTAACAAAAGATAAAAAAGCAGTGGGTTCCATTGGTTTTTCAAGGGTTCCAATCTTACCCATTCCTACTTCTGGATTTGGATTATCCAAACTAAAAATTTCGAAAGCGACAGTTTCGTAGGGGTGTGTTTTTTGAAGGGCATTTTGTACTGCTAGATTGAGGTGTGACTCAAAGACAACTTCGACATGTATTTCTTTTGAACTTGATTTTATTTGTGGATTCCCTATAAAGGGGCTGCTATTTTCATTTCCTTTAAAACGTCCTATTCCTTCAGAGGTGAAACTACACTCGCTGTATTTTCCAAGCGCACCAGCCCCTGCCTTGTGCAGTCCATCTAAGACCTTTTCAAGGTGAATTGAAGGGACATAGGTACTCAATTTTTTTAGACTTTCTTTTTTTGGAATCAACACACGAGTATCTGTTAAATCCAAACGTTTGCACAAAACGTCGTTGACTCCTTCGGGGTGATTGTCTAGCCTAGTGTGAAGTGCTATAATACTTATGTTGTTTTGAATCGCTTTGATCACCACACGCTCAACGTAGTTTTTCCCTGTTATTTTTTTTAACCCAGAGAACACGATGGGATGAAAACAAATAATGAGGTTACATTGGTTGTTTATCGCTTCATCAACTACAGCTTCAGTACAATCTAGACTGACTAAAACGCCAGAACATAGTTCTGTATCTTTGCCAATGAGCAAACCGACATTGTCAAACTCTTCAGCATAGGCTTTTGGGGCCCAGTCTTCTAGAATTTCAATAATTTTTTTAATGATCATAATGGTAGTGAATTATCACAAATATAATATTTATCTTCATCGGCATGAAAATCATTAACGTGATGTTGTATCCTTTTGGACTAATCTACGGTCTCGTTCTAAAAATTAGAAATAGATTGTTTGATATTGGGATTTTAAAGGAGGCGCCAATCTCAATGCCGAGTATTGGTGTGGGTAATCTATCCAGTGGCGGTACAGGAAAATCGGTTGTTGTCGATTATCTGATTACCCTATTAAAGCACCAACAGCCCGTAGTAGTTTTGAGCAGAGGGTATAAACGGACTACCCAAGGAGTCGTGATTGCTTCAGCACAGAGTACGGCCAAAACTATAGGGGACGAGCCCTTCCAATTTATGAATAAACATCCTGAAATATCGGTTGTTGTTGCAGAAAAACGAATTTTAGGCATTCATAAAATTGAAGAATTTTCTGAGCCAAATGCGGTAATTCTCCTTGATGATGTTATGCAACACCGCTATGTTAAACCTTCTTTGATGATTTTAACCACAACATTTAATGCTCCCTTTTTTTTGGATCGAATACTTCCAGTGGGTAATTTAAGGGAGTCAAGACAAGGAGCGAAACGTGCAGATATTATTTTAGTCACAAAATGCCCAAAAAACTTGAATCAACAACAAATCAAGCAGTTTTGTGAAACCTTGATTTTGAAGAAAGATCAACAACTCTTTTTTACTACAATACAATATGGAAAATATCTATTAAATCAAGAGGGGAATCAGCGTCTAGACGAAATTTCGCAACCCTTTTTATTGGTAACTGGAATTGCGGACCCCAAACCTTTGGTAGCTTTTCTAAAAGAAAAAAAATTACTCTTTAAACAGTTGAACTTTCCCGACCATCATAATTTCTCCTCTTCTGACATTGAGCGTATTCAAAAAATCAGGAAAAATGGAATCGTAGTCACCACCGAGAAAGACTTCACGAGACTCTCCCCACTAATGAATTCTTTAGATTTATACTATCTACCTATAACAATGGAATTTATAAATTCGGAAGAACAAATTCTTTTTGATCAGACGATTCAAAAAGTTGCAACCCAATCCTAAGCAATATGTTTGTGAGCTTTATACGAAGAACGAACTAGCGGTCCACTTTCAACATGTTTAAAACCAAGGTCTAAGGCGAAAGTTTCGTATTTTTTAAAAATATCCGGAGTAATGAAGGAATGGACTGGGAGATGTTTTTTACTAGGCTGAAGGTATTGTCCAATCGTAACTACATCTACAGAAGAGGCTCTCAAATCATGAAGCGATTCTAAAACTTCCTCTTCTTTTTCTCCCAGACCTAGCATGATACCCGATTTTGTTCTGTGAATACCTTCTTCTTTTAAATAGTGTAAAACTTCAAGACTGGTTTTGTATTTGGCTTGAACTCTTACTTTTCTGGTCAAACGTTTTACGGTTTCAATATTGTGAGAAACTACTTCGGGTGCAACTTGCACAATCCGGTCAATATTTCTTTTATTTCCTTGGAAATCGGGGATTAAGGTTTCAAGCGTGGTTTGTGGATTTATTCTTCTGATGGCATTTACCGTTTCTGCCCAGATGATGGAGCCCATGTCTTTCAAATCGTCCCGATCCACAGAGGTTAGTACGGCATGCTTGATGTTCATGATTTTGATGGAGTTGGCTACTTTTTCAGGTTCAGTCCAATCTACAGCCCCAGGACGTCCTGTTTGAACCCCACAAAAACCACAAGAACGGGTACAAATATTCCCCAAAATCATAAAAGTTGCGGTGCCTTCAGCCCAGCATTCTCCCATATTAGGACAGCTGCCCGAAGTACAAATGGTATTGAGTTTGTATTTATCAACGAGTCCTCTTAGTTCGGTATATTTTTTCCCTGTAGGAAGTTTTACCCGAATCCAATCCGGTTTTTTTTTGTGTTTAGTTGTCGCATCTTGAATCTCCATCCTCATTCTCTTTTTGCAAAGATAATCTAAAGCTTATAGACTAAAAAGATAAAAGAGCGTAAAGCCGCTTAAAAAGAGTAAACCCATTACACTTAAAAGGCGTAATCCTCTTTTAGGCTGATGTTTTTTGGGCATTTGATTACTGATGACCAATCTGTAATTTAAAAAAGCATAAAGCGGAGCCGTAATAAAGGAGAGCACAGTTGCGATACGAACCAGTTGTCCCATCTCCGATAATAAAAAAATAAAGATACACCCTGTTCCTATTGCAAGAATGAGCAACCAAAACGTGTAATATTGGGTGCCCTCTTTATCAAAAAGCAATTGAATAGTTCTTGACATCGCTCTTGGTGAAGCATCTAAGGTTGTTAGGGTGGTGCTAAGCATCGTTGTAAAAGCGGCTATTCCAATGATTCCATAGGCAGCATCCCCTAAACTGGAAGTATACAATTGAATTAATTGTCCAGCAAAAATACCGCCTTGGTTAGAAAACTCTACTCCTGTTCCAAACATGACTAGCGCCCCTAAACCTAAGAAGCATAAGGCCAAAATTATGGTAGCGATATAGCCTACATTAAAGTCAAAGAGGCTTTCTTTTAAACTAGTGTCTTTAGGATTCGTTTTATTTTTTTCTAAAGTCCAAATCGAATGCCAGATAGAAATATCTAAAGGTGCGGGCATCCACCCTAAAAAGGCAATGAGAAATAAAAGACCCGTTTGATCTGGAAAAACTTGATTGAAAGAAAGAGGTTGTTCGTTTTTGAAAAAAGCAAAACTAACGGCTAGGATACTGCTAACGGCCAAAACGACCATAATCACTTTAATCAACTTGTCTAGCCAACTATATTTACCCAAGAGCAGGAGAGTTCCACAAAGAATGGTAATCACAATACTCCAAGTCACTATATCCTCCGTAATTCCAAATAGTTTGGACGCGATTCCTGCAGTAACTACCGTCACAGCACTTTGAATTGTAAACATGGTCCCGAGGTTTAAAATAAAATAAGCCCATAAATATCCTTTTCCTAATTTGTAATATCCATCCAGTAGCGTTTCTCCAGTTGCTTGAGCATATCGAGGGCCATATTGAAAAAAAGGATATTTAAAAAGATTTATAAGCAAGAGTGCCCAAACTAAGCCCCAACCAAAATCAGCTCCAGCTCTTGTGGACTGTACTAGATGCGAAACACCGATTGCTGCTCCTGCAAACAGAAGTCCCGGGCCAAGTTTGTAGAGTTTATTTAACATCGTAATTTAAAAGGGATGCCAACATTTTTTTTGCTCGGAATAGTTTCACGCGAACTGTTGAGGATGATTCTCCTAATTGTGTTTCAATTTCCTTGTAAGATAAATCTTCAAAATAGCGCATTTTTAGAATTGTTCTGTATTCCGTTTTTAGTGATTTTACATGGGTAAGGATTAAATCTAAATCTTGATTAGAAATCATAAGATCCTCTGGAGAGGGTTCTAAATCTGAAGGCTCAGAGGAAAATTGGTCGTCTATTTTTGTGTGCGTTTCTTGTTTTTTTTGAGTTTTCCTAAAACGATCAATGTGGTGATTTTTTGCGATGGTTAAAATCCAAGCAATAAAAGGTTGTTTTTGATCAAACTGGGTAAGTTTGTCAAAAGCTTTAGCAAACGTTTCTATTGCGAGCTCTTCAGCTAAATTGGAATTTGATGTTCGATTATTTAAAAAAGAATACACGGCCTCCCAATAGGAATTAAAAAGGATATTAAAAGCAGTTTGATCGTCTGCTTTAGCTCTTTTAATCAACTCAACTTCTTCGATAGACTCCATGAAGTGTATTATGTCTTTTGAGTGACTGTAGGGTTTTTACAATCTGCTTCTTCGGGCATTTTACCACAAAGACCACAGGGTTGATTATCCTTATTTAAAAAAGGACTTTGGCTGGCACAAGTTCCTGAAAACTCACCGTCTTTTTTCGCCCATATTTTTATTGCAATTCCTGCAAATGCCAAACCAAGAAGTAAAAATGTGATTAAAAATAATTGCATTTTAAAAGCGTATTTGATGTAAAAATAGTAATCTTTATTGGAAGAATAACTTTGAATTCATTTTGTAGGAAATTGCCTACAATCAAAATCCTCCAAATTCCCCCAGTTATTCCCATATTGCTACCATAAAAGACTAAAACGACTAGCTTCATTCAGTCTGAGAAAAGAGCCTTCAATTTGTGACCATATTTGATACCAATAACCCTTAATACCCTGAACTAAATTTAATTAATATGTTTACAATTCCTCAAATTAGAATTAAAAATTCCTTGACCAGTAATGAAATGGTAATCCTTAAATCCATTGCCCTTGGTCTAGGATGCGATACAATTATCAAACTGCTGGAGCTTTCTGAGAGAAATTATCAAAGTATTTGCCAAAGTATTTACACCAAACTGGGAGTTGGCAATAGTTTTGCTGCAGTACAACTTGCTTTTAAAAACGGCTTGTTACAAGAGAAAGAATATACCTCGGAGAAAATAAAAGGCTTAGCTCTTGAATTTGCGACTAAAAACATTGATCGATTATAGCCACTAGTAGAAAGTGATCCTAAAAAAAGTCTTTGGGAATTCTATGATTTGTTATTGGATTTTATTACTCGTATGGAGGCTGCTTACAAATACGATTCATATACAGTGGAAAAATAAAAATCCCACCTAAGCGGGATTTAAGAATTCATCTACGGCTTATAGCCTTATTGTGATAAGATTGAATGACAAAACTATAAAAAAAAATAATATGCCAAATCTTTTAGGATTATCTATTGATGTAAATGGAATTGGTTGGGCTCTATTGGATAAAGAAAGTCTTTCAATTAAGGCAATGGGGTCAAGGGTATTTCCCATTGGATGTGAAAATTTTGGATCGGGGAAAAGAGAGTTGTCTAAAAAAGCATATAAAAGATTTAAAAGAACAACACGATTTAGATACCAGAGAACACGGAAACGAAAAATTAAAGTGTTAGAAATGTTAATTCAACATGGGATGTGTCCCCTTTC
>JAURBX010000153.1 GCA_030828745.1 Flavobacteriaceae bacterium | reverse complement strand
CTTAGTATCGTTTTCTGTTGTTTCTTTTTGGCTTCTTTTTCATGTTGCTTTTGGGACCATTTCCATTTTTATTTTTCAATTTCAATAGTTCACTAGACTCTGTCAAGGGGAGTTGTGCTGCAGTTACTTTGAGTTTACCATTAGAAAGTTCATCTAAATGACTTAATATCACGACATCCTCTACGGTATCTTTATTCCACCCTAAAAAGCACTTTTTCATGTGATTGGCAATGGTGAAAACCAAGACTTCTTTGAGTTCGTTTTCTTCCCAATTAATGGCAATATCGATCATGCGTTTGATGTTATTTCCATAAAAACGATACTTTGGAAAATTTTGCGGATAGTCTAATTTTCCTGGTTTTGCAGCTAATACTTCAGCCTGAGGTTTTTCGTAAGGGCTTTCAACATCAATATCAAAATTGGCCATAATGAAGAATTGATCCCAAAGCTTGTGTTGGAAATCCGGGACATCTCGTAAATGGGGATTTAGATTTCCCATCACACCAATAATGGCTTTGGCTTTTTTGTTTCGTTCAACAGCATCTGTTTCCGCCATGGCTTGTTCAATCATGATGTGGATGTGTCTTCCGTATTCCGGGATAATTAATTGCTTGCGCTTGGTATTATATTGCAAGGTTTCCATAAAAAAAGGTTGCTAGTTGCTGAGTATAGTTCAATAATGATGCAAATTAATAAAATCAATCGAATCAACACTATTTTTAGTTAAAATTACAAAGTCATCACTCCCTCAAGGGAACTTGACTTTTTATAAATTGAGATGACTTGTGCTGGCGAATCCATGCGTATTTTGATTGTCAAACTTGTAAATGTTTTTTTTGAAGATGATTTTTCTGAAAAGTCAGCTTTTGAGGTGTCAAAAAGAGCCTTCAAAGTTTTCAAATGAGGGGAGTCTGATTTTACCACAAATTTAAACATGTAAATTCCAGGCCAAGCTTGTGATTCAGCGAGGTGTTCGCTAAATCTTAAATAAAATTCTTCTGACTTAGTATCGTTTTGCGACAAGGCGATTACTTTTGTGTAAAGATACTGGTTTTATAGTTGTTAAAAAATGCTTTTATGCAGAACAGAAAAATTGTCATTAGCGGAAGTCCAGGAGCAGGAAAAACAACTGTAGTTGAAGGGCTTAAAGCTATTGGATATACTGTTTTTCAGGAATATTCTCGATCGATCATAGAGGAGGGAAAAGCGCATGGGAAAGCCAATTTTTTTCTATCGAATCCTAATCAATTTAGTGAGCGTCTTTTTTCAGGGCGAAAGGAGCAATTTGAAAGGGCAAATTCGCTTACGGTCAAAGAGACGAAACCCTATATTTTTTTTGATCGAGGAGTTCATGATACTTATGCCTATCTTGAGGCTTTGGGAAAAGGAAATTCAATGTGGAAAGATCGGGTAAGGGCGTTTCAATACGATCTTGTTTTTTTGTTGGACCCCTGGGAATCTATTTATAAAACAGATGCACAGAGAATGGAAACCTTTGAGGAAGCTCAACTGTATTTCCCTTTTATCCAAAAAGTATATCAGCAAGATCATGCTGTGGTTCTTGTACCTAGATTTAGTGTTAAAGAACGGATCACTTTTATTTTGAATTATTTAAGTAATTGGAATGAGTAAGAATGAACTCCTAAAGAAATTTTGGGGTTACACGACCTTTAAGCCCTTGCAAGAAGAAATTATAACTTCTGTTTTGGAAGGAAAGGATACTTTAGCCTTACTACCCACAGGGGGCGGAAAGTCTCTGTGTTATCAATTACCCGCCTTACTTATGGAAGGAACCGTACTGGTTGTATCTCCTTTAATTGCCCTGATGGAAGACCAGGTGAAAAGTTTAGATAAGAAAGGGATAAAGGCGATGTATTTTGAATCACATCCAAAAAGTTTACCTCTTTCTCAACAGTTAGATAATTGTATTCATGGAAATTATAAAGTGGTTTACACGTCACCGGAAAGACTTACGAATGAACTATTCCTTCAACAGATTGCCCATGCCCCCATCACATTAATTGCTGTAGATGAAGCCCATTGTATTTCAGAATGGGGACACGATTTTAGACCCGCTTATCGTAAAATAAATAAAATTAGAACTGTTTTTCCTGAGCTTCCCATTTTGGCACTGACGGCATCTGCAACTCCCAAGGTGGTTAAAGATATACAGGCTCAATTAGCATTCAATGGGTCTCGATTATTTCAGCAGTCTTTTGAACGCCCCAATTTAGCCTATAAAATATGGAAGACCGAAGACAAATATAATACTGCCGCTCAAATTTTAAAGCAGCAGGCAGGTAATGGTATTGTCTATTGTAACACTCGAAGACAAACAGAACAGTTAGCCCAGTTTATATCTCAATCAGGTATTTCCTCTGATTTCTTTCATGGAGGGATAAGTGCTGACGACAAAAGGGAGAAATTAGAACAATGGCAGCACGATGCTATAAGGTATATGATGGCAACTACCGCCTTCGGAATGGGAATTGACAAAGCAGATGTACGAACCGTAATTCACATGCAGCTTCCAGAAACTTTAGAACACTATTATCAAGAAACAGGGCGTGCGGGCAGAGATGGTAAAGCCGCAAAAGCGTTTTTACTTTTGCATGATGGGGATGCTGAAGAATTGAAACGTCAATTTTTAAATTATCTTCCCACAGCTGAGGAATTGAGAAGTACCTACAAAGATTTGTGTAACTTTTTTCAAATAGCATATGGAGAAGGTGCTGAAGAATTATTCACATTAGATTTTGATCGTTTTTGTGAACGGTATCAGCGTAATAAACGTAAAACTTTAAACTGCCTCGAACAGTTTGACCGGGAGGGAATTATTTCTTTAAATCCTATTAAAGAAATTTATATGCGAGTGGTATCCAAATGTTCTCCAGCACAAGCAACCGATTTTATAGCACATCAAAATACTGCAGCCCAGCTATTGGAATTACTCATGCGACAACATCCTTACTTTTTTAGTGAGCCTATCACAATAGAACCGTCCAAAATATGTAGCTCTCTTAAACTGTCTAAGGAGCGCTTTAAAGATGCTTTAGAGCAGCTTCAATATGGGGGTTTTCTCCAATTTTCCATTCCTAGTGCCCACTTTTATATAATCCCTCAAACTCCTCGGGAAGATCAATACACACTAAAGTCAGTGCTGCAGAATTCAAAAGTTTTATATCGACAAAAAAGGCATAAAATAGAAGCAATGATTGCCTATGCTTTTGAGTCTAATCGTTGTAAGCGAAATGTGATTTTGAACTATTTTGGATCGTCCCCAAGTGGGATTTGTGAAAATTGTTCTTCCCTCACTTGTAGTCACGATTTAGATGCAGAGCACGATTTTGAAAATAAATTAATGCAACTATTAAAAGCAGAGCCTCATTCAATTCAGGAGCTGAAACAAAAGTTGTATTTTGAGCCTTTAGCATTACAAATTGTTTTAGAGCGACTATTGAATCAACAAAAAATCAAACAAAGCGAAACACAAAAATACTATTGGATATATGAATAACAAACCCACCCTT
>JAURBX010000074.1 GCA_030828745.1 Flavobacteriaceae bacterium | reverse complement strand
GCCGGTCTCCAGCCGGTGGGCATAAACCAAATTTTAATTTTGTCGATTTTATTTTTTGCATACCAAGCATCTTTAGTGAGTTGCCAAAGAT
This sequence comes from Flavobacteriaceae bacterium, assembly GCA_030828745.1. Lineage (GTDB taxonomy): Bacteria > Bacteroidota > Bacteroidia > Flavobacteriales > Flavobacteriaceae > MS024-2A. Next base: position 8,932 of record JAURBX010000074.1, on the reverse strand, counting down.
GTTGAAAATTAATCCAAATGGGATTCCAACTTTTAGAGGCTTTTAGTGTCCCATAAACAGGGGGTTCAGAATCTAATTCATCTTGAAAAGTTCCAAATAGTCTGTCCCAAACACAAAAAATAGCAGCTAGATTTTTATCGATATAAATGGGATTTATAGCATGATGTACTCGGTGTTGAGAAGGAGTGACTATAATATATTCTAAGAAACCCAATTTACCAATGTGTTGAGTATGATACCAAAATTGAGCAAAAAGATGCAGGGGAGTTAGGATCATAATGACTTTGGTAGGCACGCCCAAAAGGGCAGCAGGAATTAAGAAAATGGCTCCAAATCCAATCAGATTTGAAATACTTTGGCGAAGCGCACAAGCTAAATTAAATTCTTCACTACTGTGGTGAATGACGTGTTGATTCCAGAAGATATTGATTTTATGATTCAATCGATGAACCCAATAGGATGCAAAATCAATACAAATAAAAGCGATGCCATAAAGAGCAATTGAACTTTCCAATTGAAAAATTCCTAAGTGACTAAGTACAAAAGGGTAGGAGATTAGAATAAAAGCTAAACCTAAGACATCTTTAATTATATTGGTCATTCCCGAGCTCAGACTCGCAAGGGTGTCCATAAAGGTATAGGTTTGTTTTTTAATAAAATGACCATAGGCAATTTCTATTAAAACAAGAACTAGAAAACCAGGAATTGCCCATAATAAAACTGCTGCATAGGTATTCATACTTTTTTTTTATAAAAATAAGAAATTATGAACTAATGACCCAACTCCCTTGTTTTATTAAAGGTTCAGCTTGTTTGAATTTTATAGATTTTGTTTCTCCCGTTGCAACGTTTTTAATCGTAACTTTTTCATTTCTACCAATTTTAGGTTGCTCTCGGGTAATGGTTTCAATCACTCTTCGATTTGTTTGACTGGCTCCAGCTCCAACAGCTCTATTCCGTGCAGCTAATTCTTCTGTATTTAAAACCTCATCTTTAGATACATTCAAATTTTGTTTACTTCGTGTCTGTTTTGCTTCTTGAATATTAGAAGGGTTTTGACTGGGTAAACTCCCTTTTATCAAAAAGGAAAGCACCTCCTTATTCAACTGACTGAGCATACTTTTGAATAATTCAAAAGCTTCAAATTTATAAATCAGTAAAGGGTCTTTTTGTTCGTGAACGGCTAATTGAACAGACTGCTTTAATTCGTCCATTTTACGAAGGTGATCCTTCCAAGCATCATCAATAATTGCTAGTGTGATGTTGCGTTCAAAGTCTTCAATCAGGTGTTTTCCTTTACTTTCATAGGCCTCTTTAAGGTTGGTGACAACATTCAGTGATTTAACACCATCGGTGAAAGGAACGACAATACGTTCAAATTTATTTCCAGGGCGTTCGTATACGTCCTTAATGACTGGGAAAGCCATTTGTGCGTTGAGCTCTGTTTTTTCTTCATAATGTTTTAATAAAGCATCATAGAGATTTTGTGTTAATTCATTTTCGGGAGTTTCTAAAAACTGCGCCTCTGAGAGGGGAGCTGTCATTGAAAAATTAGTAATGATTTCAAACTCAAAGTTTTTGTAATCATTTGAAGGTTTGTTGTTGAGTATAATATCTTCACATGTATCAAAGAGCATATTCAAAACGTCTAACTTCAAACGGGAACCCTGAAGGGCGTGTTTTCTTCTTTTGTAAATAACTTCTCTTTGCGCACTCATCACATCATCATATTCCAACAAACGCTTACGAATTCCAAAATTGTTTTCTTCTACTTTCTTCTGCGCCCGTTCAATGGATTTAGTCATCATGGAATGTTGGATGACTTCTCCCTCTTCTAATCCCATACGGTCCATTACCTTGGCGACTCGATCGGAACCAAAAAGGCGCATTAAGTTATCTTCTAAAGAAACATAGAACTGTGAACTTCCCGGATCTCCTTGACGTCCAGAACGACCGCGGAGCTGTCTGTCTACTCGTCTTGAATCATGACGCTCTGTTCCGATAATGGCTAAACCACCAGCATTTTTGACTATTTCAGAAAGTTTGATATCCGTCCCTCGACCTGCCATATTTGTGGCAATGGTTACAATTCCTGGATTTCCTGCTTCTGCTACAATGTCGGCTTCTTTTTTATGCATTTTAGCATTTAAGACATTGTGCTTAATTTTTCTAATGTTCAGCATCTTACTCAAAAGTTCTGAAATTTCAACTGAAGTTGTACCAATTAAAACAGGTCGTCCAGCCAAGGAGAGTTCAGTAACTTTTTCAATGACTGCGTTGTACTTTTCCCGCTTTGTTTTATAAATTAAGTCGTCGTCGTCCTTTCGGGCAATGGGACGATTGGTAGGAATTTCAATCACATCCAATTCGTAGATTTCCCAAAATTCTCCTGCTTCGGTAACTGCAGTACCGGTCATTCCCGAAAGTTTTTGGTACATCCTAAAATAATTTTGGAGTGTTATGGTCGCATAGGTCTGTGTAGCGGCTTCAATTTTGACATTTTCTTTGGCTTCAATGGCTTGGTGTAATCCATCGGAATAACGACGTCCCTCCATAATTCGACCCGTTTGCTCATCCACAATTTTCACCTTGTTTTCCATGACCACATATTCCACGTCTTTTTCAAAGAGGGTATAGGCCTTGAGTAACTGGTTCATACTGTGAATACGTTCGCTTTTTATGTCAAAATCTTTAAAGAGTATTTCCTTCTCAGAGGCTTCCTTTTTAGCCTCTAATTCTTGTGCTTCTATTTTAGCAATTTCTCCTCCGATATCGGGGAGGATAAAGAAGTTTTTGTCTTGATTGTTTTCCGAGAGAAGTTCGATTCCTTTTTCAGTCAGGTCAATTTGATTGTTCTTTTCGTCAATCACAAAATACAAGGCTTCATCTACCTTAGGCATTTCGCGATTGTTGTCCTGCATATAATGATTTTCTGTTTTTTGAAGCAGTTGTTTTACTCCCTCTTCACTCAGAAATTTAATCAAAGCTTTGTTTTTGGGCAATCCTCTAAATACGCGGTAAAGCAACAACCCCCCTTCTGTGGTATCTCCATCTTTTATTTTGGCTTTTGCTTCTGCTAAAACACCAGTGAGTAGGCTTCTTTGAGTAGATACTAAATTCCCTACGTTAGATTTTAGGATATCAAATTCATGTCGATCCCCTTCTGGAGTAGGTCCTGAAATAATAAGAGGGGTACGGGCATCATCGACCAAAACGGAATCTACTTCATCTACAATAGCATAATTGTGTTTGCGTTGAACCAAATCTTCGGCAGTATGCGCCATGTTGTCTCTGAGGTAATCAAAACCAAACTCATTATTGGTTCCATAAGTGATGTCTGCTAAATAGGCATTTCTTCTTTCTTGACTGTTGGGTTTGTGATAATCTACACAGTCAATACTCAAGCCATGAAATTGAAAAATGGGGGCCATCCATGCACTATCTCGTTTGGCGAGATAATCATTTACAGTTACCAAATGGACTCCTTTTCCGGTAAGGGCATTCAGGTAAACGGGAAGGGTAGCTACGAGTGTTTTTCCTTCTCCTGTTTGCATTTCAGCAATTTTACCTTGATGTAAGGCAATTCCTCCAATGAGCTGAACGTCATAGTGTATCATGTCCCAAGTAATGGGTTTCCCCGCCGCATCCCAAGAGTTAGCCCAGTGGGCTTTATCTCCTTTTAATTGGATGTATTCTTTTTGCTGAGAGAGTTCACGATCGTAGGCAGTAGCGGTAACTTCTATGGTGGTATTTTCAACAAAACGCCTTGCCGTTTCTTTGACAACAGCAAAGGCTTCAGGAAGGATTAAATTTAGAATGTCTTCAACCGCTTTTTGAGCTTCCTCTTCTTGTGTATCAATTTGTTGGTATAAACTTTCTTTGGCGTCAATATCGTTGGTCTCTTTTACGTCCTTTTGAAGTTGTTCTATCGTGGCGTCAAAATTATTTCTTGCTTCAGCAATTTGTTGTTTGAAGGCTGCTGTTTTTTGGCGAAGGGCATCGTGAGAAAGCTTTTCAAAGCTGTTTTGATGTTGGTTGATTTCCGCAATCAAAGGGGTGATTTTACTTAAATCCTTTTTTGTCTTATCTCCTACAAATGTTTTTAATATGCTATTTAAAAAACTCATATACTCTTTGAGGTATTTTTTCTTTAATTATTCAAAAGTAACTAAAAAAAAAGCCTCTATAAGAGACTTTTTAAATTCGTTTTTAGAATACGTTAATATTCATCTTCATTCCACAGGTAATCTTCCTCAGTAGGAAAATCAGGCCAAATCTCTTCTATTGATTCATAAACATCTTCTTCGTCTTCCATAGATTGCAGATTTTCAACTACTTCTAGGGGAGCCCCAGTACGAATAGAGAAGTCAATAAGTTCGTCTTTAGTGGCCGGCCAAGGCGCATCACTTAAGTAGGAAGCTAGTTCTAAAGTCCAATACATAGTATTTATTTTTTTGCAAAAATAGATTTTTATCCAATTTATGCAACTAATTTATGATTTTAGTTTCCACTCCATTTAATTTCTTTGACCTCTAAATCTGCAGCAAAAGTTCTGGACAGGGTGAAAAAATAATCTGAAAGACGATTCATATATGCGATCAAGGTGGAAGAAATAGATGCTTCTTCATCCAATTCGGTTACATAACGTTCTGCTCTTCTACAGACACATCGGGCAAGGTGCGCATAAGAAATCAAAACATGTCCACCTGGAATGACAAAGTTTTTAAGAGGTTCCAGTTTTGCAGTGAGGGAATCGATTTCGAATTCAATAAATTTGACTGCATTCGGTTGAATGGGGGTTAAGTTTTTGGGAATTTTATTATCTGAATCAATTGACAATTGTGCTGCAATAGTCATTAATTGTTTTTGAATTTCAAGGATTGTAGCTTGAACCTCTTCAAGATTCGTTGTGTCACGGATTAAGCCTAGCCATGAAATTAATTCGTCAATCGTTCCGTAAGTTTTGATCCGTAAATTATGCTTGGGGACTCTTTTTCCAGAAATTAGACTCGTATATCCGCCATCTCCAGTTTTAGTGTAAACTTTATTCTCTTCCATATGCTCTCTTCATTTCAATAGTTTATAGATTTTAGTGATTTGGACTAAACAAAGATATTAAATTTGAAGAATTGAAGAACTTTTGAGGAAATTAATTAAACAGACTTCTTTTCTTTCAGTCGCCCACTCAAAGCTAACAAGAAAAACAAGACAGTGATAAAACTAGCCCATCGGGCAATAATATCTCCAAAACGAACATAAAAGCTTAGGGTATCTCTGGAGCTTATGGTTCCAGTAAGTACTGTTTTGGTATTGTAAGCGGTTTGTTTGAGAATCTCACCTCTTGCGTCGATGATACAGGAAATCCCCGTGTTGGCACTTCGGGCAATATCCCTTCGTGTTTCTATCGCCCTGAGGCGGGTATAGCTCAGGAGTTGTCTGTGTCCAGGAGTTTCTCCCCACCATGCATCATTCGAAATGACTGCCAAGAAGGTGGCGCCCTCCTTTACATAGTCAGTTACGAATTCTCCAAAAATAGATTCCCAACAAATAATAGGGGCTGCTTTTTCTTTAAGTTCGGGGTGCATAAATACCGATCTTCTATTTTGAGTTACACGACTGGCAACTGTACCGCCAAGGTCTAACATCAAATCACCCAATAAGGGTTTTAACACCGATTTCAAGGGCATGTTTTCCACACCCACCACTAACTTTGATTTGTGATATATCTGTGGTTTCTGATTGTATTGTTCTCCTAATGCAGAGTTGTAATACTCAACCCAAAGCCCTTTTCTCACCAAATTGGCTGTTAGTGAAGGAGCTTTTTCTTGAACATAAACATTGTAATATTGAATTCCACTAATAAACTGGGTTTTCGGAATACTTGCTAATTCATCTTGTAATGCTTGGTGTAAGACACTTTTGGGATAGACTTTTAATTCCTCTCCATAGCCTTCGGCAAAATAGGTTTCGGGGGAGAGAATATAATCAAGAGAATCTTTAAAAAAGGGTTTTGTTTGCTCGGTCCAAAGCTTTAAAAAAGCTGCATTGGTTACTTGATATTTGGTATTGTAGGGGTCAATATTGGGTTGGACTAGCGCTACTTTTATATTCTTTTTTCCATCCGTTACTTGCTGATATAAATAGATTGAACCTGCAATAGGCAATGCGATGAGTAATAAAGGACCGATGAGTTTTCTTGTCAAAGGCTTAAAATCCCTTGATCCTTCGTGTTTCTTTAAAATACTGAAAATCCAAACGTTTAAAACTAATACCCAAAGGGAACCTCCATACACTCCAGTATATTCATACCATTGTATCCAATATATTTTTTCTGAAAAAACATTACCTAAGGTGAGCCAAGTCCAAGAAAAATCCCAAATCAGATGTAGTTTCTCAAAAGCAATCCAGAGGGTAATGAAAAACAGATAACCACTTCGTTGGGCCAGTCTTCCTTTGGTCCAGGAGAAACATAGGAAAACCAAAGCATAAAAAAGGCTATTGCATAAGTTGGCAAATAACATCCCAAAGAAGGTGGAGTTAACCAGCCACCAGGTGGTGAGTACGTTCCAAACAAGAAAGGAGAGATAGCTATATAAAAAGACACGAAAACCTTTTATATTTTGCGAATCCATTCGAATTCTATCCTCAAGATAGAGTAAGGGGATTAATCCTACAAAGACCAATAGGGTGATTCCATGGATGGGCCAGGAGGCCGAAAGCAATACTCCTGAACCAATGGACAGTAAAAAATGTTTTGTTGTCTTAGACATTTGCACGAATTTAAATTTTTTTGGAGCTTTAGCAATTACTATCTTGTCAAAAATTATAAAAATTTATTCGTGAGGCTCATTATAAGAAACATTCCTAATCTTTTTACCTCATTAAATTTTCTTTGTGGATGTTTTGCTGCGACTTTAGCCTACAAAAATTTATTTGAAGCTGCTTTTTTGATGGTTTTGTTGGGCGCTTTTTTTGATTTGTTTGACGGTCTTTTTGCACGCTTGCTCAAAGCTGAAAGTCAGTTTGGATTGCAATTTGATTCCATGGCCGATTTGATTACCAGTGGAATTGTTCCTGGAGTCGTGATGTATAAATTGTTTTTGGAGATTGGGATTCGTGAGATTGATTTCACAATTGCAGTGTTTCAAAATGACTTTACTTTTTCTTTTGCTCCCTTTGCCTTGGTTGGTTTTTTGATTTCTCTTGGGGCGGGAATACGTCTCTCTAATTTTAACATTGATACCGAGCAACGTTATGAGTTTAAAGGATTACCCGCACCTGCCAATGCACTTTTTATAGTGGCGCTTCCCTTGTTGATGGAACACCCTCTGTTTGCCTTTTTAAAGCCTTTTCTCTCTACTTATACTGCTTTGGTATTCATCTCCATTCTTTCGGCTATTTTGATGAATATTCGACTGTCTTTGTTTTCCTTTAAAATTCAGTCCTTTAGTTTAAAAGATTATGGGTTTCAATTGTTTTTAACCCTTTTGGCATTACCTGCTTTTTACTTTTTGCAATGGGCTGCTGTACCTGTAATGATAGTGATTTATCTCTTTTTAAACGTTATTCGAAATAGTTTCAACTAGTCCTTACTCTTGCAGTTAGATTAGTTTTCAAGAAAGTTTTTCACTTCTTTTTTATTTGAAAATTTTAACGAATTATACTGTTTACTTTCTCCTTTTTGAATTGATAATGTTTTCCATTTTTCACCACATATCACCCTGCCAATCATCACAATTTGTCCAATATGGTAAGAATAATGACAAAGTTGTCTATGAATACATTCTACTACTGTATGTCCTTGATTTCTAATAAAACTGATTTTATTTAAATCTTCATTTTTGAGGTTTTCTAGTGTATCAAACAATACGTTCCAGCCCTGATTCCAAATATTAATTAGCTCCGCTTTAGTTTTAATAGTGTCTATAAATTCATCATCTCTATCCCTCCATTCTTTTTCTCCGTCTGAGTTTAAAAACTCACTCCATCTGGAAACCATATTCCCACTTAAGTGTTTTACTATTGTGTTGATATTATTGGTTTCTGAGTTTAATTTGTAAGAAAGTTGGGCTTCAGGAATTTGTTCAATTGTTTTTTCTCCTAATTCTTTGTGGTATTTAAACTGTAAAATTGATGATTTTAAAAATGAAGTATCCATACTTTAAAGGTATAAAATTAATTATTCCTTTTCATGGCTAAGAGGATTGAACCCTTGATGCTATTCCACCGTAACGGATTTGGCTAGATTCCTTGGTTGGTCAACATTACACTCCCGCATGACAGCAATATAATAAGATAAAAGTTGTAATGGAAGGGTGGCAAATAAGGGAGTGAAAAACTCAGAGCATTCTGGAATTTCAACCGAGTGGTTTGCCATTTCTTTTAATGTTTCATCGCCTTTAGTCACAATGGCTACAATTTTTCCATTTCTAGATTTGATTTCATGAATATTAGACACGATCTTTTCATAATGTCCTTTTTTTGTAGCGATAACAATCACTGGCATTTCATGATCAATCAAAGCTATAGGTCCGTGTTTCATTTCAGCGGCAGGGTAGCCCTCGGCATGGATGTATGAAATTTCTTTCAATTTAAGTGCGCCTTCCAAGGCAACAGGGAAATTGAATCCTCTACCGAGGTAGAGCATATTAGTCGCACTATGGTATTGCTTAGCCACAACTTCAATATTCCTTATTTCCTTTAAAAACACCTCCATTTTTGAGGGAATTCCTAGAAGTTCATTGATTAAAGCAATCCTAGTCTTCTCATCAATACTGTCTTTAAGTTGTGCTATTTTGAGAGCGACCAACATTAACACTGTGATTTGTGTTGTAAATGCTTTTGTTGAGGCGACGCCAATTTCGGGTCCTGCATGGGTGTAGACTCCAGAATGGGTCTCTCTTGAAATTGAGGAGCCAACGACATTACAAAT
>JAURBX010000009.1 GCA_030828745.1 Flavobacteriaceae bacterium | reverse complement strand
TAATTCCAGAAAGGTGCACTTCTTTTAAAAGTAAAAGGCTAAACCCCTTTTGAACATAGCTGTTTTTTAATAAGAGTTTTCTTTTCTTTTTAATGAGACGAGAATTAGTAAAATCGGTGAGTAAAGGGAGGGAGTTTTCCTAATGGGAAGTATGATAATTCAGCATGCCTCCCATTTGATGCCCTAAAACACTTTCGTTGTGTTTGTGAAAAATCCAAAAAGCATTTAACCTGTTCTCTTTTTTTGTTTCTACAGCAAGATTTGAAATAAAGACGAATAAAAAGACCAGGACCCAAGTTCCCCTTGCAAAAGTTCTTCTAGAAAAAAAGATAACTCCACAAATAATACTACCATATAGCAATAGGGTTGAAGTGAGTGAGGTATAAATATTTTCAAAAAGAAACGCTTCTTGTTGGGCTACCTAAAAAACAATTGTATTCAAATAGCCTACACCATTTTCATAAAACGGAAAAAGAAAGGGAATTGTAATTTCCAAAACAATGGAAAGTAGCACAACCAAACTAAGGGATAAGAATAATCCAAAGAAAGGGAGAATAATCAAGTTGCTCAATAAAAATAAACTAGGAAATTGATAAAAATAATAAATACTTATGGGGCTAACTTCAATTTGAGCAGCAATGGAAACCGTTGTTAGTTGCCAAAGTCTTCTAAAAACTAAATGAGATGGATTCCATAATCGTTGTAATAAAGGATGAATCCTGAGGATGCCAAACACGGCAAGAAAGCTTAATTGAAAGCCAATATTTCATAGAAACGGAGGATAGCAAACTAATAACACAAAAAATGAAAGTACTGTGTAATGGAAACTGTGTCTTCCCTGATTGATATAATGTCCCATAACAACAAAGGTGAAAAGCGTGACTGAACGAACAACAGAAGCGCTTAAACCAACAAAAATGGCAAAACTCCAGAGGAAAATGAGTAAAATAATAAAGCGAACGGTTTTACCAAACCTTAGTTTAGTCAAGGGCATTAAAAGATACATCAAAAGAAAGACAAGTAAACCAATATGAAGCCCTGATAGTGCTAAAAGATGAATGACACCTGCTTTGGTGTAGGATGTGAGAATTTCATCCTCAAGCGCTTTCCGTTTTCCGAGTAATAATGCCTTTAGCATTCCCTTGCTTTCTTTAGAAAGGGATGCAGTTTCAATTTTGACTTCGACCTTTTCTCTAAGTTTCAATAAATCAATAAATGGAGGTCTTGGTTCTTTAATGTAAAAGACTGCATTCTCTTCATTGACCTGTATTTGGTGGTGTATCCTGCTGTTTTTTAAATAGTTTTTATAGGAAAATTCTCCTGGATTTGGGTTATCTGGGATGGCTCGGCTGTTGCTTTTTGTAAGAATTTCCTGACCTCTTTGGAAAGGGATTGTCAAACTGTCTCTGGTTTGATAAATCAGTATTTCCCCTTCTACACCTATTTTTCCCCATTGATTGAGTTCTCCAAGAAAAGAGTAAGAAAAAGAGTTTGCTCCAAAAGGTTTTATAATTTTAATTCTCTTTAAAACGTTCGGATGAAGTAGTGCTTGGTTTTGAAAATGTACATCGGGAAGACAATAATACTCTTGAAAATGAAGCATTCCCATAATAAAAAAGCTAAAATAGAGTAGGCTTCCTTTTAACTGATTTGACACCCCTTTCCTTAGCAAAAAATAAAAGATCAATAAGAGAATTAATCCAAGGGCTAAATAGAATGTTTCAACTTTAAAATAAAAAGAGATAACTCCGCCTAAGCTAAAAAGGGCAACCAAAGGATAAAGTACAGATCGGGCGAAAGACATCCCCTAACTTAAGGGTATTTTAAAAATTAAAAAAGAGTTAATTCTCCTCTCTCGAGATAGAGCTATAAATCAATTGTGCTGTTTTTTTACTTGCTCCTCCATTTCCTAGAAGGGATCTCAATTCTTTGTAGTCTTTTTTGAGTTCTTTTTGGTGCGCAGGATCCAGAAGTTGTTCAAGATGGGCGCATAGATTGGATAAATTAAGTTCATCCTGAATTAGTTCGGTAACCACAAGGCGGTCTAAAATTAAATTGACTAATGAAATATAATTCAACTTCACGATTTTTTTAGCAATCCAATAACTAAAGGCACTACTGCGATAACAAACGAGCTGTGGCACATCAAATAATGCAGTTTCAAGGGTAGCCGTCCCACTGGTTACCAATGCGGCACTGGAATGTTGAAGTAAGTCATAAGTGGCATTATAAATTACTTTTAGCTTGGAATTTTTAATGATAGCACTATAGCTTTCAATTGAAAGGCCAGGTGCACCTGCAATCACAAATTGATAGTCTAAAAAGTGCGCTGCAATTTGTATAAAAACAGGTAACATCTTTTTTATTTCCTGCAATCGGCTTCCTGGAAGCAGAGCAATAATTGGAATTTCTGGGGGTAATTGATGCTTTTCAAAAAAAGTAGTCTCTTTGGGAAAATTTGGGATATGATCTAACAAGGGATGCCCCACAAAATCTACATGGAAATTGTGTTTCTTTTCAAAAAAGTTCTTTTCAAAAGGGAGAATCACGTACAAGGCATCCAAGCATTGTTTCATTTTATTAACCCTATTTTCCTTCCAAGCCCAAACTTGTGGACTGATATAGTAGTGATTTTTAAAACCAGCTTCTTTGGCCCATTGCGCAATTCTAAGATTAAAGCCAGGATAGTCAATATAGAGGATAACATCAGGATTAAATGCAAGGATATCTTTTTTACAGTTTTTAATATTTTTAAGAATAGTAGGCAGGTGAGTGATTACTTCCCAAAATCCCATAAAAGCTAGCTCACTGTAATGTTTTACAATGACAGCACCTTCTTTTTCCATCAAGTCCCCACCCCAAGCACGAAAGTTAGCTTTTGAGTCGATTTTTTTTAGAGCTTTTATGAGATGGGCTCCATGTAAATCGCCTGAGGCTTCACCAGAAATAAGATAATAATTCACTGAATTAAAAAGTTAGGCGGTTATTTTTAAAAAAACGATGAGTAATACCATCGCTATTGAAATAGCAACGATACCAGCTGCAAAAGGAAATTTATTTTTTCTTAAAGCGAGAAAAAAGATAGGGAGATTAACAAGTGCTGCCAAAGAGATGACTCCACCTAATTTATTTTGAGTATAAAGAAATTGAAGGCTATTTTCGATTGAATCATTGGACAAAAAATAAACAAGAATAATAAGACCAAACGCAGTCCAAAATAATCCAGCTAAGATTCCCCAAAGGAAAAATTTATCTTTTATAAATTCCATGTATTGAGTTGTTGAATGCTATGGTGTGCTGTTAAGTCAAATTGTGTTGGGACTACTGAAACATATCCTTCAGCCAATGCCCATTCATCTGTATCTTCCCCTTTATCTTCATTGATAAAAGTCCCTGTGAGCCAATAGTATTCTTGTCCCATAGGATTTGTTCTTTTGTCGAATTCCTCAACCCAGTTGGCTTTGGCCTGACGACAAATTTTAATTCCTTTAATCTCGTCCTCTTTTAATTTCGGAAAATTTACATTTAGAACGACTCCTTTTGGTATTCCTTGAGAAAGAGCTTCTAAGGTAATTTGTTTAATATATTTTTTTAGTGGAGCAAAGTCTGCGTTCCAGCTAAAATCCAATAACGAAAAACCAATTGCAGGAATTCCCTCTATACCGGCTTCCATTGCAGCACTCATAGTTCCAGAGTATATTACATTGATAGAGGAATTGGAGCCATGGTTAATTCCAGATACACATAGATCAGGCTTTCTATCCATGAGTTCATTTACAGCAAGTTTTACACAATCTGCTGGGGTTCCAGAACAACTAAATTCTTTTTGAGGGCCTTCTGCTACTTTTATTTTATGACAGTGTAAGGTAGAATTAATGGTAATGGCATGTCCCATAGCAGACTGAGGGCTGTCAGGAGCGACCACGATCACCTCGCCAATTTCATTCATGATCTCAATAAGCATACGAATTCCAGGAGCTGTAATTCCATCATCATTGGTTACTAAAATCAAAGGTTTTGATTTCATAAAATTTGTTTCTCTGCTAAGGTAAGGAATCTTTAAGGGCTTTCTTTTAAAACAATATTAACAAATCGATTATGAGAATATATGTATATTTAAGGGCTATGAAAAAGAGATTAACACAAAGCCCTATGAAACCTTTTATTTGGATATTATCTTTCATCCTTGTCAGTGGATTAGTTTTTGGAATTTCGCTTAAAAATGAAGACCCAAACAAAGACAAACTTTTATTAGAAATAATCTCCTATGTTTTAGACCGCGGACATTATGATCCTAAAGAAATAAATGATGCTTTTTCCGAAAATGTTTTTATGAATTATCTTGAAAATATTGATGGTCAGCATCGATTTTTCATCAAATCTGACATTAAAAATTTTGATTCTTACCGATACCGAATTGACGATGAATTGAAAAACACTCAGGTTGATTTTTTCAACCTATCCTACAGTAAACTGATGGAGCGGATGGGTCAGGTGCAGAATTTTTATGAAAGTTTGCTAGACACACCTTTTGATTTTACTCGCAAAGAGGAGATCAGTTTAGACTATGAAAATTTACCCTATGCAAACAATTTAGAAGGATTGAAAAAGCAATGGCGTAAACAGCTGAAATTAAATGCATTGGAACGTTTTACTTCTAAAAAAGATGAGGAAGTTAGCAAAGTAGAAAAAGACTCATCCTATGTATCTTTGTCAGATGTCGAAATAGAAAAAGATGTTCGAGACAAGATTAAAGAGAATATGAAGTTCTTTTTTGAGGGCTATAATGAGTTGGAGCGTAAAGACTGGTTTTCTGTTTATATCAACTCCATAGTCGTTCAATTTGATCCTCATACCTTCTATCTGGCACCAAGCGACAAAGATCGTTTTGATGCAAGCATGTCAGGAAAATTTGAGGGAATAGGAGCTCGATTACAAAAGCGTAATCAAGAAGTAAAAATTGTTGAAATTATTTCGGGTGGCCCTGTTTGGAGAGATGAAATTATTGAAGTTGGAGATATTATTTTAAAAGTAGGTCAGCCCGATGAAGAACCGGTAGACATAACAGGCATGCGATTGGATGACTCAATAAAACTCATCAAAGGTCCCAAAGGAACACAAGTTATTTTGACAATAAAACGAGTTGATGGCACGATAGAGGATGTTGTTGTTACACGTGATATTGTTGAGTTGGAAGAGACCTATGCACGATCTTCAATAATACAAGATGATACGGGCTCATTTGGTTTGATAGAGCTTCCTAAGTTTTATATCAATTTTGAAGATTACAACTCACGTAATGCGGCAACCGATGTTAAAAAAGAATTAGAGCAACTTAAAAAGAAAAAGGTTAAAGGAATAATTTTAGATCTTCGAAATAATGGAGGAGGTTCCCTAAAAACCGTAGTTGATATGACAGGCTATTTCATAAATGAAGGTCCCGTAGTTCAAGTCAAAAGTACAGGGGGTAAAAAAGAAGTATTAAAAGACACCGATCCAAGTATCATTTGGGATGGTCCCTTAGTAGTTTTGGTAAATGAATTTTCAGCTTCTGCTTCAGAGATTATTGCAGCAGCTTTGCAAGATTATAAACGAGCTATTATTTTAGGAAGTAAACAAACTTTTGGAAAAGGTACGGTTCAAAATGTTTTTGATTTGAATCGGATGATTACTGGAGGTACTTATGGAAATTTAGGAGCATTAAAAGTAACCACCGACAAGTTTTACAGAATTAATGGTCGCTCCACCCAATTGGAAGGAGTTAAAAGCGATATTGTCTTTCCAGACCAATATGCTTATGTCGATATGGGTGAAAAGGATCAGGATAATCCTTTGGCTTGGGATCGAATTACTCCAGCCAATTATGTTCCTTACAGCGATATGAATAATTACGAATATTCTCTGGTAAGAAGTAAACAGCGTCTTGAAGAGAATCCTTTTCTAAAGCTTATTGATGAGCAAGGTCTCTGGGTGAAAAAACAAAAAGAAGACTATACTTATTCTCTAGATTATGAGTCTTATAAAGCCGAACGTGAAACCAATAAAACGTATTCTGATCGGTTCAAAAAATTAGGAGAATTTGAGTCTACTTACAATTTCCAATGGTTACCAGAAGCAGGGTTTGTGGGAGAACCCAACAAGGATCTCATTAAAAAGAGAGAACGTTGGCAAAAATCTCTCAAAAAAGACATTTATATCTCTGAAGCGGTTGAAATTTTAAAAGATCTCTCTACCCAAATTAAAGTGGATAAAACAGTAGCTGAGCTTAAAAATTAAAACAAAATTTGGAGTTTAAGAGCGCTTTCAATCGGTTTCAGTCAGATAAATGGGCGGTCGGTAGTTTTTTATTTATCATTGGGGTATCCCTTGTGGCAATCTTTGCCTATTTTTTATCGCCAGATAAAACCACCTATGCAAATCAGATGCATTTATCTATCCATTCTCAACCTCCTGGTTTTTCATGTCAAGTGTTGATTATTCCTCAACAAGGAGTAGAATATAAAAACTCTTTTTTTTCAGGGAAAATTAATCCAGTGGAAGAAATACCCATTCAGGATATTCGTTGGTTTGAAGAGGCTCTGGAATACAAACGTTTTGGAAATGCGACAGATTATTATGAAAAGGTTTCTTTAAGTGCTTTTCCAAAAGGCTCTTCACGTTCACAAATTGAAAAAGAATTCATTCTTACTAAACGTTTCCTGTTGGGAACTGATAAATACGGACGCGATTTATTAAGTCGTTTAATCATAGGCTCAAGAATTTCTATTTCAATTGGATTCGTAGCCGTTTTTATCTCCTTATTATTAGGAGTTTTTTTAGGGGCTATTGCTGGTTATTTTGGAGGTTGGATAGACCGTCTAATCATGTGGCTTATTAATATCGTTTGGTCTATTCCAACGCTACTTATGGTGATTGCTATAACTTTAGCATTAGGAAGAGGGTTTTGGCAAGTTTTTGTAGCGGTAGGACTGACCATGTGGGTGGAAGTTGCACGTTTAGTTCGTGGTCAGGTAAAGTCTATTAAAGAGCAGTTGTATGTTCAGGCAGGATCTGTTTTGGGATTTTCGCATACACGTATTTTGACAGGGCACGTTTTGCCGATGTTAGTTGCACCTTTGATCGTAATTTCGGCCGCAAATTTTGCCAGTGCGATTTTGATGGAGAGTGGGTTAAGTTTTTTAGGAATAGGTGCTCAACCACCAATGCCCAGCTGGGGAGGGATGGTAAAAGATCATTTTAGATATCTTCTTCTAGGAAAACCGTATTTAGCAATATTACCAGGTTTAGCAATTATGAGTTTGGTACTTGCTTTTATGATGTTGGGAAATAGTCTACGAGATGTTTTAGACGTAAGGCGTTAAATGAAATTTATCCATTCAACCGATTGGCATCAAAGTTCAAATAAAGAAATAGCATAAAACTAAAAGCCATTAAGCTAGATCCTCCATTACTGACAAAGGGTAGTGGAATTCCTACGGTGGGTACTAAACCTAATGTCATTCCAATATTAATAAAAAAGTGAATGAAAATAATACTCGCAAAAGCATGAGAAAACACCCTTGAATAGATTGAAGTATGTTTCTCAGCCCTGTAGAGTATTCGTAGGATAAAAAGCGTAAATAAAATAACTAAAAGACTACTTCCTATAAATCCCCATTCTTCACCGATCGTACTAAAAATATAATCCGTGTCTTGCTCTGGTACAAAGTCTCCTTTAGTTTGTGTCCCATTTAAAAATCCTTTTCCCAAAAACCCTCCCGAACCAATAGCAATTTTTGATTGGTTAATGTTATAACCAATTCCACGGGTATCTGTTTCTAACCCTAAAATGACGTTAAATCGATCTCTATGGCGTTCTTCAAACACTGAGTTAAAAATAAAGTTTACCGAATAGGAGAAAAAGAGACAAATACCAAAAGAAAGTAAAAAGGGAAGTTTTTTTGTTTTTGAAGCGATTCTTTTCGTAAAGAGATAAAAAAATAAAATTAGAATTAAACCAGCGATAGAGACGAAGAAGGGTCCATATAATAAAGTGAAAATAAAAATAAGGATAAGGCCTAAGAAAAGGTAAAGAAAGCGCAAATCAAGTCCTTCTCTTATCAGCACAAAAAACATTCCCATAAAAACAAGTGCGGATCCTGCATCTGGCTGAAGAATAATGAGGAACATGGGTAGGGCAATCAAAAATAGAATCTTGAATAAGTCTCTTTTCTTTTTCATATCGGTTTGAATGGAGCTTAAATTTAAGGCAACCACCATGGCTGTTGTAATTTTTGCAAATTCTGAGGGTTGTAAACTGAAACCACCGATCAAATACCAAGATGTTGCTCCCGAGATGGTTTGTCCAAAAAGAAAAAGACCAATTAAACTGATAATGGAAAGCCCATAAAAAATATAACTGAGGTGTTCAAAAAAATTAGATTTTATATACAGTATAGCAGGGAGAATAATTAAACAGAGTATGAAAATCCAAAACTGCTTTCCCACGGGACTTCCAAGCTCCCAAAAAGCGAGACTAGATTCAGAGAAACGAGTAGAATAAATATTGACCATTCCAAACGCAACTAGGGTTATGTAGAGTAAAATACTCATCCAATCTAATCGAAAAATAAGCTTGTCATTCATTAATTGTAAAGGGTTTTCCAGAAAGCGGTTTGGCATATTCATCCAGTAGACTTCCATCAAGCATTCTATTTTCTAACCATTTTCTTTTTACTATACCGGTAAGGTATTTTTCAATCATCAAACTTGCAATGGGAGCCGCCCATCGCCCTCCCCAATATCCATTTTCCACAAAAACGGTAATCGCAATTTTAGGGTCATCCTTGGGCGCAAAGGCGACAAAGATTGAGTGGTCTGTGAGTTGTGTTTTTTCATTATTTAATCGAATGAAATTTTCTACTGTTCCTGTTTTTCCACAAACCTCAATCCCTTTAATTCGGGCGATTCTAGCAGTACCTTTTTCAACGACCTGATGCATTCCTTCTACTACGGTTTCAAAATGTTGAGGCTCCACTAGGGTATAATTTTTTGAAAAAAGCGAGTCTTTTTCTTTTTGAGAAAATGACTTCTTAAAATGGGGTTTGATAAAATATCCTCTGTTGGCAATGGCAGCAGTAAAATTTGCCATTTGTATGGGGGTTGTTAATATTTCTCCTTGGCCTATAGCATTCGAGATGATGGTAGTACCTCCCCAACGATCCTTTTGATACCATCTGTCATAATAGGTACTGCTGGGTATAAAACCTTTTTTTCCAATGGGTAAATCATACCCTAAATAATTCCCTAAACCAAACTTTTCTAGATGTTCTCTCCAACGATTTAATCCTTCTGCAGGGGTTGGCGCACTATTAATTATTCCTACATACGTTTTTGCAAAATAGGTATTACATGAATTATAAATTCCTTTAATTAAATCATTATTGGAACCAAAAGCACAATGACATTTCATAAATGCATTTCTGGCGTAAAAATGTCCTTGATTACATTCGAAATGAGTCTCCGGAGTGATTACTTTTTCTTGTAAACCAATTAACGCATTGAGGGTTTTGAAAGGAGACCCAGGGGAGTATTCAGCTTGAAGACCCCTGTCGAAAAGAGGTTTTGCAAGAGTATCATTCACTAATACACTAAAGTTTTTTGAGCGATCTCTTCCAATCAATAGGCTGGGGTCGTAGCTAGGAGCAGTCACTAAAGCAAGAACCTCTCCTGTCTGGGGTTCAATAGCAACAATCCCACCTCTCTTATTCTTCAGCAAGGATTCTCCATATTGTTGAAGTAATGCATCGATAGTTAGGATTAGGTCTTCTGAAGATTCAGGTTCAGTATCAAATTGGCCGTCTTGATAAGGTCCAATGATTCTGTTAAAGCGATCTTTTTGGAAAAAGGCAGCTCCTTTTTTTCCTCTTAAACTATTTTCATACGTCTTTTCGATCCCTTGACGACCGATCATTTCTCCCAGCGCATATTCATTTTTTTTATTAACCTCGCTTGTGTTAACCTCGCTAGTATATCCTAAAAGATTAGATGCTATGGGAAGGACATAATCACGCACCAATTTTTTTTGAAAATAAAATCCCGGATATTTCCACATTTTCTCCTGAAACATGGCGCGATCTTCTTTAGAAACCTGTCTAATAATTACAGAAGGTAGTTTGTATGAAAAACGCTTGGCCTTTTTTAATTGTAATAGAAGCTCATCTTTAGAAATTGTTAATCCGCTAATTAATTCTAATGTATCAAACGGTTCAACATTTTCAGGCACCACCATGAGATCATACACGGGTTGGTTTGCAACCATTAAAACGCCATTTCGGTCATAAATCAATCCCCTTTTTGGATATACAGGACGTTTTTCCACAGCATTATTTTCAGAAAGTTCTGTGTAGTCAGAATTAAATAATTGCAACGACATTAATTGAAAAATAAACAAGAAACACGTTCCAACAGTAAAGATTAGTAATGTGCCTTTTCTTATCATTTTGTAGGTTTAAATAATGAAGAAATTATTACTACTAAAAGAAGAGAAAAGAAAGCAGTGAGTGAAGTGCTCTTTAAAATAAGAGAAAAGGCATCCCAACTAAAATAAACTACCACAAAATAAATCAAATGATGTAAGAGTATAAAAAAGAGTAAAAAAACAGCTTTATTTATAATTCTCGGGTCACTTTGAAAGCTTTTTGGAAGTTCAGCGGTTATTCCAAAAGCATTGCGAATGATGATAGGGCGTAAAAAACTTACGCTAAGACTGGCAATGGTATGAGCGCCTCCTGTCTGAGACATTAGGTCAATAAAAAAGCCTAATAAAAAGCCAATGAAAATGAAAAGAGTTTGATTTCGATCAAAACGATAATTGACAAGAAACAATACATAAAGCATGGGATTGATATATCCAAATAGATTCATTTGATTAAAAATGAAAACTTGGAATAAAACAAGGATTACAAAAGAAGCAAAGGTTTTTAGGGTAATCGAGTTCATGGTTTCGCTTCTTTATTTAAAAAGTCAATTTCACCTTTGAACTTATTTTCTATGACATAGGCTGCATAGACTTGAGAAGGATTTTCAAAAAGTTCAGCAGTCATAATATAATATCCACTATTGGAGTCATTTTCAATATGGGTGATGGTGCCTAGCGGAATTCCATAGGGAAAATATGAAGACATACCTCCCGTTACAATGGTGTCTCCCAACTGAAGCTGAGCGCTTGAAACAATATCTTCTACACTAAATTCTGTGGGTCCTTTGCCTTTCCAAACTAAAGAACCAAAGGCATTACTATGCTTAAAGCGGACATTAATTTTTAAATCTTGATGCAATATTGAAATAACACTCGCATATTTTTTAGAGACAGACTTTACGATTCCCAGAACACCGTTTGAAGTTATGACTCCCACTTCAGTTTGTACTCCATCTTCAGTTCCTTTGTCAATGATGATGTAATTTCGTTGATTTAAAAGACTATTTTTAATGACATTGACATTTCTGATTTTAAAGGGAAATCGTTTTGGATTACCTAAATAAGGATCATACAGAAAAGGAGCATTTTTTTTAAGTGCCAAAGCTTTTAGTTGGGTATTCTCTTGATGAAGGATTCTATTTTTTTCTTTTAAGTCGAAATATTGGTTTATGGAATTAGAAAATTTATACAAACCACTTGAGAAGTAAAATCCAAGCTCTCCAATCTTGTTTTGATGAAAACTACTTCGACTACTTAGAAAGAGTAAAGAAAAACCCAATAAAAAAAAATAAAGAATGGGATTTCTAAATTGTACGAGCGCATTAATGATTCGCTGCATACCTAATTTATTTAATCAAAACGGTTTTAAAGCGCTCAATATTTTTCAAAGCAATCCCAGTTCCTCTAACAACAGCTTGCAGGGGATCTTCAGCAACATATATCGGTAGGTCTGTTTTTTGAGAGAGGCGTTTGTCTAACCCTCTTAAAAGAGCACCCCCACCAGCAAGATAGATCCCAGTATTATAGATGTCTGCTGCAAGTTCTGGTGGTGTTTGCGAAAGCGCCTCCATGATAGCATCCTCAATTCGAATCACTGATTTATCTAGTGCTTTGGCGATTTCTCCATGATTTATGGAGACTTGTTTGGGTTTGCCAGACAATAAATCCCTTCCTTGAACTGACATTGCATCTGGTGGATTATCTAACTCTTCAGCAACACTACCCACAATAATTTTAATTTTTTCTGCGGTACGTTCTCCAATATATAGATTGTGTTTATTCCGCATATAATTAATAATATCACTAGTGAATACGTCTCCAGCAATTTTGATCGATTTATCACAAACAATTCCAGAAAGTGCTATGATAGCAATTTCAGTGGTACCTCCTCCGATATCAACAATCATGTTTCCTTTGGGTTGCATGATATCGATTCCAATTCCTATGGCAGCAGCCATGGGTTCATGAATCAAGTATACTTCTTTTCCGTTAACCCGTTCGGCAGATTCTTTTACTGCTCGCATTTCAACTTCTGTAATTCCAGAGGGAATACAAATAACCATGCGCAAAGAAGGGGAGAAAAAACGACGATTTAAAGTAGGAATACTTTTTATCAGACGATTAATCATTTGCTCAGAAGCATTAAAGTCTGCAATAACCCCATCTTTCAAGGGGCGAACAGTTTTGATGTTTTCGTGAGTCTTTCCTTGCATCATGTTAGCTTCATGACCAATGGCAATCACTTTACCTGAGCTTCGGTCTATGGCAACAATAGAAGGACTATTTACAACAACCTTATCGTTATGGATAATTAAGGTATTTGCTGTACCTAAGTCAATTGCTATTTCTTCAGTAAAAAACCCCATTTTATTTTTGTTAATTGCTTAAAATTATGAATTAATGTTTAAAGTGCCGAATTCCTGTGAAAACCATTGACATATCATGGGCGTCACAATAGGCGATAGATAACTTATCTTTGATAGAACCTCCTGGTTGAATAACGGTTTTAATCCCCGCTTTATCTGCTATTTCAACACAATCAGGAAAGGGAAAAAAAGCATCACTTGCCATAGCCGATTCTTTTAAATCAAACCCAAAACTAGTAGCTTTATTAATGGCTTGATTTAAGGCATCAACGCGTGAAGTTTGTCCTGTACCCGATGCGAGTAATTGTTGATTCTTAGCCAAAACAATGGTATTTGACTTGGTGTGTTTACAGATTTTGGAAGCAAATAATAGATCCTCAATTTCAGTTGAAGTTGGTTCTAACTTTGTTGCTGTAGTCAAATCTTCTTTTTGATCTGTTTTGGAATCCTTGTCTTGAACTAAAACACCATTTAGACAAGTTCTTAGCGTTTGATTGGGCAGTTCACTTACTTTTTGAATTAAGATAATTCTATTTTTCTTTTCTTTCAATAGACTGAGTGCTTCTGCATCATAATTTGGAGCAATAACTACTTCGCAAAACAAAGAGTGAATAGCGGTTGCGGTTTCAAGATCAATCGTTTTATTGCTAATTAAAACACCCCCAAAAGCGGAAACAGGATCGCCAGCAAGAGCATCCTTGTAGGCCGCTGACAATGTATCTCGAACGGCAAAACCACAGGCATTATTATGTTTTAAAATTCCAAAGGCAGGCTTACCGTCATAAAATTCAAGCATTAAGTTTACTGCAGCATCAATATCTAGTAAATTGTTGTAAGAAATTTCTTTTCCATGTAAATGTTCAAGTAAATCTCCCAAAGGACCAAAAAAGTGTCCTTGTTGATGTGGATTTTCACCATATCGTAATTCTTGTGAGGACGCTATGCTTACTTTCAAACGATTTTCTTTTTCGTTAAAGTGATTAAAAATAGCGGTGTCGTAATGTGATGAGGTGTGGAATGCTTTTACAGCATATTCTTTTCTCTCTTCTAAGGATGGGGCACCATTTGCATGGTTGTAGATTTCGATAAAAGAAGCGTAATCTTCTTTATTTGAGATACAAAAAACATCATTGAAATTTTTAGCAGCAGCACGAATTAAAGCAATACCACCAATATCAATCTTCTCAATTATTTCGCTCTCTGTTGCATTACCAGCTACGGTTTTTTCAAAGGGATATAAATCCACAATGACTAAATCAAAAGAAGGGATCGCATATTGATCAATTTCTGTTTGATCAGATTCTAATGATGAGCGATTTAATATACCTCCAAATACTTTAGGGTGTAATGTTTTTACACGACCTCCCAATATGGAAGGATAGCCTGTTAAGTCTTCAACAGCGTGCACTTCGTATCCCAGCTCACGAATAAAAGCTTCTGTACCTCCTGTAGAATATAATTGAACGCCATGAGCAACTAAGGCTTTAATTAGAGGTTCTAAGCCCGTTTTATCAAAAACAGAAATAAGTGCGGAACTAATTATTTTGGTATTCATTGTCAATTTAAAGTTGTAATAGTGAAGTTGAATAGGTTTTTGAAATAAGAGTACAAATTGCTTCAAGCAATTTTTCATCTTTACTAGTAAAGGGGTTTATTTTATTGGAGTCTATATCAATTTGGCCAATATTTTTACCCTCTAAAAAAAGGGGGATTACAATTTCCGATTTAACATCAATATTGCAGGCTAAATAATTGTCCTGTGCATTGACATCGGGAACAACAAAATTCTGATGGGTCTCAGCAACTTGGCCACAAATACCTTTTCCAAAAGGAATTTCTTGGTGTTCAACTGGATTTCCAGAAAAGGCTTTAAGATGGAGCCTTTTTTTCTCTAAATCGGCAAAATAAAATCCGACCCAATCGTAATGAGCAAAAGTTTTTCTTAAAACAGTGCAGATATGGTTTAAGCCTTCAACCACAGTTAGATCAGCTGATTTCAAATGATTAGAAATCTCTGAAAATACGTCGGAAAAGCGATCTTTATTCATAATCCACAAAAGTAGTTATAATGAACCGTATATCACTGATTTATAGACTTGTTTTGAGCATAAAAATAAATTTATGTTTTTTATAACTTTATGCTGGTCAAGAGTGTAAGTAGGAAATTAGTATCTTTATCACGTGAAAATGAAACAATTTTTGAGTTTACTACTAGCCTTCCTTATTTTATGGACACGTGTGGGGTTTGCTTTGAATGTTCATTATTGCGGATCTGAGATTGCTTCAATTTCTTTGGCGCATAATCCCTCCAACTGCGGAATGGAGATGATCAAAAAGAAAAGGGTGCCTAAAGAGAAAAATTTTTTAAAAAAGGCATGTTGTAAAGACACTGTTCTTCTTTTTCAAAATGATGAACCTCAAAAAGTTTCATTTGAGAACACTACTTTTCTGAAATCACCTTTAAATTCCGTTTTAAAACTTGACTTTCAGAAAGCTAGCATCCCAGTTTTATCTCTAGTTTCAAAAGAGAATTGGAATCCACCTCCCCCAGACCATAACAACATAATCTTATTGCAACATCGTTTGGTTTTTTATGGCTAGTCCGTTTTTAATGATTTAAAAACAGATTTAACCCCTAAAACAAAAACAATGAAAAAATATTTTATATTATTATTAAGCATTTATGGAATTTATTTAAATGCACAAGAGACTTTTTCTGGTACAATATTCTCCAATGAAGTTAATGAAAACAGCCCTTTAGAAGGGGCGAATGTCTTTTGGATGGGTACCCAAACTGGAGGTGTTACTGATCAAGAAGGTAAGTTTTCAATCCCCTTTTCAAAAAAGACAAAGCAATTAGTGATTAGTTATATTGGGTTTAAAACGGATACTTTATCTGTTAATAGGAATACTCAATTTAATCATATTCTGTATGAAAATTCTTCTGGAAGCTTGGATGAAGTCACAGTAACTCAAAGGCGAAAAGCCATCCAGAAATCCTATCTTGAAGCACAAAATATAATTAATGTGAACAGTGCTGAATTATTGAAAGCAGCCTGTTGCAATCTTTCCGAAAGTTTTGAAACTAATCCCTCCATTGACGTTAATTTTTCTGATGCTCTAACAGGAACCAAACAAATTAAAATGTTGGGTCTTACCAGTCCATATCTTCTGATAACAGAAGAAAATATCCCAATGGTTCGTGGTGCCTCACAAGCGTATGGTTTAACTTTTACCCCAGGAACATGGATTGAGAGCATTCAAATTACCAAGGGAATGGGCACTGTAGTCAATGGATATGAAAGTATTGCAGGACAAATAAATACAGAAATCAAAAAACCTTTTTCGGATGTCCCTTTGTTTTTTAATTTTTTCACCTCTGCAAATGGGCGTCAAGAAGTTAATGCGCATGGAAATTTTAAAGTAAATAACAAATGGAGTTCAGGGCTTTTTATACACGGTAATCAAAGAACTCAGAAGAAAGATCAAAATGGGGATTCGTTTTTAGATGTGCCATTGGCAAAACAGCTTAATATTTTAAATCGTTGGCAGTATACTGATGCAGAGAAAGGATGGGTAAGTTTTGCAAGTATTCGATGGATGCAAGACGACAAACAAATTGGTGCTGTCCAATTTGATCCAGATATTGATAAAAATAACACTTCGATTTGGGGAAGTGAGATTAGTACAAGTCGACTTGATGGTTCATTAAAAATAGGATATGTTTTTCCTGAAATACCCTACCAAAGTTTTGGTTTTCAGTCGGCCTACAGTAATCATAAACAAGAATCATATTATGGTTTTAGACGCTATGACATTGATCAAGAAAGTTTTTATGCAAACCTATTATTCAATTCCATTATCGGGAATACCAAAAATAAATTCAAAGTGGGTTTAAATTTTTCGTTTGATCAATATTTAGAAACAGTAGATACTTTTTTCTTTGATCGAAGTGACCGATCAGTGGGGAGCTTTTTTGAATATAGCTATGATAATCTAGAGAATTTTAGTTTCGTGGGTGGCGTTCGTATAGACTTCCACAATCGTTTGGGGAATTTTGTCACTCCTAGATTTCATTTGCGTTATTTACCAAAAGAAAAAACGATTCTTCGTGCTTCTATAGGAAGTGGAAGAAAAGCAGCGAATATTTTTGCCGAAAATCAAACCTTATTTGGCACCAATCGTCTTATTTCCATTGAAAAAAGCGGAGGTTCTATTTATGGTTTGAATCCAGAAATTGCTTGGAATTATGGATTAAGTGTACGGCAAATTTTCTCACTTTGGGGAGGAAATGGTGATATTACAGCGGACTATTATATCACTAATTTTACAGATCAAGTCGTTGTGGACTGGGAGAAGCAAGGTCAGATTTCCTTTTATAACCTAGAAGGACAAAGCAGGGCAAATAGTTTCCAATTGGCGATAGATTATAGTCCTGTAAAAGCTTTGAGCATTCGATTGGCGTATAAAAATTACGACGTCAAAACAGCGTATAAATCGGGCTTTTTACAACGCCCCTTGCAGGCACAGAATCGTTTTTTTGGGAATGTTGGATGGGAAACCGAACGAAATGCTAAGGGAGCTCAGTGGAGGTGGGATTTGACTTATCACGCACTTGGAAAACAGCGACTTGTAAGTACCGTAAGAGATGGGGATGGATCGTTCGCTCCGGCTTATGGATTGTGGAACAGTCAATTAACCCGAGCGTTTAATAATAAGCTTGAGGTGTATACAGGGATTGAAAATTTGGGAAATTATACTCAAAAAAACCCGATTATTGCAGCTGAGGATCCTTTTGGTATCAATTTTGATTCAGCTCAAGTATATGCTCCTGTTTTTGGTAGGATGTTATATGCGGGCCTGCGATGGAATTTGTAATTTATTTTAAATCTTAATTTTAAACAATATGAAAAAACTGATTATGTTATGGGTATTCGTTCTTCCTCTTGCTCTTGTAGCACAGGAAAAAAAGAGTAAAAAGGCAAAGGCTAGTTTTGAAGTCAGCGGGAATTGTGAAATGTGTAAATTGCGAATTGAGAAAGCGGCATTAAACGTAAAAGGGGTAAAGATGGCTACTTGGGATATTCCAAGTAATGTTATGTCTGTTATTTACGATTCTAATAAAGCACCTTTAAAAACACTTCAAGGTGAAATTGCCAAAGTGGGTCACGATACGCCTTTAGTTAAAGCTGAAGATGTGGTTTATGATAAATTGCCTATGTGCTGTTTATATGAACGGCTGCCTGAAGAATGAAAATAAAAAAACCCGCCACATGGCGGGTTTTTTTATTCGAAACAAGATCAATATTACATCATGCCAGGCATTCCTCCACCCATTGGGGGTGCAGCAGCTGGCGCCTCTTCTTTGATGTCTATTAATGCACATTCTGTAGTTAAAATCATTCCTGAAACTGAAGCTGCATTTTCAAGGGCAACTCGAGTCACTTTTTTAGGATCAATGATTCCTTCTTTAAGCATATCGACGTAGGTTCCTTCTTTCGCGTTGTAACCAAAATTATTCTTTCCTTCGGATACTTTAGACACGACAACAGATCCCTCTCCACCAGAATTTTCAACAATCGTTCTTAGGGGAGCTTCAACTGCTTTATTGATAATTTGAATACCCGTAGCTTCGTCTGCGTTGTCTGATTTAAGTTGTGCTAGTACTTTTTTCGCATTGAGTAAAGCAACACCCCCTCCGGCAACAATTCCTTCCTCTACAGCAGCTCGTGTAGCATGTAAAGCATCATCTACCCGATCTTTCTTTTCTTTCATTTCAACTTCAGAGGGAGCACCTACATAAAGTACAGCAACTCCTCCAGAAAGTTTTGCTAAACGCTCTTGAAGTTTTTCTCTGTCATAGTCAGAAGTAGTAGATTCGATTTGTGCTTTGATTTGACTTACTCGAGCTTGAATATCGTCAGCTGAACCACTTCCGTTGACAACGGTACTATTGTCCTTATCAATGGAGACTTTTTCAGCAGTTCCTAACATTTCAATGGTTGTATTCTCTAAAGTAAATCCTCTTTCTTCAGAAATTACGGTTCCCCCTGTTAAAATAGCGATATCTTCCAGCATTGCTTTTCTTCTATCTCCAAATCCAGGTGCCTTTACAGCGGCAATTTTGAGTGCTCCACGTAATTTGTTTACTACTAAGGTGGCTAAAGCTTCTCCATCAACATCTTCTGCAATGATAAGAAGTGGCTTTCCTGTTTGAGCTACAGGCTCTAATACAGGGAGTAAATCTTTCATTGTAGAAATTTTCTTATCATATAATAAGATGTAGGGTGTTTCAAGATCTGCCTCCATTTTTTCAGAATCAGTAACAAAATAGGGAGATAAGTATCCTCTGTCAAACTGCATACCTTCTACAACATCCACATAAGTATCTGTTCCTTTGGCTTCTTCTACAGTGATGACCCCTTCTTTGCCTACTTTTTCAAAGGCTTCTGTAATGAGCCCCCCAATAGTTGAATCGTTGTTTGCAGAAATGCTAGCAACTTGGTTTATTTTTTCAGAGGAATCCCCAACAGCAGCAGCTTGTTCTGTCAATTCTGTTACAATCGCATCCACAGCTTTATCGATTCCTCTTTTCAAGTCAAGAGGATTAGCTCCTGCAGCAACATTTTTTAGTCCTTCTTTAACAATTGCTTGCGCAAGAATGGTTGCAGTTGTTGTTCCATCCCCTGCAAGGTCGTTGGTTTTGGAAGCAACTTCTTTAACCATTTGTGCTCCCATATTTTCAAGAGCATCTTCTAATTCAATTTCTTTAGCAACGGTAACACCATCTTTGGTTACTTGAGGAGCGCCAAAAGATTTTCCAATAATAACATTTCTTCCTTTTGGACCTAGAGTTACTTTTACCGCATTAGCAAGTGCATCAACACCACGTTTGATGCCATCTCTTGCTTCAATATCAAATTCTATTCTTTTTGCCATTTTCTTATATTTTTAATGAATTATACGATCGCGAGAATATCGCTTTCTTTCATGATTAAATAATCTTTTCCATCGTGATTTAGTTCTGTTCCTGCATATTTACCATAGAGTACATGGTCTCCTGCGGTAACAGTCATAGGATTGTCCTTTGTTCCTGATCCGACAGCAACAACAATTCCTTTTTGAGGTTTTTCTTTTGCAGTATCTGGAATATAAAGACCAGATGATGTTTTAGTTTCAGCAGCAGCAGGCTCTATGAGCACTCGATCTGCTAATGGTTTAATATTCATTTTACTCATTGTTAAAAAATTTATTTGTTTGGTGTTTTTCAGAAACCATGCCATTGGCTTAGTTACTGACAGTTTAGGAGTTAAAATGTCAGCCTGTCAGTACAATAAAGTGTTTTAAGAAGAAACTAGTTGTCTTCTGGAATTTCAGCAGGAATCTCAGGAATTTCTGGGATTTCATTTGTTGTTTCTGGAAGGGATTCTGGAATTGTTTGTTGAGTTGCTTCGTCTTGAAGAAGTTTGGAGTCTGTCACAACTTGACCAGAGGACAAAGTTACGTTTGAAATTAAAATTAAAATCAATAACAAAGAAGCGAGTATCCAAGTGCTACGGTCTAAGAAATCGGAGGTCTTTTGAACTCCACCAACTTGCTGTGATCCTCCACCACCAAAAGAAGAAGAAAGTCCTCCACCCTTTGGATTTTGAACCATAACTACCAACACAAGAAGGAAGCATACTATAATAATAAGGGCGATAAATATTGAAAATGTACTCATTAGGTCAATCTTTCAGTTTTTGTAATCTTTTGATCTCTTTAATTTGGTCTGCAAAGAAACTATTTTTTTCTGGATATTTCAAACCTAATATTTGAAAGGCTTGAAGGGCTTTGTCGTATTTTTTCTGTTTGACAAAAACTTTAGCTAAAGTCTCTGTCATTAATTCATCTGTCGATGCCCAACTTTTTTCGCTTAAATCGACCGTATTTTTAGTGTTTTTGTCTGGTACAATACGTTTTGTGTTCTCCAGAAAAGAATCGATAAGTTGAAACTTGTCCTCCAAAGTTGGTTTTTCTTTGGTGATTACCTGTTTTGTTTTGAGAAATTTAGCCCATTCAGAAAAACTTAGCTCTTTAGGAGCTTTTTTTATTTTTTGTTTCTGAGGAAGGTTTTCTTTAACCGCTTTTTTAGGTTTAACTTTCTTTTTTGTTTCTTTTGGAGGAGTTTTTATTTCTGAGACAGACTCTTTTTGTATAGTATTATTTTTTAGATCGCGGGTTGTTTTTTGATTCTCAATAAATTCATACAATAGCTCTCTGTCATAGGTAGCGATTGCTGTATGGGAGAGTTGTTTGTCAAAAGCATCTGGATTGAGTTGCTGTAGGGCTTTCAGCTGATGAGTTCTTGCTATATGAAAATTAGGATATTTCTCAATGAGAAGCTGAAGTGTTTCAAGTTGTTTTGAATTGGATGGCTCGAAATTATCCAATAAGTTAAAAAATGAAGAAGCGTCTTGAATTACCATTTGGCTAAGGTATCATTAAAAATATCTTGAGTAATTCGATCAAAAATTTCTTTGTGAGCGGCATCCTTTATATCATAAACTTGTAGTTCAGCGGGGAAATCATAAAAGAAGGAATAATTTTTATTGTAATCATCTTCCTCTCTTTTGGTATTAATGTATCGGAAAGCAACTGTCATTTTCAAACGGTTTTGAGCTGCTGTATTTTGTGCTGTAGCTGACATAGGGGTTACACTATATTCTGTAATTTCGCCTTCATAGATTAGTTGACCGTCTGAGGTTACCAAATCCAAATTCGTTTGATTAATAATCAGGTCTTGAAGTGCAATGGTAAAGTCGTTATCCAAACCAGGTTCAACAGTTGAACCTGGACGATTTCCCGCTTGATTTTCAAAGAAATTAACTTGATAAGTAGAAACTCCGGGGGGAATTGATGCTCCAGTAAAGGAGTAAATTCCACAAGATTGGGTGATCAAAAGAGAAATCATTCCTATCAATCCGTAAACTTTATTCTGTATCAAGTTCATTAAGGTCATATTGTTTGATTTTTCTATAGAGCGTTCGTTCTGAAATACCTAATTCTTTTGAAGCTAATTTACGCTTTCCATGGCTTCTAATCAAAGCTTGTTTGATCATTTCAATTTCTTTTTCCTGCAAAGAAAGGGGTTCTTCTTCCTCTATGGTCTCTGCGTATGCATACTTATCGGCAGTTTGAATTTTTGAAATTTCTGGAGTTTCTGAAGAAAAGGGTAATGCCTCAAGCGATGTTGGTTCGGGCTCAATATCTTCAGGGCTATCTTTTCCATAAATTTTTTCGATTAAACCTTGATTTTTTTCTTGGGTTCCTTTTGAAACTCCGTTATTCATTAAATCTAGGGTTAATTTTTTTAAGTCATTTAAGTCACTTTTCATATCAAACAATACCTTGTAAAGAATTTCGCGTTCAGATGAAAAATCACTTTCTCGTTCTTTTTTTCCTACCAAAGCAGGTAATTGACTGGATCGATCAGGTAAATAAGACCTTATCATAGCGGCATTAATATTTCTTTCTTTTTCCAATACAGATAATTGTTCAGCAACATTTCTAAGTTGTCGGATGTTACCATTCCAACGATATTCCTTAAGCAATGCTTGAGCATGTTCATCCAGTTGTAAGGGAGGCATTTGGTATTTAAGTGCAAAATCTGAGGCAAATTTCCTAAACAATAGTACGATGTCTTCCTTTCGCTCTCTTAGAGGTGGAAGGGTAATTTCTACGGTACTTAATCGGTAGTATAAATCTTCTCTAAATTTTCCTTTTTGAATTGCCTCCATCATATTTACATTGGTAGCAGCAACAATTCTAGCATTGGTTTTTTGAACTTTAGAAGACCCCACTTTTATAAATTCTCCTGTTTCTAAAACACGTAAAAGGCGTACTTGAGTAGGCAATGGCAATTCTCCAACTTCGTCTAAAAAAATAGTTCCCCCATCGGCTACTTCAAAATAGCCAGAACGGGTTTGAGTAGCTCCTGTAAAAGCTCCCTTTTCATGTCCAAAAAGTTCACTATCTATGGTTCCTTCAGGAATCGCACCACAATTTACAGCTATATATTTGGAATGCTTTCTATGCGAATATTGATGAATAATCTTAGGGATATTTTCTTTTCCGACTCCACTTTCCCCAATAACTAATACTGAAATGTCAGTACCTGAAACGCGAATTGCTTTCTCTAAGGATCGGTTAAGACCAATATTATTTCCAATAATTCCAAAACGTTGTTTTATACTTTGTAATGAATCCATAATTAAACTTTTTTAGAATACCCTGTAGCAATTCCAATTAAGGTAGCCGAAGTACATTCATTTATTTTTACATCTACAAAATCTCCAATCTGATACGTTTCCTTTGGAAATACTACCACAGTATTTTGTGTGGACCTACCACTCCACTGGGTGTCAAACTTTTTCGATGTTTTTTCAACCAATACACAAACGGTTTTACCCATGTATTCGGCAGTACGAAATTGACTGTGCTCTCTTTGTTTTGCTATGATTTCACTAAGCCTTCTTTGCTTAACAGTTTCGGGAACATCATCTTCTATTTTTTTAGCGGCTAATGTTCCAGGGCGTTCTGAATAGGCATACATATATCCAAAATGATATTTTACATAGTCCATAAGCGCTAAAGTTTCCTGATGATCCGTCTCAGTTTCTGTAGGAAACCCTGCGATCATATCTTGAGAAATACTACAGTCGGGTATGATTTCTCGAATGGAATCAATTAGCTTGAAGTATTCTTCCCGAGTATGTTGACGATTCATCTTCTTTAAAATTCCGTTACTTCCTGATTGAACGGGTAGATGGATGTGTTTACATATGTTGTCATATTTATTCATGACCTGAAGAACATCCACAGACATGTCTTGAGGATTGGATGTTGAAAAACGAATCCGGATTTTCGGGTGTGCTTCGGCTACAAGTCCCAACAGGGTTTCAAATCCGATGGCTGTTTTTTGCTGTAAGGGAGTTGCTTTTTCTAAATCTTTTTTTAGTCCTCCGCCATACCATAAATAGCTGTCTACATTTTGACCCAACAAGGTAATTTCTTTGTATCCTTCAGCGGCTAAGTCATCGACTTCTTTCAGGATGCTCTTGGGATCTCTACTTCGTTCTCTACCCCGAGTGAAAGGAACTACACAGAAAGTACACATGTTATCACAGCCTCTTGTTATGGAAACAAAAGCAGAAACACCATTCGAGTTTAATCGAACCGGAGCAATATCTCCATAGGTCTCTTCTTTGGATAAGATGACATTAACGGCTTCTCTTTGATTGGCAACTTCTTGAAGTAAGTTCGGAATGTCTTTATAGGCATCAGGACCTACAACTAAGTCAACTATTTTTTCTTCCTCCAAGAACTTGTGCTTTAGACGTTCAGCCATGCAGCCTAAAACACCGACAGTCATTTTTGATTTATTTTTTTTTAATGAATTAAAATATTCAAGTCGCTTGCGAACGGTCAACTCTGCTTTTTCTCTGATGGAGCAAGTGTTTACCAAGACTAAGGAAGCATCATCTAAAACATCGGTTATACTATAGCCCTCATCATTCAAGATGGAGGCAACCACTTCGCTATCTGCAAAATTCATCTGGCACCCATAACTTTCGATATAGGCTTTCTTCTTGGAAGTTTTATTCTCAACTACATCAAATGTAATAGGAGTTCCCTCATGATCTAAAGGGTTTTTCTTCAGCGAATCTATTTCTTTTACCGACATGATGTTACTCTATATTCTTTTTCAAAATTTCCAAACAAAATTACAAAAAAACCAAAGCATATTGACATTTTGTCATGTCTATTCCTGCGCTGGATGATTTGAGTGTTTGAAATTAGAGCAAAATCGTGTTAATGGGGAAGCTTATTCCTCACCAGACCGTAAATCCAGGTGCCTACCATTGCAAAAAAGAGTACAATAAGAATTGGAAAAAAACCGGCTCCTATCAGCGTAAATATAGGGCCAGGACAAGCACCTGTTAATCCCCAGCCTAAACCAAAGATTATTCCTCCCAACATATAGCGATAAAAACTTTTGTCTTTATCTGGAATACGAATGGATTCCCCAAAGACTGATTTTAGTTTGAATCTTTTGATAAGTTGTATCAGGATAACGCCAAAGAATAATGCGGACCCAATAATTCCATACATGTGAAACGACTGGAATTGAAACATTTCATAGATCCGAAACCAAGAAGCAGCCTCCGATTTGAACATGATAATTCCGAAAAGAATACCGATAAAAAGAAAATAGAGTTGTCTCATGATTAAAGGAAATAAGGAAGTAAAAAATGATTCATTAATAAGCCGCCAATAAAAAATCCAATTACGGCAAATAGCGAAACTAATTGAAGATTACTTAATCCAGATATAGCGTGGCCCGAAGTACAACCCCCTGCATATCGAGCGCCAAAACCTACAAGAAACCCCCCGAGTGAAAGGGACAAAATTACTTTAGGATTTGTAAGTGCTTGCAGGCTAAATAATTCTTCTGGCATATAGGCAGCGCCTGCGCTTTTAATATTGAATTGATGAAGCTGATTAATTGTGTCTGGGTTGAGTTGAACAATCGCTTCATTGGATAACCAGTTTGCACCCATCCAGCCTCCTATGATGGCACCCAAGGCTACAAACAAATTCCATTGTTGTGTCTTCCAGTCGAAGTTAAAAAAACGACTAGTTTTCCCGGCTCCACAGAGGGTACATAGGGTTCTTAGGTTTGAAGACATTCCAAAATTTTTACCAAAAAAAAGTAATAAAAACAATACAAAAGCAATCATAGGCCCACCAATATACCAAGGCCAGGGTTTAAAAATCCATTCCATTAAAAAAAGTATATTTTATCAAATAATTACAGTGTTGATGGGCAAACATATTTGGTGACTTTCATGCCTACTTCTTTGATGGCAGCAAATCCCCCACGTACATCTATCAAGTTGTGAATCCCTCTACTTTTTAAAATTGAGGCGGCAATCATACTTCTATACCCTCCTGCACAATGAATGTAAAAATCATCTTTTGTTGGAAATTCACTCATGTGATTGTTTAAAAAATCTAGGGGCGTAGAATGCGCGTCTACAAGATGTTCTGATGCGTATTCCCCTGGTTTACGAACATCGAAAATAGTCAAGTTTTCTTTTTCTGCTATGGGCTTAAACGATTTAACCTCTATACCTTCAACGGTATCAACTGTTTTATTGGCTTTTGACCAGTTGTTCATTCCACCTTTGAGATATCCTAGGGTATTGTCAAAACCAACGCGAGCTAGCCGTGTTACTGTTTCTTCTTCTCTTCCTTCAGGCGTGATTAATAAAATAGGTTGTTTGACATTTCCAATCATAGCCCCTACCCATGGTGCAAAGCTACCCTCTATTCCTATGAAAATGGATTGCGGAACATGCCCTCTCGCAAAATCATCTTGATGTCTAACGTCTAAAACAATAGCACCTGTTTCATTTGCAGCAGCTTCAAATGCTTCAGGAGACAAGGGTCTGGTGCCTGATTCAATGACCGTTCCAATGTCTTCATAGCCTTCTTTATTCATTTTTACATTTAAAGGAAAATATTGCGGAGGAGGGAGTAAACCCTCAGTTACTTCTTTAATGAATTCTTCTTTAGTTATGTCTGCACGAAGAGCATAATTTGTTTTCTTTTGATCTCCTAGGGTT
>JAURBX010000149.1 GCA_030828745.1 Flavobacteriaceae bacterium | reverse complement strand
TTGCTTGTTCAATGACAAGTGAGTGGGTATTGTCCAATACATCATCAGCAACAACTATATTTCTTCTAACGGGTAAACAATGCATGAATTTGGCATGATTGGTTTTTTTTAACTTTTCTTCAGTAAGCATCCAAGAATCGTCGGTACGTAAAATTTTCCCATAGTCTGAATAGGAGCACCAGTTTTTTACATAGACAAAATCGGCTCCCTCTAGGGCTTCTTCTTGATTGTGTATCAGAGGTGTATTTTTAGTAATTTCTGGATTCAATTCATAGCCTTGGGGTTGAGCGATGACAAAATCAGCATCTAATTGTTGTACCATACGCGTAAACGAGTTGGCTACCGCATGGGGTAGTGCCTTGGGATGTGGAGCCCACGTTAAAACAATTTTAGGGCGTTTTTTTATTGCATGTTCTTTAAGGGTTATGGCATCGGCTAGGGCTTGTAAAGGATGCGCCGTGGCACTTTCCATATTCACCACAGGAATGCTCGCATATTTTGCAAAATTATTCATGACCTTTTCTGATTCGTCACTTTCTTTATCTGTCAGGGATGCAAAAGCTCGAATGGCAACGATATCGCAGTATTGTGAAACTACAGCTGCTGCTTCTCTTATGTGTTCTGAACGTAAACCACTCATTTGTGTTCCGTCTTCAAATTCTAATGCCCAAGCTTCATTAGAAAAATTCATGATCATAGTATGAATTCCTAATTGTTGTGCTGCTTTTTGCGTACTTAAACGGGTACGTAAACTGGGGTTGAAAAACAACATACCTAAGGTTTTGTTTCTCCCAATCGTTTCAAATTGAAAAGGATCTTTTTTTAAAGCAATGGCCTCTGTAACTGCTGTGTCTAAATTGGGAAGATCGTTTAAAGTGAGGTAGTGTTTCATTGAAATAGGCTTAGTGTTCTCTTATTTTTTTTAAAGCAAGCTGAAGTGCATCAAAAAAGAGGTTAAAATGTTTTTCTTTTACCGTTAATGGAGGTAAAATACGTATTAGGTTTTTATTGCTGCTTCCACCTGTAAAAATGTGGTGCGTGTAAATCAACTCTTTTCTAAGAGTAGCTACTTCAAAATCAAACTCCAAACCAAGCATCAATCCTCTTCCTTTGATATTTTTTAATCCTTGTATTCCTTGAGCTTTTTCTCTAAAAAAGTGTTCTAGTGCAGCGGTTCTCTCTTGTAATCTTTCTTCTTTAAGCACGTCTAAAACAGCTAAAGAAGCACTACAAGCAAGATGGTTTCCGCCAAATGTAGTTCCTAACATTCCGTATTTGGCTTTTATATCGGGATGTACTAAAATCCCCCCAATAGGAAAACCATTTCCCATGCCTTTCGCCATGGTAATAATGTGGGGACTGATTTTATGGTGTTGATAGGCAAAGAACGTTCCCGAACGACCAAACCCAGATTGTACTTCGTCAGCGATCAAACAACTGCCGTATTGATTACAAAGGGATTCCATCGCAAAAATGAATTCTTCTGAGGGTTGATCTAGCCCTCCTACACCCTGGATGGCTTCAAAGATCACGGCACAATAGTCTTTCGTTTTGAGGGCATTTGTTAATGCTTCAACATCATTGAGCGGTAAAAAAGTAACTTCTTGTTGTTGGTTTAAAGGCGCATTAATGGATGGATTGTCAGTCACAGCAACCGCAGCTGATGTTCTTCCGTGAAAAGAATTGTGAAAGGCAATTACCTTTTTACGTTGAGTGTGAAATGAAGCTAGCTTTAGCGCATTTTCAATGGCTTCGGCTCCTGTACTGCACAAAAACAATTCATACGCATGAAGGCAGGATTGTTCTCCAATGGCATCTGCTAATTGCTGTTGTAAAGGGTTTTGAATGGCGTTGGAATAAAATCCAAGCTGCTCTAGTTGGTTTGTTATTTTTTGGACATAATGGGGATGCGAATGGCCTATGGAAATTACGGCATGGCCGCCATAGAGATCAAGGAATTCAGTTCCGTTTTCATCATAAACATAAACGTCTTGTGCCCGAACTGGGGTAACATCATATAAAGGATAAACATCAAATAGTTTCATCGATTTTTTATTGTTTTGCGATATCGTTAATCTTATTAAAGGAAGCATTCAAACCTTTGATCAGGGAAGAACTTAATCCTTGATGCTCCATTTCATTTAATCCAGTAATGGTACACCCTCTTGGGGTCGTTACTCGGTCAATCTCTTCTTCTGGATGACTGCCTGTTTCGATAAGCAAGCTTGCCGCTCCCATCGCCGTTTGCATGGACATTTTTAAGGCTATATCAGCATCAAACCCCAATTGTACTCCTCCTTGGGTGGTCGCACGAATCAAACGCATCCAAAAAGCAATTCCACTAGCGCACAACACGGTAGAGGCTTGCATCAGTTTTTCTTCAATAGTGAGCGTTGTTCCCAAGCCATTGTAGATGGCCTCAGCAATAGGAAGACTCTTCTTACCTACTTCGTTACTACATAAACAAGTCATAGATTTACCTACTGAGATCGCCGTATTGGGCATCGATCGAATAACAGGATATTCCGATCCAATTTGAGATTCCATTCGCTCTATGGCATACCCTGTGATTGTAGAAATAATGACGTGTTTGTCCGTTAAAATAGGTTTGATTTCTTCTAAAATCGAATCAAACTGATTGGGCTGCACGGCAAAGATCAGGACGTCAGAGTGGGTAACTGCTTCCTTGTTGTCTTGGGTTAGGAATACATTTTTGTATTCTTTCCAACTGGAAAGGGAGTCTAGATTTCTTTTGGTCAAGTAAAGGGTGGTATAGGTATTGTTGATTACCAATCCTTTGGCAATGCTTAATCCTAAATTTCCAGTTCCAATGATGGCTATTTTCATATCAATTTGTTTTAAAAAATGGAGGCTTTAAGCTGAATACCGAGGTTTTCTTCCCAGCCCATGAGGATGTTGGTGTTTTGTATGGCTTGTCCTGAAGCTCCTTTTACAAGGTTATCAATGACACTTGTGATGAGTAATGTATTTTCGTATTTGTGTAAATGAAGAAAGCAAAAGTTAGTGTTTACGACCGATTTCAAACTGACTTCTTCATCAGAAATTTGAGTAAAAGGATGGGAAGCATAGTATTTTTGATACAGTGCTTTAGCTTCCTCTAGCGAACCTTCAAACTGGGTGTAGGCAGTTGCAAAAATCCCTCTTGTAAAGTCTCCTCTTTGAGGCATAAAAAACAACTTACTGGGTGCTTTCAGTTGCTGTAAACTTTGATGAATTTCTCCTAAATGTTGGTGAGTGAAGGGTTTATACCAAGAAAGGTTGTTGTTTCTCCAGCTAAAATGACTGGTAGCACTCAGTCCAACGCCTGCGCCTGTACTTCCTGTTGTAGCATTGATATGGACGGCGTCTTTGATTAGATTATTCTTGGCCAAAGGGAGCAATGCCAACTGTATTGCTGTTGCAAAACAACCTGGGTTGGCAATGGCTGTTGCTTTTTCAATCTCCTCTCTTTGCAATTCAGGCAATCCGTATACAAATTGCTTTCCTCCAAATTCACGATCATCATTTAGCCTAAAGTCATTTCCTAGATCGATAATGATCGTTTTTTCTGAAAAAGAATAGTTTTCCAAAAACGCACGAGAATTTCCGTGTCCTAAACATAAGTAAAGCAGATCAATGTCTGGATTTACGGTATCAGTAAAGTTTAAGTTTAAACTTCCAAGCAGATCAGGATGGCCGCTTGTAACGGCTTTTCCGGCTCGGGTAGTGCTGTAAACAAAGTCAAGTTTAAGGGCAGGATGGTGTATTACCAATCGGATGAGTTCCCCTCCGGTATATCCTGATCCTCCAATAATTCCGACGCTTTTCATTTTTCTTGGTTTAGGTGTTGGTAAATTTTTGT
>JAURBX010000124.1 GCA_030828745.1 Flavobacteriaceae bacterium | reverse complement strand
CGGGTTTTTCATTTCCGACTTCTCCAAAACGTATTAATTTCATCTTACTGAGTTTAATTTATAGGTTACTTTCCGTTTAATTTTATAAATCCACCATCAATGGCATAATCTGATCCTGTTATAAATCCAGCTTCTTCCGAGGACAAAAACAGGGCTAAATCAGCAATTTCTTGAGGTTTCCCCATACGCCCAATGGGTTGGGTTTGGGATAGTTTTTCAAACATTTCTTCTTCTTGACCGGGATAATTTTTGTTGATAAAACCGTCTACAAAAGGAGTATGGACCCGTGCAGGTGAAATACAGTTACAGCGAATGTTATGTGCTATATAGTCTTTGGCAACAGAAAGGGTCATTGTCAAAACTGCACCCTTAGTCATGGAATAAGCAAAGCGATCAAAAATCCCGACAGAAGAAGCAATTGAAGCAAGGTTTAAAATACTCCCTCCCCCCTTAGCTTTCATATGAGGAATACATGCTTTAGTACAATTGTAAACCCCTTTGATATTGACTTCATACAAACGGTCTAAATCGGGTTCTTCTACCGCTTCTATATTCCCTACATGAGCAATACCAGCATTATTAATTAATATATCAATGGTGCTGGATTGTACTATTGTATCAATAATGCTAAAAACTTCCTTTTGTTTTGAGATATCACAGCTGAATGCTTTTGCAATAAATCCTTCCGATTCTATTTGTTGAACCGTTTCATTTGCTGCAACTGTATCACAATCTAAAATATACACTCGAGCACCCTGTCTCGCAAACGTTAACGCAATGGCTTTTCCAATTCCACTTCCTCCTCCTGTAAGTAGGAGGCTTTTATTTTTTACACTAAATTTTGTCATCCTACAGTTGTTTATTCTACTGCAATTTAATTCATTTTTAGGGAAAAGCTTAAAATCTTATTATAACAGAATTACTGCAATCACAAAATAAAGGTCTAATATTGTGGAAACTATATTTTTAACGATGAAAAATTTCAAACAACTCCTTCCGTCTGTTTTGATCGCCTTGTTTATTTTAAACGGTGTGACCTATGCTCATACCGGAGCACACTCAGAAAGTCATGCAAAAACGTGGAGTCTCAATAAAGAGAATAAAACGTTTAAAGCCGATTATATTGCATTTAAAGATGGGTATGTTTCTTTGAAAGACATGAGTACAGGGGTCGTTTCTGAGTTTTTATTGACTGATTTCATCATGGAAGATCAATTATTGATTCTCAAACGACATGAATTAACAGCCCATATTAATGCCCATTTTGCATCTCCAATTCCTGTCAAAAAAAGTTCTTCAGGATTAAAGATGTCTAAAATAAATATGAATTTAAGTCTGGTAATCCTTTCACTGCTTCTCATTTCCTTATTGCTTTATTTTAGAAATAGCGATCAAAAAGTCCTTTAGCACCCGTCTTATTTTCTTTTGTTTTCTTCGTTTTTGTTGCCTGTTCTGTTGAAGAAGCCCTTCCAGAAACACCCGATACCGCTATTCCTGAAGAAGTTGTTCCTCCTCCAGCAAATTCAAATACATCAAACACTTCCAGTACAACAACAGATAGCACAACAGATAGTTCTACTGGATCAGAAGGAAACACAAATGATTCCGATTTATTGACAAGCATTCAGTCACATTTTGCAGCCTACACCGGCGTGAGTATTAGTGCAGATGACGAATACTTTTACATTGCCTCGTATAGTTGGCCCGAACATGCTATGGGTACCGGAATTCAATCTTGGCAAGAACAAGTGCCTATTCCACAAAATTACCAAGGAGATAATAGTTGGGCAATTCCATTAAATCCAACTATGGCTGACACCCCACTTGACACAAGTGAACACCTTTTAAAAGGCGCTTTAGCGGTAGCAGTAAACGGAGTTCCTATTTTTAATGTTTTAAATAATCGTTCAGAAAATGCCTTTTTAATTGGGGAATTAGACAATTGGGGAGGACATTTTGGTCGAGGTGATGATTATCATTATCATATGATTCCGACACATCTAGAAGATGAAATTGGTACCGATACCCCTTTGGCCTATGCTCTTGACGGCTATCCTGTTTATGGTTATACGGATGAAGTATTAGACAATGCTTTTGGACGGACTGATAGTGAGGGAAATTACCGCTATCACGCCAGTTTAACAGTACCTTACTATATCCCCTTCATGATGGGTGAAGTTACCTTAGACCCAACGAGCTTAGCCCCTGGGGATCAGATCATTCCGCAAGCAATTCAAAACGCCGTTCGTCCTTCAGACGACTTTAAACCCGTTAATGGAGCAAGCGTTTTAGGCATTACCGAAACAGGAAAAAATGCCTTCTCATTTGAATATGAAGTTTCTGGTACTAAATACTATGTAAATTACAGTTGGGATGACGATTGTAAATTTACCTATACCTATGTTGATGAAAATGGGGGAACAACAAACTTACCCACAAATGGAAGCATCGGAACGGGTGCTGGAAATACGGAAACTTTCAACAATGCTCGTTTTTGTGTTGATGTCAGTTTAGGCGAAGGTGGGAGTAATACTTCCAACGATTCAACTACTAGTTCTGATGCTACAGACACAACAAGTGATTCCGTTACAACAGGAGGCTATAGTGTCACCTCTGCACTTTCGAATTTTACCTTATCTAGTATCGCAATAGACGAAGATGGGGCCCTATTGAGTGATTATCAATGTGAAGAAAAAG
Source organism: Flavobacteriaceae bacterium (assembly GCA_030828745.1). Classification (GTDB taxonomy): domain Bacteria; phylum Bacteroidota; class Bacteroidia; order Flavobacteriales; family Flavobacteriaceae; genus MS024-2A. The sequence goes on along the minus strand of JAURBX010000124.1, from coordinate 2,794 downwards.
TCAACGGAGTTGAAAAATCAATTCCTATTTCTTGGGCGAATGTTCCTGAAGGAACAGGCGCTTTGGCAATATCAATACATGCGTTTACCAATACTGCTGTGGTAGAAACTAATTCTTATCTCACGCTTTGGAATATTGATCCAAGTATTACTGAAATCGCCTATGGACAAGCCAATAATGGAGCTTGGTATATGGGGCCAAATAAAGATGGGGTTGGAATATCCTATTCTTCACCCTGTAACCCCAGTGGTAATTCTTCAACCTATTATATGACGATCTATGCGCTTTCTGAAACACCGAGTAGTTTGCCTTCAGAAAATTCCTTGACCGTAGATTACACTGTGCTCAAAGAGGCTATTGAATCCGTAACCTTAATTGATAGCATTGAAATGGAATACATTTCAGGACCTTCGAATTAATTTTTAACGGGAAGTATATTTTAAAAGGGAGTCTTTGGCTCCCTTTTTTTATTTTGAATATGGGCTTGTTTCTGGCTTATTTGATTTCACAGAAATAAGCAATAAATGCTTAAAAAATCAATAAAAGACCCTCTTTTTCATCAAAAACAAGCAAAAAAGAGTTAAAAAAGAGGTTTTTTTAATTTATTTATAAATCTTGAACACAGCGAAAACCTGTGTGATTAAAACTTGAATCTCTACTGGAACTCATCCTTCTCGATACTCTGTATCCACTACAATAAGAATCGTTGCATAAAAAAGAGCCCCCTCTCATTACATGCTTGGGAGACAGAGGTTCTCTGGGATCATTATACTGTTTAGGACCCTTGGGGTTTTTTACTGTTCCTTTCCTTTTTTGGATGTTATAAGCCTTGTAGTCATACTTGTCTTGACACCACTCCCAAACATTCCCAGCCATCTCATACAAGCCATATCCATTTGCTGGAAAAGAAGTGACAGGAGCCGTTCCAAAATGACCGTCCAATAACCTATTATTGTAGGGAAATACACCTTGCCAAAAGTTGGCAAGATCAAAAGCCTTCTCCACATTGATATTCCCCCAGGGATAAATCTGTTCTGAATTTCCCCCTTGGGCTGCCCATTCCCATTCTGCTTCGGTTGGCAATCTTTTATTTGCCCATTTGGCATAGGCGTTGGCGTCATCCCAAGCAATATGAACAACAGGATGGTTCATTCTATTTGCAATGGAGCTTTCGGGGCCCTCTGGATGTTGCCAGTTTGCACCCGTGGTCCAACTCCACCATTGAGAATAATCTTCTAAATTCACAGGGGCTTCGGTTTGTTTAAAAACTAAAGATCCTGCTTTAAGTAAGCTATCGTGTGGTTTTGTTACTCCCGGCGCTAGTGTTTTTTTCATTTCCTCCCAGTCAATATCTCGTTCAGCAATCGTTTTGTATCCTGTTGCGTTTACAAACAATTTAAATTCTTGATTTGTAACTTCATGTGAATCCATATAAAAAGAAGAAATTGAAACTTCATGGTTGGGAAACTCATCGGCATATGCTTGAGTGGATCGTCCACCCATTGTGAAAGTTCCTGATGGAATTAAAGCCATACCTTCGGGGGGAGAGGAATTGGATTTTTGTTCTTTGTTCAATGACGTACAGCCAAATAAAAAAAGAAAACACAGATTAAATATCCCTATTAAAAACAAGGTCTTTTTCATTGATTAGCCTAATTTCATAAATAAAAAAGAAAGATACTTCTTTTTGATTAGCGAAAAAAACCTCCTCAAGAGCTGTAAATGATGTGAATAAAAAACCCTCCACTAAGGAGGGTTTTTTTTGTTTTATTCTTGAATTGGATTTTGTCTGAATTGACTCAACCAGACTACCTTGCCATCAACAACATAATAGCTTTCCATAGAAGTCCACTTGGTTTCATTACCAATAGAATCTGTATACTTCATTCTGAAATTTGCTTGAACGTGCTCACCTCCTTGATCAGGTGATAAATCTACTGAATGAATTGACCTTAAGTCCCAAGTAATTCGTTTTGAATTTTCATTTTCTTCAATTTCATTCAAAAATTGAGTTGCAGAAGCATATCTTTTCCCGTTAGCACGTGTTATTCTAACGGAATCAGCAAAGAATGTTGCTGCTTCATCAAACTTTCTTTCTTTCCATACTTTATCAAGGGCTACTACCACATCAATTGCTTCTTGTGTTCCCAAATACCACCCTGTATTTTTAACGTCTTCGTCTTGATTGGGATGAAATCCAATTTCTCTTTCTTTAACAGGTCCTTGACATGCCATGATAAAAATACCCATCAGACCTAATACTACTTCTCTTTTCATTGTTTATTGATTTATGATTAATTATTTGTTAAATTTAAAGAAAAAAAAACTCTCTTGAAATATACCTTCATTCGGGACGCCAGCCCCCCAGAGAAGCAACTAATAAAAAAATGATTTTCTATCCTGAATATTCCCGACACCTAATAATCCAAAACTAGCTCCCTTTCAAAAATATCATTTACAGGTGTGTACTCAAAAGTTTTTTCTTCTCTGTGATTCATCTTGGACTTGTTGTCAATAAAATTGGTTAGCGTGCAACAATTTTAAAACCACTTTCTTTGTACAAGAACTCAAAGATTAATTAAACGTTATACAACAGGAAATGGTTCCAATTAAAATAATCAATGCAGCTAATATTAAACCCGTGTTATTCATTTTGTAATATTAACAATAATTATAATTAATTAGGTAAAGACGGATACTGCATTAACACTTCATTTGAAAGAAAGTAGAATTAATTTTAAAAAAATCTTTCACTGAAAAACTACAAAAAATGGGAGGTGTTCAGACAAATACT
>JAURBX010000042.1 GCA_030828745.1 Flavobacteriaceae bacterium | reverse complement strand
CACCGTAATGCCGGGTGCGCCCAAAGCGAGAGTCAAGTCTCGTGTCATCTTAACACCTGATCACATCAAACGCTTTCACAAAGCCTTGGGTGATAATATCAAACGTTATGAGGCCGCAAACGGAACAATTACGACAAATGAACCTCCTCCAATTCCCCTTAACTTTGGGCCTACTGGAGAGGCATAAACAAAAAAACCGCAATGTAAATTGCGGTTTTTTTATTATTTATCCTGGTCCTTTGAAACAAAGTACAGCGTCTCGGCTATGAGTAGTTGCGTGGTTTAGTACTTAACTTTGCAAGTACGCACAAAACTGAAAATCCGTGAGGAATTTCCAAAGTAGCGATTAACAAGCAATTACTTATAGCCATTGTTGTAGTGCGGTTTTATTCCGTATAAATCAGTTTGAACTGTTCACACACAATTATCATATTTTCATTAAATTCTTCATTGTATGGTTTCATTTCTCTTGTGTAATAATCTTTATGAACCCTTTTCCAATATTCCAATGATTTGTCTCCTTCTCCTTCAATTTTGGCAAATTCAGGCGTAATTTCATTGTAAGGAACTTTATCTATTTTAGTTGTTTCAATTATAGCTTTAGCAATCCCATTCCAATCTGTTACTATGTATTGGTCTCCAACTTCGGTAAGTGGTTCATTGTTTGTTTCAAACCACCACAATGAAGTTGCATTAGCTCTTTTTATTCCATTTACAACCAATTCGGCACATTCGTCTGCATCTTTTTTATTATCACAGAAATAGAAAGAAATAGGTGTTTCTTTAATTTTATTCTCTGGATTTTCTTGAATAAAGTTTCTCCATAAATTTTCAACGGATTGCTTATTATTTGTCATTTCTATATTGTCATTCTTTTTTAAATCAGTTTTGCAACTTAATAAAGTCAAAAAAATCAGCGCAAAACTTGTAAATAAACGCACTGTTGCGTTTATTTCCTTTACCTATTATCTGTTTTATTCATTTTAAACACCTGTTTTTCAACATATTGACTCTCAATGATTCTATCTAATGGACTTTTAATATTTGCAAGAGATTTTTTACTAACATGCGTATAAATCTCAGTCGTTTTTGAACTTCCATGTCCCAATCATTCTTGTATATATCTTAAATCCGTTTCCTTTTCCAACAAATGCGTGGCAAACGAATGTCTAAGCATATGAGGAATTACTCTTTTATTAAGGGTGGCTTTTTTTGTTGAGTTTTTTAAAATTGCTCGTACACTCGAACTTGAATACTGCTTTCTTTCAGGGTTTTCAATCATCCAATAGTTGGGTTTGTATCTTTGTAAATATTTTTTCAGCAACAAGGCCATCTGTTCTGAAAGCAATGTTATTCTATCTTTTTTTCCTTTCTCACCTCGAATAAAGAGGTAGTTTTTGTCCCAAACAACATCCTGAATTCTAAGCCCAATTAATTCTCCAACTCTTAAACCACTTGAATACAGGAGAGACAAAACGGTCTTGTGTTTTATGTTTGTTGTGTTTTTCAAAATCATCAAAACTTCATGTTCAGTAAGTACTTCTGGTAGCTCTTTAGCTTTATTTGGACGTTCCATTGCAAAACTCATCCTAGCTTGTTTTAAAACCTTTTCGTAATAAAACTTGATCGCATTGATATATTGGTTTTGTGTAGAAGGGCTCACTCTTTTTTCTTGGATCAAATGGAGTAGAAAACCTTTAATATCTGCATTCGATAAACTGTTGATGTCCTTTCCTCCAAAATATTCCTTAAATTTTAAAAAGCAAGAACAATAGGTCTTTACCGTATTTTGGCTGTAGCGTTTTAAGATTAACTGCTCTTTATACCCCTTAGGCAATTGCATTTCAGTTTGGGATGCTTTAGAAGTTTTTGAGGAGGTTGGGGTAATGGAGGAAGCTTTCTTAAGCTGAGAATAATCCACAAAAACCTGGCCTTTGAGGGATTCATAAAAACGTTTGAGTTGAAAATCTCTTTTAACAAAACACCAAGTCTTTAACGTTTGACTCCACCGGGCTCCCTTTTGTTTTTTGATCAAATCAATCAGCTCTAGATCGTATGCAAAAGTAACTTTAACAATCGCTTGTTGTTTGTGGATGTCGGGCTTGAGCCGTAGGTTTTTCATGTAAGAGAAGACAAGTTTGGGGTGGTCTTCCTCAAAGATAAAAATTTTTAGATTAAAATTCCGATGTGTAATGAAAGATCAGGTCTCGGTATTTATCCTGAGTCATTTGGAGGGAGAAAGCAGAGTCAGCAAGGAAGACTAATTTTCCATTTTTATCTTTGGCCAAAAACTTTTGCTTGATGCGTTGAAACTCTTTAAAGTCATCGCTTTCTGTTTGGGCTTCAACCCAACAGGCTTTGTGTACGTTCAGGTTTTCAAAGCTACACTGAGCTCCATATTCATGGAGTAAGCGATATTGGATGACTTCAAACTGAAGGGCACCCACAGTTCCAATAACCTTTCTGCCGTTTAAGTTTAGGATAAACAATTGCGCCACTCCTTCGTCCATCAGCTGGTCAATCCCCTTGGCAAGTTGTTTTGCCTTCAAAGGATCGTTGTTGTTGATGAAACGGAAATGTTCTGGAGAGAAGCTGGGAATGCCTTTAAACTGCAGGGTGTCTCCGGCCGTTAAGGTATCGCCAATTTTAAAATTTCCAGTGTCGTGTAAACCTACTATATCTCCGGGATAGGAAATGTCTACTATTTGTTTTTTCTCTGCAAAAAAGGCATTGGGGGAAGAGAACTTTAATTTTTTATTCAAACGCACATGATGGTAGGGTTTGTTTCGTTCAAAGGTTCCCGATACGATCTTGATAAACGCCAATCGGTCTCGGTGGTTGGGATCCATATTGGCGTGAATTTTAAAGACAAAACCTGCAAATTTTTTGTCCTCAGGTTCAACCAAACGCGTATCCGATTCTTTTGCTAGTGGTTTGGGCGCTATCTCGATAAAACAATTGAGCAATTCCTGTACTCCAAAATTATTTAGAGCAGAGCCGAATAAGACGGGTTGTAGGTTTCCTTCAAGATATTCTTGCTGGTCAAATGGGGGATAAACTCCCTCAATTAATTCCAATTCTTCTTTTAAATTGTTTAGTCGTAGCGTTCCAATTTCAGATTCTAATTCGGGGTCTTCCAAGGAGGCAAAGGCCTTCTTTTTTCCGATGGTTTGTTTGTTTTCCTCTTGAAATAATTGGATATTTTTTTCCCAAATATTATAGATTCCTTTGAAGTCATAGCCCATTCCAATAGGAAGGGAGAGTGGGGTGACGGTGAGTCCTAATTTTTGTTCTACTTCGTCTAAAAGGTCAAAAGCATCTTTTCCTTCTCGATCTAATTTGTTGATAAAAACGATGATGGGTATCTTTCGCATGCGACATACTTCCACCAGTTTTTCCGTTTGTTCCTCCACGCCTTTGGCCACATCAATAACCACAATAACACTGTCTACGGCAGTAAGGGTACGAAAAGTATCTTCGGCAAAATCCTTGTGTCCAGGGGTGTCTAGGATGTTTATTTTTTTGTCCTTGTACACAAAAGCTAAAACGGAGGTCGCCACAGAAATTCCACGTTGCCGTTCAATTTCCATAAAGTCACTGGTGGCTCCTTTTTTAATTTTATTGGATTTGACGGCTCCGGCTTCTTGAATCGCTCCTCCAAAGAGAAGCAACTTTTCAGTTAAGGTCGTTTTTCCAGCATCGGGATGGGAAATAATTCCAAAGGTCCGACGTCTTTTTATTTCTTCTAAAAATCCCATGTACGCAATTTGTCACAAAAGTATTACAAATTAAGCCTGAAGCGAAGAGATTCCGAATAGGTTTTTGTAAAAATATTGGGTAATTTTGATCGCTATGAAAGAAGAAGAAGTCATCCTTGTAGATGTTAACGATACTCCAGTGGGAACTATGCCCAAGATGGAAGCACATGAAAAAGCGGTTTTACATCGTGCCTTTTCTGTTTTCATCCTGAATAAAGAAGGACAATTAATGTTGCAACAACGCGCTTTACACAAATACCATTCTCCTGGACTTTGGACTAACACTTGTTGCAGTCATCAGCGGGTAGGAGAGTCTAATCTAGAAGCTGGAGCGAGACGCCTGGCAGAAGAAATGGGTTTTAATACACCCCTAGAGGAACTTTTTAGTTTTATTTATAAAGCACCTTTTGACAATGGCCTTACCGAACATGAATTGGATCATGTACTCTTGGGGTATTACCAAGATGTTCCAAGGATCAATAAAGATGAAGTTGCCCATTGGAAATGGATGGATTTAGATCAAGTAGCCATGGAAATTAAGTCTGTACCCGAAAATTATACCGCTTGGTTTAAGATTATTTTTGACCGATTTTATAAACATATTAAAGCCTAAGTATGCAAGTTACCGTTAGTAGAAAAGCCCATTTTAACGCCGCTCATCGTTTGTATAGAAAAGATTGGACCGACGAACAGAATGAAGCTGTTTTTGGCAAATGTGCCAATCCACATTATCACGGACATAATTACGAATTGATTGTTCATGTAACAGGTTCGATTGATCCTGATACAGGATATGTGATGGACATGAAGGTGTTAAAAGATTTAATTAAAGTGGAAGTTGAGGATCTTTTGGATCATAAAAACTTGAATGAACAAGTCGCTGAATTTTTTAATTTGATTCCAAGCGCAGAAAATATTGCTGTAGTGATTTACAATAAATTGAAGCCACACTTGGACAGTTCCCACAGTTTATCCGTGACCTTGTACGAAACGCCGAGAAACTTTGTAAGCTTTTCTGGCTAAGCCAACAGAAAAAAGTTTAGTTAGTAAATAATTGTTTTTGACATTCGTCAAAAAGTTCTATATTAATAAAAAATTAAAACTATACAATGCCGAGTATAAAACAACTTAAAAAAGACATCAATAATGATATTGGTGATTTGATTGAAGACATCTATTTGTGGGAACTTTCAAACCCTGATGCGGATTTATCTAAAAGTGAAAAACTTATCGATGAGGCCATTCTTGCTTTCGATGATTTAATTCAACAAGTAAATGCAGTAACCGGAGAGGGGATCAAAGCACAGTTTAAGAAAATACAAGAAGCAAAAGCGAAAGCAATCACCGCTTTACTAAAAAAAGCAGCAAAGCTTTAAATCTTTACTCTTCGAGCCTTCTTTGCTCTAAGAAATTGGTAAACTCTTTTCCGTATTTCGATGCTTTAACTTCTGGAGTCATTTTAACGGCAATTGAATCCAACAGAGACAAATTAGCATTATAAACTTCTGTCAAAGCTAGATAGGGAGCAATGTTTTGATCTGTATGTTGTGCAGCAAAATTGATCGTGTATAAGTATCGTCTTCGGGTTAAGTTATTAAGTTTCTGTTCCAAAGAATCCGCTTTTTCCATTTCCCCATCACTTTGAGCTTGGTAATATCCTTGAATAAGTTCTAGATTTTGATCGTTAAACTTTCTTTTGAAAGCAATATGCTCTTGCAACAATTCTTGGTTTTTAGACCCTTTAATCTCTGCACTACTTTCAAAGGTTTTTAGCAGGGTGTTGATTTCAATGGTTCCCTTTTCCCCAAAAAACAAAATTCGGTCATTTAGGCTGTCCCCATCCTCTTTATCTAGATAGATGTAAAAAACCTCAGGAGTTTCTAAGGGCGTTTTAAATTCAAAATTAGGAGTTCCCTTTACAAGAGTTGAATCGACATTAACCAAGAGGGTATCTTCAATTTTTTGTAGATATAAAGTGCCTTTTCTGAGCCCTTCAATGCTTCCTTTGACAATCATGGTGTTTCCAGTAGCTTTCTTTTTTTCTGGCTGACAGCCGAGGGTGAAAAGAAAAAGGAATGCGAGTAAGAAAAAGCGGGTGTATTGTTGAGTCATAATTACAGATTTAACCAATAAGTCAATTTGAGGTTAAAACTACGATATCTTGGTGAAAAATTATCAGTGCTGATGTAATTATCATTATAAACAATAAATAAATCGGAGAGCGGTGCAAAACGCCATTGCATTCTTGAGTTTACTCCAAGGTTTTCCCCTTGAGAATTATATTGAACAAAGGTGGTCCAAGAAAGAGTTTTGGTAAAAGTGAAATCCAGTTTGGGGCTAATCAACCAAATATTTTTTGAACTGTATGGCTTGGGAAGCTCAATGGCATCAAAGTTCACAATCATACTGGCATTAAAAATGGGTTGTTTTCGCCATTTGAATTCATTTTCAATTGAAAATTTAGTTCCATTATAAAAAGAACCGTAAGCAATTTTGGAGTCAAAGTTGAATTTTTTCCTTGGATCAGAACGATAACTCATCTCTACCTCAGTAAAATTATAACTTGAGTTAGAAGGCAGATCAAGCCCATCACTACTGCGGGTAGGGTCAAATCCAGTAGTCAAATATTCGTAGCGATTTCGAGCCGAAAAACTCAAGCTCGTATTGTTTAAATATCGTTTTCGTATTGAGGTGATGAACCAACGGTCGGTTAATAAGTAGTTTAATTCAGGATTGTACACAAAAAAAGTCCGTTCACTAATTTCATAATTCACCACATTAGGATTTTTAGGATAAATTCTGAAAGTGTATTCGGGAGACAGTTTTAAAAATCCAGTACGTCTAAAAAAACCAAGATCAGATCTAAAGTCCTCTCCTCCATGAATTACCTCCATGCCAAGGCGATGTCGCAGGGTGTTTCGTAGTAATTTAATTCCAGAGATAATATCGTCATCATCTAAGCCTTCTGTAAAAGATTTATGAAAAAAGGCACGTCCATTCCATTTACTGTCCGCAGAGACTAAATTGTATTCAATTCCAGTAACACTATTTCTTTTCTCCTCTTCAGAAATAAAATCAAATTCTTCTGTGGTTCTTCGGTCGATGAAGAAAAAACTAACATTGGAACGGTTAAATACTTTTTGTCGAAGTGTAAAAACAGTATTTAAATTTGAGGGTATCTCATTGGGGATATCAGCATCTGTTAATACATTTAAAAATCCCAGTCTCAGATTGGAGTTTAATTTTCCACTCAATCGAGCACCTGCAACAATCTTATTTTCTATCGTATTTCCGTCCAAATCCTCAGCAACTCCTATACGTCTTGAGAAAAAAGGTGTTACATCATTAATGGCCCCAAAGTCTTTAAACAAATCATCGTTTTGTGTAAAAAATTGTCTTTTCTCAGGAAGTGAAATAGCAAATCGGGTAAGGTTAACTACTTGATCATCGACTTCTACTTGTGAAAAATCAGGATTGAATGTCAGGTCAAGGTTTAATGCATTCCCAATGGGAATTTTGGCATCTCCTCCAACTGAAAAGTTTGTGTCTTGATTCGAGTTTTCAAAATCTTTAAATTTTGCGGTACTCACAAAAGGAATAATGGAGATGGGATTTCGCGCTTTTTTGAGAGGTGTTTCAAAAATCATTTTCCCCATAAAACCAAGGTTTCCTATCACTTGATTCTGCGGAGTTTGTGCCCAAACACTCGTTTCATTGCCTTCAAAATCTCTTCTATAAAGATTAAAACGCCAGGAGGTTTGTGTATTGTCATAAAAGAAAGCACTAAAAGGAATTTTTATTTCCACGGTATATTTTCTTTCTTCTATTATGGTTTCAACGGTCCATTTGGTATCCCAAGCATAGTTTCGGTCGGTACGGTAGTTTTGATTCCCACCTGAAATCAATCCGTCAGCTTTAAGTCCTAAAGGGTTGGTGGCAAAGGAAAAAGCATTGGTCGCATCACTAAAGGTGTCGAAAAGTAAGGTGACAGAATCCGATTGATACCACTCAAAATCACGCTTAAGATTGGGGGTAGTAAAATTTGATCCCCCGGTCATAGCTTCAATCAAAATATAAAGGTTTTGATCGTCTCGCAGCATTTTAAACTGCGTTTGTTTATTTGCTTCAAGGCTGTCTGTCGGGCGCCAGTTCCAAAAGTTTGAATTCCATTTTGATTTTTCCCAATCCAATTCGTCTCCCTTTCCATTTATTTTTATTTCACCAGAAATAGAGGGAATGAGAAATTCTTTTTCTTGTGCCAGAAGAAAAGAGCTAAATGAAAAAAGTAGCAAGAAAAAAAGGCTGTGAAATAATTTAATTTTAGTCAAATTTTTAATAATGTGTTCAAGTAAACAATTTAATATGACAGTTTATTTTAAAGAAGGTTTAATTCGCTCGATTTTAAAATTGTTATTGAGCACTAATTTGAGTAAGGATCAAGTGATTTTTCGAAAGGTTAAATTGATTCTGGGCCCAACGGGTCGAGCTGTTTTAGCAATTTGATGCAGCCAATGCTCCTGTGTACTTCCTTCCATAAGCAATAAGCTTCCCGATTTTAATAATAATTTCAAGCGGTCTTTTTTATTGCGTCTGTGTTTTAAATGGAAAAATCGGTTTTCACCAAAACTCAAGGAAGCTATGATGGGATTTTTGCCTAATTCTTTTTCATTATCAGCATGCCATCCATTGCTGTCTTTCCCATCTCGATATAAATTCAGTAAGACCGTAGTAAACTCGGTTTCAGAAATAGTGGCGATTTTATTTTTAATTTTTTGAAGTAGCGGGGTCATGATCTTGGGTGTCATGCGAATGCCTGAATAGGAGTAGGGTCTGTTGTTAATTGCATATAACGCAGTCAAACGAGGTTGGGGATAAGTTTTTCCAAAAACAGTAATAGGATCTTGTTGCCAAAGAGTTTCTTCAAGTAATTGATCAAAGATTGTTGCGGCTTCTTTGGGAGTAAAGAAGGACTCATAGTAACGAATCTTAGCATCATTTAAAAGTAAAGGTTCACCTTCAGTGGAAAGCAATTGTGAATCAATCATATTACAAGAAACAAAAGAATGTGGAATTAAAAAAACCGCCCGAAGGCGGTTGTCTTTTATTTGATGAGTTCAACACTGCGTTGAATGAACGCTGTTAGGGCTTCCCCTTTCAAAAGATTTCTGGATAATCGCGCAAGATCAACAGCTTGTTGAATCAAGCGCTCCCTTTTCTTCTCTGTTTTGGTTGAAAGAATTTGACCCACTAACTCATGGTTCGTGTTGACGGTCAGGGTATACATGTCGGGCATGTCACCCATCATCATTCCACCTCCGCCTGTTTGCTGCATTTCCTTCATCCGTCTCATGAATTCAGGTTGTGTCAATACAAAGGGTAGGGCCTGACTGTCCATGGCTTCCATTTGAACGGTATAGCCGCCTTCTTTTACCACATTTTCAATCATGGGCTTAAGCGTTTCCTTTTCTTCCTCAGTAAGTTTTGAAACGGAAGCTTCGTCTTTTTTAATTAGATTTTCTACCGTGTCTCCGTCCACACGAACAAAAGAAACATTTTCTTTACTGCCTTCAAGTTTTTGAATTAGATGACCGATAATGGGAGAGTTTAAAAGTAGAACTTTGTACCCTTTGTTTTTGGCTTGTGTGATATAACTGTGCTGGTCTTCCGTATCTGAAGCGTATAGAAGAACAAGTTTATCGTCTTTGTCCGTTTGATGCTCTTTGACTGCTTCTTGCAATTCTTCAAAAGTGAAATATTCCCCATCTGTAGTTGGGTAAAGTGCAAAGTTTTCTGCTTTATCAAAGAACTTATCTTCACTCAACATCCCATATTCAATCACTACTTTGATGTCATTCCACTTTTCTTCAAATCCTTTACGATCTTTTTTGAAAAGACTATTCAATTTGTCTGCAACCTTTCTTGTGATGTAGTTGCTGATTTTTTTTACGGCACCGTCCGCTTGGAGGTAACTTCGCGAAACATTCAAAGGAATGTCAGGGGAATCAATAACACCTCTTAAAAGGGTTAAAAACTCAGGGACAATGCCCTCAACGTTATCCGTAACAAAAACTTGATTTTGATAGAGTTGGATGCGATCTTTTTGGATGTTTAAGTCGTTATTCAATTTTGGGAAGTAAAGAATACCCGTTAGATTAAAAGGATAATCTACATTTAGGTGAATGTTGAATAAAGGCTCTTCAAATTGCATCGGATATAATTCCCGATAAAAATCCTTGTAATTTTGATCTTTTAAATCTGCAGGCTTTTTGGTCCATGCAGGCTCAGGGTTGTTGATGATATTATCAACCGTGATGGTTTCTGGTTTTGCATCTTCTGCCGCCCCTTCTGGCAAAGGAAGGGTTTCTTCTCGAGTTCCAAATTTTATCGGAATCGGCATGAACTTGTTGTATTTAGTTAAAAGTTCCTTGATACGAGACTCTTCTAAAAATTCTTTAGAGTCTTTGTCGATATGGAGAATGATTTCTGTACCCCTAGTCTCTTTATCCGAAGCTTCTAATGTATATTCAGGAGAACCATCACAAGTCCAGTGGGTAGCTGGTCTATCTTTGTGTGATTTTGTAATGATTTCAACTTTTTCTGAAACCATAAAGGCAGAATAAAACCCCAACCCAAAATGACCGATAATTCCGCTGTCTTTGGCGGTGTCTTTGTATTGCTCTAGAAATTCTTCAGCTCCCGAAAAGGCAACTTCATTGATGTATTTTTGGACCTCTTCTTTTGTCATTCCAATCCCTTGGTCACTGATGTGAAGCTTTTTCCCTTTTTTATCAATCTTGATTTCGATCTGGGTGGATCCAAGATCTCCCTTGATTTCACCCAAGCTACTTAGGTGATGTAGTTTCGTAGTGGCATCTGTGGCATTGGAAATTAATTCTCTTAAAAAAATCTCGTGGTCGCTGTAAAGAAATTTCTTGATTAGCGGGAAAATGTTCTCTACGGCTACATTAATTTTTCCTGTACTCATGTGTTTTGTTTTTTATTTTGAATGTTGTAGACAAAAAAAATACCATACTTTATTTTGTGACAAGATGACACATAAAATTTTATAACATATTCTGTTTAACCTTTTGTCAAAAAAAATAAACACACTATATTTGTAGCAACACAAGTTTTATGTCAAAAAAGAATTTAGATTTGAGAGAAAAGATTTTTGAAGCTTACAGTGATCATGTTTTAGAGCATGAACAAGAACCTAAATCGGTTTTTAAGTTTTGTAAAAAATGCGGAATTGAAGAATCCGCTTTTTACCAACACTTTTCGTCCTTAGAACACGTCAAAGAGGCCATTTTTGTTCAATTTTTCAACAACGCGTTTACTTTGATCAGTAAGGAGAAAGATTATGACACGCAGCCTCCCAAGGAAAAGTTGCTTTCTTTTTACTACACTTTTTTTGAGGTATTGTTATTGAATAGAAGTTATGTTCTATTTACTCTCACAACTTCTGAAAACAAAATGCAACAACTGATGGCATTTAAGGGGTTAAGAGTTTCTTTCAAACAGTTCGCGTCTGGTCTCATAGAAGAAGGGAATATGCACAAACAGTCACGATTTACAAAACATCCCGAAGCTCTCTTTTCAGAAGGAGCTTGGGTACAACTGCTCTTTCTTCTCAAATTTTGGAAAGAAGATAAATCACCTAGTTTTGAAAAAACGGATATGGCGATTGAAAAATCCGTTCAAACAGTTTTTGAACTATTTGATAATACCCCCTTTGACAGCATTATTGATTTTGGCAAATTTCTTTGGAAAGAAAATTTTAAAATGGCTTAATTGAAAACACTAGATTCTATTCCAACAAACAAAATCGAGCGTGCTTCCAAATTGGTTTCAACTGGAATAAAAGTGGGTGGAAATTACATTCGTTATTATGGGGAAAAGATAATGAAAGGGGAAGAAGCCAAAAGTAAACTTAACGAAAACAACGCTAAGGATATTTATAATGGACTAAAAGAGTTGAAGGGAAGTGCGCTCAAAGTTGCCCAGATGTTAAGTATGGAAAAAAATCTTTTGCCACAAGCCTATGTTGAGCAGTTTGGGCTGGCACAATTTTCTGTTCCACCCTTGTCAGCTGCTTTGGTAAAAAAGACCATACGAAAATATTTAGGAGCCGATCCGGAAGTGATCTTTGATACATTTGCTACTCAATCTGAAAACGCGGCTAGTATTGGACAAGTACACCGCGCGACTAAAGAAGGGAAAAAACTTGCTGTGAAAATTCAATATCCTGGAGTAGCAAATAGTATCAGCTCTGATTTAGCATTAATAAAGCCCATTGCTTTGAAAATGTTTAACCTCAAAGGAAAGGATACCGCAAAGTATTTTAAAGAGGTGGAGGATAAGCTCTTGGAAGAAACCGACTATTTACAAGAGTTAGAGAATAGTGAATATGTTTCCAATAGGGCTGCAAAAATTCCAAATCTCAAATTCCCTAGCTATTATCCAGAATGGACGACTTCTAAAACCTTAACTATGGATTGGATGGAGGGGGTTCACTTATCTGAATTCGTAGAAGGAGAAGAGGAAGGTCAAGATGTCAGAAATCGATTGGGCCAAACCCTATGGGATTTTTATATGTTTCAGATTCATGGTCTAAAAAAAGTTCAAGCTGATCCCCATCCAGGCAATTTTATGGTGGACGATGAACGCAACCTTGTTGCTATTGATTTTGGGTGTATGAAATCGATACCCGAAGATTTTTATCACCCCTATTTTGAACTATCAAATAAGGAGAATATTGAGGATGTTGTTCAATTTGATGCCTTGCTTCGGGAATTAGAAATTCTACTTCCTACGGACTCTGAAGAGGAGGTGAGTTATTTTACCGCATTATTTCAACGCATGATGCGTCTTTTTACACTTCCCTTTCACGATACAAAATTTGATTTTTCAAGCACTAAATTTTGGGAGGACATTAGTACACTTTCAAAAGATTTTGCTGGAGACTCTCAGCTGAGAAAAATGAATGGAAATAGAGGTTCAAAGCACTTTATTTATATAAATAGAACCTTTTTTGGCTTGTATCATTTGCTTCACGATTTGAAGGCTGAAATCCACACCGAAGCGTTTAAACAATACCTCTAAGTATTTCCCCTCTACTTCGTGTTGCCCAAGCCAACAAAAATCAGTATTTTTCAAAAAATAAACAATATAGTACATGTACAATTCAAAAATAATTGGCTTAGGAAAATTTCTTCCTGATAATATTGTTACTAACGCTGATCTCGAAAAGACAATGGATACCTCAAATGAGTGGATCATTGAAAGAACAGGAATTGAAGCGCGAAGACATATAATGAAAGGGGACAAAGAGGGTACAGCCTCCATGGGAATCAAAGCAGCTAAAATAGCTTTGGAGCGCGCTCAATTGAAAGCACAAGAAATAGATCTTATCTTATTCGCCACGCTCAGTCCCGATTATTATTTTCCAGGTTCTGGAGTTTTGGTTCAAGACGCATTGGAAATTCCCGATTGCCCTGCAATGGATATTCGAATGCAGTGTTCCGGTTTTGTTTATGCGGTTTCAACGGCTGACCAATTTATCAAAACTGGGATGTACAAAAATGTTTTAGTCATAGGATCGGAATATCACTCAGGGGGTCTTGACATGACCACAAGAGGGAGAAATATTTCTGTGATTTTTGGGGATGGTGCAGGTGCTGTTGTCATGACTCGAGCTGAAAATAATGAAACGGGAATACTTTCATCTCATTTACATTCTGAGGGGAAATATGCTGAAGAACTCTCTTTGATTGGACCCAATACAGGACGATGGGTGCCCGAAATAATGGAAGCAAATGATCCCGATGATATTTCATACTATCCTTATATGAATGGTCAATTTGTCTTTAAAAATGCAGTGGTTCGTTTTGCAGAAGTCATCAATGAAGGTTTGCAGAAAACAGGTTGGACTGCAGATCAAATAGGCATGTTAATTCCT
>JAURBX010000095.1 GCA_030828745.1 Flavobacteriaceae bacterium | reverse complement strand
TATACCTCAGTAAGACAATTTAAACCCACTGAAACTGCGATCGCTCCCAATGGAGATATTTACATTGCAGATGGCTATGGTTTGGATTATATCATCCAATATGATGCAAAAGGAAACTATATACGTCATTTTGGAGGAAAAGGAACCGAAGAGCATCATTTTGATTGTTGTCATGGAGTTACCATTGATACACGAGAAGGAAAAGCCCCCACCCTTTTGATTACCTCTCGATCTGAGAATAGTTTTAAACGCTTCACTCTTGAGGGTAACCACCTGGAAACCATCTCTCTTCCCGGATGTTATGTATGTAGACCTGTGTTAAAAAATGGAGTGCTATATTTTGCAGTAATTGTCTCTAAAGATTGGGATACGTACGATGGAATGCTTGCCGTATTAAATCACAAAAATGAAGTAGTGTCCTTGCCTGGAGGGAGTGCTCCCAAGAATACCAAGGCAGGTTTTCAAGCTCCAGAGTATGATCAGAAAACGTTTTTTAATCCACATGATGTATGTATTGATGATGATGAAAACATCTATGTTCCACAATGGGATTCAGGAAAAACCTATCCTCTTAAATTAACTCGTGTTTAATGATTGGATTAGATTTAACTCAGTTTTTCGGAAGATTGCACCCTTTGTTAGTTCATTTACCCATTGGATTTATCTTACTGGCACTCATATTTGAACTAAAATGGTTTAGAAACAAAGGATCTAACTTTAATTTCATTCAAATTGCTTGGTTAATCGCTTTTCTTAGCTCATTTTTTTCTGCTCTAATGGGATGGTTATTAGCACAAAACGGGCATTATATCGATACGGAATTAACCCCACATCAATATACGGGTATCTTATTGGTTTTCTTTAGTTGTGTAGGTTGGGTGCTGAGAATTAAAAATATTAGATTCCCCTCTTTGTTCACTAAAATTAATAATTTCATCGTTCTTGTTCTCTTGATTTTTGTGGGCCATTTAGGGGGTAATCTTACGCATGGTTCTAATTATTTAACAGAGCATGCACCTGATTTTATCAAGACAAAATTTGAAAAGCAAAGAGAGTATAAAACATTTGAAGAGTTGCCACTTGATTCTGTATTTGTATTTAAAGAACTAGTCCAGCCTTTGTTGAATGAAAAATGCATCGCCTGTCATAATAATGAAATTAGCAGAGGAGGATTGAACATGAGTACGGTTGAAGGAATTGAAAAAGGAGGAAAAAGTGGAGCTGCTTTTACTGGAAAGAATCTGAACAAAAGTTTAATTTTTAAAAGAATAAGTTTTTCACAGGAGAATGAGAAATTCATGCCTCCTTCGGGGACTCCGTTCTCATTTCATGAAATTCAATTAGTACAATGGTGGATTCATGAAGGAGCGAACTACACAGACCCCTTAAGTAAGTTTTCCCTCACACCAGAAATAAAAACTCTTCTTTTAAAGCAATATGGATTGGATACACGGGCTAAACCTTGGGTAGAAAAAGTGAAGTTAGACCCTCTGCCAGATTCTGTTTTTATTGCTTTAGAAAATGCTAATTTTAGTTGGAGAACACTCTCTCAATCTAATCCTTTATTGGATATTCGATTTCAAGGAGATAAACTATCTTCAGAAGCAGTAGCTCTTTTAGAAACATACGCTCCCTATATTACTTGGCTAAATCTTAGTGGGTGTAAGGTTAAGAATTCAGATTTAAAAGTAATTGCAAAATTAAAAAACCTAACTCGCTTAAATCTCCAACAAAACCCAATTAAAGCAAGAGATTTGGTTTCACTAAACACATTAACTCACCTAGAGGTACTGAATCTTCATAGCACTCTGGTTAATCAAGATGTTTTTGAAATACTTAAAACCATTCCTTCTTTAAAAAAAGTATTTCTTTGGAATACTAAAGTTACTACTAGGGCAGTATTAAAAAATAAAGCAGCATTTCCTCAAACAGAAATTATATCAAAACTTTAGAAAAGAGAGTACTCTATGTTATTGGGTACTTGAAACTTTCTTAAAAAAAGTGTCGATCCCATTTTTGCTCTTTCTTTCTTAATGTTGGCAACAACTGTAGCTGGATATTGACTTTCATGACACAATAAAGCACGATAGGCTTGATTAAAATGAGCCTCAGTAAAGGGAATTTGTGTGGTTAAATAATTACGATCTTGACCTCTCAATGTTCTAGAATTTTCATCGGGTAAAAAGTCTGAGGGGATTCCAAAATAATATAGATTCATAGGTTTGCTCCACGTTTGAGAAACAAACACTTGGGTGACTGAAGCCCCAACCAAACGATGATCCATATGGGTGGTTGCCCCATCGGGTCCCCAAGTAATGATAACATCTGGTTTGATATCAGTCACAATTTTTTTCAAGTCTAATATCAATTGTTGCACATGCGGAATGTGTCCGTCAAAGCCTTCTGCAGCTTTTAATTGATCATGATAATTTAAATGTATCAAGTCAACCCCTAAAGTTTCGGCGGCACAGCTCATTTCTTCTCTTCTTTTTGCAGCTAATTCATCCCCTGCTTCATAATCATTGTATTGGTTAACTCCTAAACGACCATCTGTAGCAATCACAAGTGTAACCTCAACTCCTTCTTCCGCATATTTGACCAAAATAGGCGCAATAGATTGCTCATCGTCGGGGTGTGCAAAAATGGCTAAGATTTTTTTAGAAGGTGTTTGAGCACTCAAAAAAAGTGCGGTAAAAAGGAAGAACAACAGAACGTTTAATTTTTGCATAATACAGCTATGATTATAAAATAGATTAAATTGTAGTTCAATTTACTAAAATTATGAAATTACAAATCCATTACTTCAGCAATTATTTTATTCTCTTGATATTTTTTAGTTCTTTTTTACCGGTTAATATCATGGCTCAATCCCAAGATAAATCAGATCAAACATTACGATTGGGAGTGATTGGATTGGTTCATGATCATGTTAGTTGGATTTTTAATAGAAACAAAAAAGATGTCACCATAGTAGGTGTTGTAGAAACCAATCAAGAAGCCATTGCTCGCTATAAGAAGCGATATAAATTGCATGACTCCTTGTTTTTTGAAACCTATAAAGACCTGTATCTAAAAGCAAAACCACAAGCTGTTTCAGCTTTTAATGCCACAAAAAACCACCTGGAAGTTGTTGCCTTTTTTGCGCCTAGAAAAATTCCAATTATGGTTGAAAAGCCGATGGCGACAACTTATGAAGATGCCCTTAAAATGGCAGCCCTTTCAAAGCAATATTCTGTTCCTCTTTTAATTAATTATGAAACTTCATGGTATGCTAGTACGTACGAAGCAAAAGCCTTATTGTCACAAAATCGAATTGGAAATTTAAATAAACTTGTTTTCAATACAGGCCATCCTGGTCCTAAAGAAATTGGTTGTTCCTCTGAGTTTCTAGAATGGCTTACTGACCCAATTCTAAACGGGGGAGGTGCTCTGACTGATTTTGGTTGTTACGGAGCTAACCTCAGTACTTGGATTTTAAACGGTCAGACCCCTTTAACTGTCACTTGTGTAGCAAAACAAACCAAACCAGAGATCTATCCAAAAGTTGATGATGACACTACCATTGTCTTAGAATATGAAAAACAGCAAGTTGTCATTCAAGCTTCATGGAATTGGTCACACAATCGAAAGGACATGCAACTCTATGGTTCTAATGGATACATTAACTGCCTTAATGGGTCCAAAATGACCTTGCTAAAAGACGAATCCATAGGAGAACAAATGCACAAACCAAAACCGATTAAATCCTTTCAAGAAGATCCTTTTCGATTACTTTATGAAGTGGTTCATAAAGAGAGATCCATTCCTCCAAATTCACTATATAGTATAGAAAACAATTTAATAGTCTCCAAAATTTTAAGTTTGGCGCTTCTTTCGACCCAAGAAAAGAAATCACTTCCATGGAATTATTTAGATTAGTGCACTAGCATTTAAGACTTTTTTTTTAGAATTTGAAAAGAAAGTGATTTCATTTTTTTCGTACATTTTAACAAAATTTAATTCATGAAAAATCCATCTCTGTTTTTGCTATTTTTATTGGTTCAGTCCCTAATAGCACAAGAAATTAATCCAAAATGGATACAAGGAATTGCTCCTAGAAATATTGGTCCAGGAGGAATGAGCGGGAGAGTTACTTCAATTGATGTGGTAAATAGTGATAGTGGTGTTATTTACGTAGGAACTGCTTCTGGTGGCGTATGGAAATCAACCAGTGGAGGAGTGAATTGGGATGCTGTTTTTGACAATCAAGTTACTGCTTCCATAGGTGCAATTGCAATTCAACAATCCAATCCAGACGTAATTTGGGTCGGAACAGGAGAAGGTAACCCAAGAAATAGTTTGAACGGCGGATATGGAGTTTATAAAACACTTGATGCTGGAAAAACTTGGATTTCAATGGGCTTAGAAAAGACGCGTCATATTCATCGTATTATTGTAGATCCAACTAATCCAGAGGTGGTGTATGTCGCTGCCATCGGATCTCCTTGGGGAGAACATCCTGAACGGGGTGTTTATAAAACTTCAAACGGAGGAATGACTTGGGAAAAAATACTATTTGTAAATCCAAAGACAGGCGCTGCAGATTTGGTAATGGATCCCAAAAACCCTAATAAGTTAGTTGCTGCCCTATGGGAACATAAGCGTGAGCCTTGGTTTTTTAAGTCAGGTGGAAAGGGGAGTGGCCTTTATGTAAGCCTAGATGGAGGTAAAAACTGGACAAGAAAAACATCTAAAGACGGTTTGCCTGAAGGGGATTTAGGGAGAATAGGGATCGCTATAGCCCCAAACAAAACCAGTATTATTTATGCTTTAATTGAGGCAAAAAAAAATGCGCTTTATAAATCTACAGATGGTGGAGATCATTGGAAAAAGGTAAATGAAAAGTCAGATATTGGAAATCGACCTTTTTATTATTCCGATATTTTTGTAGATCCTCAAAATGAGAATCGTGTTTATTCTGTTTTTACTTATGTGAATGTTTCAGAAGACGGGGGTAAAAATTTTGAAGAATTGATGCCAGCATATAATGCTAATAATGGTGTGCATCCTGATCATCATGCTTGGTGGATTCATCCCGAAGATGGTTCTTTTATAATTGACGGTAATGATGGTGGATTGAATATCTCTCGAGACGCAGGTGCTTCTTGGCGTTTCGTTGGCAACATTCCTGTAGGTCAATTTTATCATGTCAATGTAGACAATGAGTACCCCTATAATGTGTACGGTGGAATGCAGGATAACGGATCTTGGCGAGGCCCAGCCTATGTTTGGAAGACCCAAGGAATCCGTAATTCCTATTGGCAAGAAATTGCCTTTGGAGATGGATTTGATGTTGTTCCCGATCAAGATAATTCTCGTTATGGATATGCCATGAGTCAACAAGGAAATGTTTCACGTTATGATTGGAAAACAGGAAATAATTACGGTGTCAAACCGAACCACCCTAATCCTGATGTTTTTTTGCGTTTCAATTGGAATGCAGCCATTGGACAAGACCCTTTCGATACGAGTACTGTTTATTTTGGAAGTCAATTCGTACATAAAAGCAGGGATAAGGGGTTAACATGGGAGGTAATATCACCCGACCTCACCACCAATGATCCTGAAAAACAAAAGCAAAGCGAAAGTGGAGGGATTACATTAGATGCAACAGGAGCTGAGAATCACTGTACCCTTTTGGTTATTGAGCCCTCTCCTTTGCAAAAAGATTTACTTTGGATAGGGTCAGATGATGGAAGAGTTCATATTACTAAGGATGGAGGAGAAAATTGGACAGAGCTCACAAAAAACATAAAGCAATTGCCAAAAGGAAGTTGGATTGCTCAGATTAAAGCTTCAAATAAACAAGCTGGGACTGCTTTTTTAGTTGCAAATGATTACAGGCGCTTTAATTATACACCTTACGTCTTTAAAACAACTAATTATGGAAAATCATGGGAGCGTATTGTAGATGAAAAAGATGTTTTTGGGTACACCTTAAGTATTGTAGAAGACATAGAAACTGAAGACTTATTATTTTTGGGTACCGATGACGGTTTATATTATTCAATAAATGCAGGTGAAAAATGGGCTAAATTTGATGCTGAAGTTTTTCCAACCGTTCCTACGAAAGATTTGATAATTCATCCAAGAGAGCATGATTTGGTCATTGGGACATTTGGAAGAGCGATATGGGTAATGGACGACATAAGACCCCTAAGGGAAATAGCAATAAATCCAGAAGTTTTAGACAAAAAAATGCATTTATTTAATCCACCAAATGCGTATTTGACAAAATATCAGCAACCTACAGGTTCTCGATTTGGAGCTGATGCTATTTACAATGCTGAAAATAGAAAGTACGGTAGTATGTTGACTTATTTTTATAAAGTTGAAGATAAAAAAGCAAAAGATTCTTTAAGCCTAAAAATATATGATGATGAACGTTTAATAAGAACATTAAAGGCTAAAGCACCCAGTGAAACTGGACTTCATCGATGGTATTGGAACCTCACAGAAAAGGGAGTTGAAAGACCAACTCGAAAAGAGGTGAAATCTAAAGTTGAGCCAAGTGGAGTGAGTGTTATGCCTGGGAAATATAAAGTGGTTTTAGGAACGGCTTCGGAGACCTCTGAGGTTAATGTTGTAGTAAGAACCGATCCAAGATTAGATCTCTCAGAGCAAGCAATTGAAGATCCATATAAGTATTCAAAAACAATAGAAGGGTATTTGCAACAAGTGACACTTGCAGTAAATCAATTAAAAGCAAGTAAGAATACACTAGCTACTTACAAGAAGAGAATAGGTAAAAAGGATGAAAAAGCAAATAAAGTTCTTGTTGAACGCATTGCGGCAGCTTCAGAAAATATAGATTCCATTATGGACTTATTTATTGGGAAGGAGGATAAGAGGCAAGGGATTGTAAGAAATCCTGAAAACAGTGTTGTGAAGAGAATCTATACAGCATCAAGATATATAAGGTCAAGACCTTACGGTATAACTGACACAGAGAAAGCGCTTGTAAAACATGCTTCTAATGATTTGAAAATAGCATTGAAACAAACAAATTCTTTTTTTGAAGAAAATTGGGAAGATTTAAAAACTTCTATCGAAGCCATTGAACTCACTGAATTTAAGGAAATAAAGCGTTTTGAAATTGATGAATAAAAACTTTTAAAAGAAGGGTGTTTCACGGCTAAAATTTCATTAATTTGGCTACACATTAATCATAAATCAATTTAAATGAAAAAATTAATTTTCACATTCAGTCTTTTTGCATTCTTTACCTTAAGTGCCCAAAAAAATATAGGGGGTAAAATTTATGACAAGCATCCAGCATTAGAGGTTGTAGACGCATTTACAAAAGCCTTTGTAGCCGGAGATGAGGCCACAATGCGTTCTTTAACTACAGACGATTTTAAGTGGTGGCAAATG
>JAURBX010000032.1 GCA_030828745.1 Flavobacteriaceae bacterium | reverse complement strand
TCCCAAAGAACGCTTTTCTCTCGGTTTTGATCTTGATTTTTCTCACTCAAACATTCAAGATTTTGGGATAGGACTGGGAGGTGGATTAGGAATTCGAAATGTATTTAAAGGTGCCGAATTATTAGAACTCAATATCAAAAATACGGTGGGTGCTTCCAGAGACATTGCCCAAACTGGGGATCAATTTTTCAACATTTTTGAGTTAGGTGCCGATTTAAAATTAAGTTTACCACGGCTGTTAATTCCATGG
This sequence comes from Flavobacteriaceae bacterium, assembly GCA_030828745.1. GTDB lineage: Bacteria > Bacteroidota > Bacteroidia > Flavobacteriales > Flavobacteriaceae > MS024-2A. The sequence goes on along the minus strand of JAURBX010000032.1, from coordinate 16,962 downwards.
GTTCAAAATGAATTAATTCCAAAATCTATGAGTCCCAAAACAGAGATCATAGTAGGTAGTAGTTTCCAAAAAAATATTGGTTTAGACAAGCAGTTTTTTAAGGGAACCTATCAATTTGATTGGCAACCCAACACCAAAAAAAGAATCCAATTTAAATGGATTGACCTAGAATTTGTAAACAACAGAAACTTGACTAACTATTTCAATGTTTATAAAAATTCATACGATCGACTCAATAGTATTGCACAAGACTTCAACACCCAGCAAGATTGGGTGGATGAAAACAATAATCTATCTATACCCGAAGGAGCGTCAAACTTTATTTCCTCTGTCTTAAATAACGAAACCCCTTTAACTGTTGAAGACAACAACTACAAAACAATTAATACAGTAAAAGAACGACAGGATAGACTGACTGCAAATAATTTAATTTTAGGATCTTCGTTTAGTATAAACCTTAATAGTCAGAAAAGTATTTTTGATGAAAACTTTTATCAACTTCGTTGGAAAGTAGATTGGGTGGGTAGTCTTTTAAATCAGGTACTCAATAGTTTTAATAGTAAGCAAAATGAAGAAGGTCAAAATATTTTAGGAGGAGTAAGTCCATCACAATACATAAAAACTGAATTTGACTTTATTAAACACTGGAGAATTGGTCGAGAACAAGTGATTGCCTTTCATGCTTTTACTGGAATTGCTTTACCTTTTGGAAACTCAACTAATATGCCATTTTCCCGCTCTTTTTTCTCAGGAGGATCAAATGACAATCGTGCCTGGAAAGCATATAAACTAGGACCAGGAAGCAGTAGCAATATCAATGAATTTAATGAAGCAAACTTAAAATTGGCGTTTAATTTTGAATATCGTTTCCCGCTCGCTGGACCACTTAAAGGAGGTTTATTTGTGGACACAGGGAATATTTGGAATCTCTGGGATGATGTGGAGGATCCCGCGATGAAGTTTGAAGGACTTGAAGATTTATCAGAAATCGCAATAGGCTCAGGGATTGGATTGCGCTACGATTTTGATTTTTTAGTATTTCGCTTTGATACAGGCTTTAAAACCTATAATCCTGCGTTGCCAATCGGGCAAAGATGGTGGACAGAATACAACCTAAAAAATGCAGTTTTTAATATCGGTATCAATTATCCATTCTAGAATCAAATAAGTTTAATATTTTTGCCGCAAACCAATATAAATGAATCACTCTATTCCAACCGGAGTTGTAACCGGAAAACAAGTACAAGAAGTTTTTAAACTCGCAAAAGCAAAAGCATTCGCCATTCCCGCTGTAAATGTAATTGGTAGTGATACCATCAATGCCGTTATTGAAACCGCAGCAGAGCTCAACAGTCCTGTAATCATTCAGTTTTCTAACGGAGGTGCACAGTTCAATGCTGGGAAAGGCTTATCTAATGAAGGTCAAAAAGCAGCAATTGCAGGTGCCGTTGCTGGAGCAAAACACATACACGAATTAGCAGATGCTTATGGAGCCACTGTAATTCTTCACACCGATCATTGTGCAAAAAAATTATTGCCTTGGATTGATGGTCTTTTAGATGCCAGCGAAGAATTTTATGCACAACATGGAAAGTCTTTATTTAGCTCACATATGATTGATCTATCTGAAGAACCCATTGAAGAAAATATTGCCATTTGTAAAGAATACCTCGCTCGAATGTCCAAAATGGAAATGACTTTAGAAATTGAACTTGGTATCACAGGAGGAGAAGAAGATGGTGTTGATAACAGCGATGTTGATGTATCCAAATTATACACACAACCTGAAGAAGTAGCCTATGCTTACGAAGAATTAAGTAAAGTAAGTCCTCAGTTTACTGTTGCGGCAGCTTTTGGAAATGTTCATGGAGTATACAAGCCAGGAAATGTAAAATTAACCCCGAAAATTCTTAAAAATTCACAAATACACATTTCTGAGAAATACAATCTCCCTGAAAATTCAGTTGACTTTGTTTTCCATGGCGGATCTGGTTCTTCTAAAGATGAAATTAAAGAATCTATTGGTTATGGTGTTATCAAAATGAATATTGATACCGACCTACAATTTGCTTTTACAGAAGGTATTCGTGATTATATGAATACAAATATTGACTTTTTAAGAACACAAATCGGAAACCCAGAAGGTGCGGAGCAACCCAACAAAAAATATTACGACCCCAGAAAATGGTTGCGTTTGGGAGAAAAAACATTCAAAGCAAGATTAATAAAAGCTTTTGAAGACTTAAACAACGTTAATACGCTGTAGTTCTCATTAATTTATATATTTGAGCAAAACGATTTCGCATGAGTTGGTTTAAACGAAGTGAAAAAGGAATTCATACCAAGACCGAAGAAAAAAAGGATATCCCTAAAGGTCTTTGGTACAGAACTCCTACAGGAAAAGTAATTGAAGCACATGAACTTGCAGAAAACAATTATGTAAGTCCTGAAGACGATTATCACGTTCACATTGGCAGTAAGGAATATTTTGAAATCCTTTTTGATGACAATACTTTTGAAGAGTTCGATGAAAAATTAAAGTCCAAAGATTTTTTAAAATTTGAAGATTCTAAAAAATACATTGATCGTTTGAAAGATGCCCACAAAAAAACAGGCTTATACGATGCCATAAGAACTGCCGTTGGCCCTTCTAAAGGAAATAAATTGGTAATTGCTTGTATGGACTTCAGATTCATCGGTGGCTCTATGGGCTCTGTAGTTGGAGAAAAAATTATCAGAGCTGCTGACTACGCCATACAACACAAACTTCCTTTAATCATTATTTCAAAATCTGGGGGTGCCCGTATGATGGAATCAGCAACTTCATTGATGCAAATGGCAAAAACTGCAGCAAAGCTGGCCCAATTGGCAGAAGCAAAATTACCTTACATTTCGCTCTGCACCGATCCAACAACCGGTGGAACAACGGCCTCATATGCAATGCTAGGGGATATCAATATTGCAGAACCTAAAGCACTCATCGCTTTTGCAGGCCCTCGAGTAGTTAAAGACACTACAGGTAAAGAATTGCCAGAGGGATTCCAAACTAGTGAATTTCAACTGGAAAAAGGCTTTTTAGACTTTATTTCGCATCGGAATGAACTCAAAGATAAAATCAACCTATACCTTGATTTGATCCTAAACCAACCTGTGAGAAAATAATTAGACTGATTTTCCAATTTAATTTAAACACAATTTGTTGGATTACAGGGGTTATATTGTATATTTGCCGCTCGTTTAAAAGCGAATTACATAATAATCATTAAAATTAATATTGGCATGTACATTTCAAAAGAAGTTAAAGAAGGTATCTTCAAACAACACGGTAAATCTGAAAAAGATACGGGATCTGCAGAAGGGCAAATTGCTTTATTCACGCACCGAATCAATCACTTATCCAACCACCTAAAAACAAACCGTAAAGATTACAATACGGAACGTTCATTGGTTCGTTTGGTAGGAAAACGTCGTAGTTTACTAGATTATTTAAAAGCTAAAGACATTACTCGCTATCGTGAGATTGTTAAAGAATTAGGTTTACGTAAATAATTTAGTTTACCCACTTTACCGAATCTTAGTTTTTCATTGGTTGCAACAACACACAACATTAGTTTAACCAAATAATGAAAAATGATTCCAAAAACATTTACACAAGAAATCCGTCTTGAAGACGGGAGAACCATTACTATAGAAACAGGTAAATTAGCAAAACAAGCTGACGGTTCTGTTGTAGTAAGAATGGGAGACTGTATGTTATTAGCAACTGCAGTATCGGCGCGTAAAGCCAGCCCCGTTGACTTTTTACCATTGACGGTAGATTACCGTGAAAAATTCGCCGCTGCTGGAAGATTTCCAGGTGGATTTTTCAAACGAGAAGCGCGACCTAGCGATAGCGAAGTACTAACAATGCGACTTGTAGACCGAGTGTTACGTCCCCTTTTCCCAAAAGACTATCATGCGGAAACGCAAGTCATGATTCAACTCATGTCGCATGACGAAAATGTCATGCCCGATGCATTAGCTGGACTTGCAGCTTCAACAGCTATTCAACTTTCAGACATCCCATTTGAGTATCCTATTTCTGAAGTACGTGTGGCTCGAGTAGACGGTATGTTTGTTGTAAACCCAAGCAGAGAACAATTAGACGCATCAGATATCGACATCATGATTGGCGCCAGTGCAGATTCTGTAGCCATGGTAGAAGGAGAATTTGATGAAATTTCTGAAGAAGAAATGCTCGATGCAATCTCATTTGGACATGAAGCAATTAAAGATCAAATTAAAGCGCAAGTTGCTTTAGCAGAAGCCGTTGGAAAAAAAGCGGTTCGTACCTATGAGGAGGAAGATCATGATGAAGCTTTAGAAAAAGAAATCCATTCGGCTACCTACCAACAGTATTACGATATTGCCAAAAAGGGACTTTCAAAAGCGGAACGTTCAGAGCAATTTTCTGAAGTGAAAGAGGCTTCTAAAGAAAGTTTTTCTGAAGAAGACCTTGAAGAAAAAGGCGAATTAATTTCTAAGTACAACAACAGTGCGCAGAAAAAAGCTGTCCGTGATTTAGTCCTTGAAGAGGGCATTCGTTTGGACGGAAGAAAGACTACTGATATTCGACCCATTTGGTGTGAAGTAGATTATTTACCCTCCACCCACGGTTCAGCACTTTTTACTCGTGGAGAAACGCAAGCATTAGCAACCACAACACTGGGAACCTCAAGAGAAGCAAATATGATTGATTCCCCCTCACATCAGGGAGAAGAAACTTTTTACTTACACTATAATTTTCCTCCTTTTTGTACCGGAGAAGCTAGACCGCTTCGTGGTACTTCAAGACGTGAAGTTGGACATGGAAACTTAGCACAACGTGCATTGAAAAAAGTAATGCCAGACAACTGTCCTTACACGGTGCGAATTGTTTCGGAAGTTCTTGAATCAAATGGTTCGTCTTCTATGGCAACAGTTTGTGCGGGTACAATGGCCCTAATGGATGCTGGAGTTCAAATCAAAAAACCGGTTTCAGGAATTGCAATGGGATTAATTTCAGATGGTGATCGATTTGCTGTACTTTCAGATATTCTAGGGGATGAAGATCATTTAGGAGATATGGACTTTAAAGTTACAGGAACCGCTGACGGAATTACCGCTTGTCAAATGGACATCAAAATTAAAGGGTTGCGTTTTGACATTATGACTCAGGCTTTAAATCAAGCTAGAGATGGTAGATTGCATATTCTAGATCACCTCGTTGAAACTATTGCCGCTCCTAATGAGGAGGTAAAAACTCATGCGCCAAAAATGATTACCCGACGTATTCCTAACGATTTCATCGGAGCAATTATTGGACCTGGAGGAAAAGTAATTCAAGAACTTCAGAAAACATCAGGATGTACGATCGTCGTTACAGAAGATCCTGTAACTGAAGAAGGTATTATTGAAATTTTAGGAACAACACCCGAAGGTATTGCAATGGTGGAAGCGAAAATTGATTCTGTAACCTTTAAGCCTGTGGTTGGAAACACCTATCAAGTTAAAGTGATTAAAATGCTTGACTTTGGTGCGGTTGTAGAATACTTAGATGCACCAGGAAACGAAGTTCTTTTACATGTAAGTGAACTGGCTTGGGAACGCACAGAAAATGTTAGTGATGTTGTCAATATGGGAGATACTTTAGAGGTGAAATATTTCGGTATTGACTCCAGAACTCGTAAAGAAAAAGTATCTCGTAAGGCACTTTTACCAAGACCAGAGAAAAAAGATTAATTTTTTTCTGAATTATTGTAACAATTTAATTTTTTGAACGTATCCATTATATACGACATCATTTAAACTATGAGACAACTAAAAATTACCAAGCAGGTAACCAATCGAGAAACCGCTTCGCTAGATAAGTACCTTCAAGAAATTGGAAAAGTAGACCTTATTACTGCTGAAGAGGAAGTAGAATTAGCACAACGGATTAAAGCAGGAGACCAAATAGCTCTTGAAAAACTAACCAAAGCCAATTTACGATTTGTTGTTTCTGTAGCTAAACAATACCAAAACCAAGGGCTGACCCTTCCTGATCTAATCAATGAAGGAAATTTAGGACTCATCAAAGCAGCACAACGATTTGATGAAACCCGTGGTTTTAAATTTATATCCTATGCCGTATGGTGGATACGTCAATCTATTTTACAAGCCTTAGCCGAACAATCTCGTATTGTACGATTACCGCTAAATAAAATTGGTTCAATTAATAAAATCAATAAAACTTACGCCTTTTTGGAACAAGCCCATGAGCGTGCACCTTCTGCTGAAGAAATTGCAAAAGAATTGGACATGACCATCAACGACGTAAAAGAATCACTAAAAAACTCGGGGAGACACGTCTCAATGGACGCGCCCCTTGTTGAAGGAGAAGATTCTAACCTATATGATGTTCTTAATAGCGGAGAATCACCTAACCCTGATCGAGTCCTATTACATGAATCCCTCAGAACAGAAATAGAACGTGCTCTTGAAACACTCACTCCTAGAGAAGCTGATGTGGTTCGTTTATATTTTGGCTTAGGAGATCAACATGCAATGACTTTAGAAGAAATTGGTGAAACATTTGACCTTACAAGAGAGCGTGTCAGACAGATCAAGGAAAAAGCCATTCGTAGATTGAAACACACCTCAAGAAGTAAAATTCTAAAAACCTATTTAGGTTAATTAAAAAGGCAACCCACGGGTTGCCTTTTTTGTATCTTTACATAACTAAAAATAATCCAATGTCAGTTAAAATAGCACCTTCTATACTAGCAGCAGATTTTGCAAATCTTGAACGAGACTCGAAAATGATTAATGCGAGTGATGCTGATTGGTTTCATATTGATATTATGGACGGTGTGTTTGTACCCAATATTTCGTTTGGAATGCCTGTTCTTGCGGCAATTCAAAAGCATGCAAAAAAACCACTTGATGTTCATTTGATGATTGTAGATCCCGATCGCTATATAGAGACTTTTGCCAATTTGGGAGCCGCAGTTTTGACAGTACATTACGAAGCCTGTAGTCACTTACACCGGACCCTTCAGAAAATTAAGTCTTGTGGAATGATGGCAGGAGTGGCATTAAACCCACACACTCCTATCTCAAGTTTAAGTAGTATTATCAAAGACATTGATTTGGTGTGTATTATGAGTGTAAATCCTGGGTTTGGAGGACAATCTTTTATAGAAAACACCTATGATAAAGTATCGGAATTAAAACAACTTATTCAGCTTCATACTAGTTCTTGTCAAATTGAGATTGACGGTGGTGTAACCGATACCAATGCAGCCTCTTTAATAGCAGCTGGAGCTGACGTTCTTGTTGCTGGAAGTTATGTTTTTAAAGCAAAGAATCCTGCCGAAAACATTAAGCTACTTAAAAGTATATAAAATTTCTAATTTTTATAGGTGAACTGAACCCTTCTGTTTTCTGCCCTACCTTCCGGCGAATCATTATTTCCGATGGGAGAAGTTTCCCCTAATCCAATAACTTGTAGACGTTCTTTCTCTACCCCTAAATTAATTAGCAAATCTCTAACGGCCTCTGCTCTTTTTACAGATAATTCAGTATTATAATCTTCATCCCCATCATTTGAAGTATATCCCTCAATCAAAAGGTTACCCGATGGATTTTCCATAAGTATCTCTTTAATTTTAGATACTATACTTCGCATCTTTTTACCCAATATTTTATCACTATTGGCAGCGAAATTTATTTTTGTTCCAAATTCATTTATGGTTTTCATCACTTCATCAGAAAGCTCAGGACACCCATTATTTGTGATGGAACCCGCTTCATCTAGGCACAAGTCATCTTTGTCTGCAACGCCATCATGATCACGATCCGGCCATGGACAACCATTATTCTCCAGGGGACCTACTTGTTCAACACAAGCATCTATATCATCACCTGTACCATCACCATCCGTGTCTGGACAACCGTTCATTTCAGCACTACCAGCAACATTGAGACAAGCGTCGTCAGGATCAGAGATTCCGTCACCATCAGTATCTGGACAGCCATTCAGTTCAACTAGACCAGCTACTTCAGGGCAAGTATCTTTTTTATCAATTACAGTATCTCCATCGGTATCTGGACAACCGTTAAATTCTTTTAAACCTGGTATTTCTGGACACTCATCTTTTTTATCTGGAACCCCATCTTTGTCTATATCTCCTAACCCAAATTGATAAGACATTCCAATTTGATGTTGAAAGTGGTTGGTTCCATAGGTTTCAAAAGCACTTCTGTATTCCGTCTGAAGGGTAATTCCAAAAGCTTTGTCAAGCATAATATCAAACCCGAAACCTCCAAGAATTGTTTTTGAAATATTTTTTGATAATAATCTTCCCTCAACTGCACTATTATTTACATCAAAACTAGATAAACCATATCCAACCTTTAGAAAAGGACGAAAGGTTCCTGAATTAAATGGATTAAAACTAAGAAAAGCATCTGTTGAATAATATGAGATAACAGGGTTAGTTACCCCATTTATTTTTTCAATTTTGTTTAATCCCCCTTGAAAACCCAACGAAAGTCCAGTACCTAAATAACGTGATATTGAAACGGAGGGTCCACCTAAATTCCAGTGGCTACCAACATTTAAAAAATCTTCAAAAATACCTCCCGAATTCCCTAGATAAGGTGAAGAATCTCCAGTAGGATAGGTATCAATAAAATTAACACCTATATTAAGTTTCCATGGATTTTCAGCATTTTGGGAGATCACCAATTGAGAAAAAAATAGGAATAGAATTGAAAAACAACAGCTTTTGAGGGTAGAAAGGTTCATTTTGTACAGTAATAACACTTATCAAACTTAATTTTTATAAAAATATTGTTATTCCGTATCAAATAAAAATAAAAAATTGTCCTAGAACTCTATTCAAGGTCTTTTCCTGATTTGAAAATACTAGGAAATCTTTTCTCAATCCAATCGGGAATATAATTATTATTTTTATCCTCTTCCATACCCGTAGCAGTTGAAACTACAGCATATAAAATTACACCTCCAACGAGAACAAAAGCACCGATTCCAACAATTAGTAGTTCATTCATTTCTTAATAAAATATAGTTAGTTAAATATACAAAAAAAAAATGTTTCTTCGATTATTTGATGTGCATCAAATCTTCTGAAAGAATTTTCTCTAAGGTATAAATCAAATCTGTTGCATTTTGTTTTGAAAAAACCATAGGAGGTTTAATCTTAATAACATTATGATCTGGTCCATCGGAACTCATAAGGAATCCATAATCTTTCATCCTATTTATAAGGTAAGTTGCCTGAAGCTCTTGGGGAGTTTTAATAAAATCAACAAGCTCAATTCCTAAAAACAAACCTTGCCCTCGAACAGAGCCTAAAATTGGATAGATGCGTGATAATTTTAACAATTCCTCTTTCAGGAACGACCCTACCTTTAAAGCGTTTTGCTGTAGTTTTTCCTCAATGACAATCTCAATTACCGTACTGGCAATGACAGACGAAACAGGATTTCCACCAAAAGTGTTGAAAAATTCCATCCCATTAGCAAACTGTTCAGCAATTTCCTGAGTACAAGCCACAGCTGCTACAGGATGTCCGTTTCCCAACGGCTTTCCTATGGTAATAATATCAGGAATAACATCGTGTAATTGAAACCCCCAAAAAGCACTTCCCATTCTTCCACAACCCGTCTGAACCTCATCAGAAATACATAGACCCCCTGCATTTTTTATCATGGAATAAGCCGCTTTCAAAAATCCTTCTGGTAATTCAATTTGTCCGCCACAACTGATGATGGGTTCAATAATAAAAGCTCCCACTTCCTTATTTTGACCTTGAATTTCATCAATTAATAACTGAACTTCATTTGCATACTGTATTCCTGTATTTTCCCCGCAATATTTACCTCGAAAAGAATCGGGTAAGGGAAAAATATGAGTGTTTTTAGGTTTACCACTTCCTCCTTTTCCATCAAATTTATAAGAACTAATATCGACACAACTGTTTGTGTTGCCATGATACCCAATCTCTGAAGCAATTACTTCTTTTGATCCCGTTACGATTTTTGCCATTCTCAACGCTAACTCATTGGCCTCACTTCCAGAATTGACAAAATGTAATACGCACAACTCAGGAGGTAACGTTTGAGCAAGTGTTTTTGCTAAATGGGTAATGTTATTGTGTAAATATCTCGAATTCGTATTGAGGACCCCCATTTGTGACTGACCGGCCTTTACTACTTTGGGATGCTCGTGCCCAACATGAGCAACATTATTGACTGTGTCTATATATTTCCTTCCTTGATCATCAAATAAATAAACTCCTTCTCCTCTAACAATATGAAGTGGTTCCTCATACTGCAAACTCATTCCTCTTCCAAGATAACTTCGTCTATCCGACTTAATTTTATCTATTGTAATTTCTTCTTTATGAAGCAGGACTTTACTTTTAAAAAGTAAATTAGGATCAGGACAAAAACCACTCCATATATTCTTTTGGTTTGGATAGACGACTCCAGGAAAATCATCCTGAAAATCAAGTAATGACAACATCAGTTGAAAATGTAAGTGAGGCACCCAATTTCCGTTTTCATATCGATTCCCAATCTCAGCAAATTTTTCTCCTTTAGCAACAGTATTCCCTATGGGTTGTTCTGAAATACTTTTTTCCGAAAGATGACCGTAAAGAGAAAAAAACGAAATACCTTCTTCTTCGTGACGAAGGATAATCAAACCACCATACGCCTTTTCGCCATGATTAATGACAGAGATAACAACCTTAGCCTGATAAGGAGCATGAACAGGCGTTCCCTCTGAAATCCAGAAATCAATCCCTAAGTGAATGGATCTACTCTCCTTTCCTGAATTTCCCACTTTCTCGTATTCTGATGAAGTATATAAAGGTCTTGGCTCCAAATAACCTCCAGAAATAATCTTATCATGATTTTTCTTTTGTAACTGTTCCAATTTGAATTGAAATAAATCAAGATCATTAAATTCATTCGATTGTCCGATCCAAGTACTTGAAACACTGAGATCAAGAAGCAAAACCTCTGATTTATTAAGTGATGGGAATAATGAGTTTAGTTCTACTTTTTCTTTTAAAACCCAACGATCAAAGTCTTTCCGTTTTGGATGTGCAGGGAAACCACAGGCAGTTCTGAAACTGTAATGTGCAAACTCTGCATTGATTTGCCTCCATTTATACAATACCTCCCAAGCAGACTTTTCGCTGATCAATAAATATTTATTTTCTGGTTCCGATTTTTTGTTAATTGCTGATTTTGTTACTGATATTACGAGACGAATTGCAATACAGCCATACAAATAATAAAGTTCTTCTTCTTTTAAAGGAAAGGCGCTATGATACCCACTGATTATTGAAAGAGCAGCCTCTAAAGGATCATTTTGATGCATGATTCCATAGGCACAACTTATTGCTAAATCGTTTACGATTTGGGTATAAATTGAGTCTCCAAAATCGATTAATGATTTAACAGAAGGTGCTTCAATGGTATCTGTAACAAGAATATTATTATCATTTGCATCATTATGAACTACACTTTTTCGCAACGCATTATAGCCTGTATCAAATGATTTAAAAATAGCTAAAAAATGAATTACAACTTCTTGTTCTTTATCATTAAAGAAATGAATATACTCTTGAACCCATAACGCTTGTGCGATATCCCACTCAAAGGAACGATTTGCCTCTGCATGATCAAAATCAAGTAATGCCTTAGTTATTGTTCCTCCCAAATACCCTAAACCAAGACGCAAATCAACTGTATGTGGATTTACTTCACTCCAAACTCTTCCAGAAATCCATGAAAGCAAACGAACATACCGAATTTGATTCATCTCATCTTTAAACGATGACGTTTGTTCTCCTTCTCTATTTAGAAATACTTTAGGGGTTTCATTTTGAATTGATTTAGATTCAAGATGCATCAATATTTTTTGCTGATAATCTAAATACGACAAAGAAATATTGGGACGAGAAACTTTTAGAATATAGGATGCTCCTTCCGAAGTTGAAATTTTAAAATTAAAATCCACCTCTCCTGGCAAAGGCATTGCCTTACCATGAATTCCATAGAATCTTAACATCATTTTTTCAGCAAGATTTTTATGGATTACAACCTCTTTTGTATTCATAAAAAAACAACATTTTAAGTTGAATTAAAAGATTAAGATAATCAATTAATTGAAAAAATGAAGTTACTAAATGAATAGGAGATGTAAAAAGTGACCCAGAGAGGATTCGAACCCCTAACCCTCAGAGCCGAAATCTGATATTCTATCCAGTTGAACTACTGGGCCAGTTTAAATTACAAAAGTTAATACGGAATTGTTTTCGACATCACATTCCGTGGCTACTAAAATTTAGAACAAATCTAATGCTATATCACATAAATACAAAGCAAGAGGATGCATTTAAGCACCTAGTTTTTGCTTTACCAATGTAGCAATCAATTTTCCATCAGCTTTAGCAGCTAATTGACCCGAAGCCATCCCCATAACCTTCCCCATATCTTTCATGCTTGCAGCTCCTGTTTTAGCAATGATTTCATCAATTACCGATTCAACAGCTTCTTCAGAAAGCTGCTCTGGTAAAAAAGCCATTATGACTTCTGCTTGAGCTTCTTCTGGTTCTGCTAAATCAGGACGTTGTTGCTCCTTAAAAATAGCTGCGCTTTCTTTTCTTTGTTTCACCAAGCGCTGTAATAACTTTATTGCTTCATCATCGCTTAATTCATTTGCGCCACCCCCAGAAGTTTGCGCCAACAATACAGCTGACTTAATAGCACGAAGTGCCTCTAACTTCAAACTATCTTTGGCACGCATTGCGTTTTTTATTTCTTCTGTCAAATTACTTAAAACTCCCATATTTTTATTTAATCTACGTTATCGTGTAAAAATGAATTATTGGAACGCAATTGTAAATCGTCGTCTCCATTATTGTCTAAAGAAACTCGAGAGGGAGTACTAGGTGCTTCAGCATTTAAATCCATCCCCTGTCTCTTATAAGCAGGCTCTTTTTCCATATCATCCACGCGTTGTAATTGGTGTTTGAATTTATGATTAAAAGCCTTTAAATGTTCCTTTCTTTTTTCACTTTGTTCTATTATCGTTTGATCTATAGACTGTTCAAAAGGATTTATTTCTGAATCAACCCCAGCCGTTGCTGTTGCTTCAAGAATATCCTGCTCTTCTTTTGATTCAATCAGCTCATCTTTGATCTCAAACTTAACCTCCAAAGAAGCTTCCGCTATTTCTTGATGAATACTTGAAGAACTGTCCTCCACGTCATTTTCCTCTGACTGAAAAGCAATTGACTTTTTCGCTGTCTCCTGATTGAAAGGCAGTTCAAAATACATTTGAAATTGACTTTGGTGCTCCACAATTTGAGGATCAATGACATCAATTTCTGAAAGAAGTGAAGAAACTTCATTGATCACAAAGTCTTCTTCAATCGCATTCTCAGATTTGATCACTTCATTTTCACTTACATCTTCTGAATCAGTGACTTCAGATACAGCTTCAAATTGTGGCTCAAAAAAAGTGCTAACATTATTTATTTCATCTCGATCATCTTGAGCCTCAAAAGAAAGAGCTACTGGATTGATTTCTGTTTCTTTTTCAGTAGAATCATTCTCTAAAATCTCTAGAGGCGACTCAGAAGTGATGATTTCTATTTTTTCTTCGATCGTTTCCATTTCTGGGACCAATACATCTTCATCAGGTGATTTGATTTCACTATCTACTTCTACACTTTCATCATTTATTACGGAAACATCAGACTCTGGAGTTGTAAAAAGCATTGGCGCTTCTACCTCCTCCTCATCAATAAGCATATGAATTTGCTTTTCTGAGAGTCCATTGGGAACAATTTCACTGTCCACTTCAATATCATAAAGAATAGCATTTAAATCAATCAAAGGATCTTGCTCCGGGGATACGTTTGGTTTTTCAAAATTTGAAATGGATGCCTTTTGCTCAAATTCCTCATCTACCTGAAAAGGATTTACAGCCGCTTCAGTAGGTGCTTTTTCAGTGAGGTCATGCTCCATTTTCTGCTCATCTTCCAGTGTGTGTATTATCTTTTTTGCCTCTGTATTGGAGATTTCATTTTGTTGCTCCTGACCAAAACCTGTCGCTATAACAGTTACCGAAACTTCATTTCCAAGTGTTTCATCCTCTCCAACTCCCATAATGATATTGGTGTGATTACCAGCCTCAGTTTGAATAAAATCATTGATTTCCCCAATTTCATCGATTGTAATCTCGTCAGTACCCGAAACAATAAGTAACAATACATTTTTACATCCCGTAATTTTATTATCATTTAATAAGGGCGAATCTAGTGCTTTTACAATCGCCTCTTGAGCACGATTACTTCCAGATGCTGACCCAGATCCCATAATCGCTGTACCTGAATTGGTCAAAACGGTTTTGGCATCCTTAAGGTCAATATTTTGAGTATAATGATGGGTTATTACTTCTGCAATTCCACGTGCAGCTGTAGCTAAAACTTCATCTGCCTTTGCAAAACCAGCTTTAAAACCTAGATTACCATAGACTTCTCTTAATTTATTATTGTTAATTACGATTAGTGCATCTACTGACGCTTTAATTTTTTCTAAGCCTTTTTGGGCTTGCTCCAAGCGTAATTTTCCTTCAAACTGAAAGGGCATAGTTACAATTCCGACGGTCAAAATATCCAACGATTTTGCCATTCTTGCAATCACGGGTGCAGCACCAGTACCTGTTCCGCCTCCCATTCCTGCGGTAATAAAAATCATTTTAGTTTGTGTCGAAAGTATGGATTGGATTTCATCCTTACTCTCCACTGCTGCTCTTTCTCCTACCTCAGGGTTAGCACCTGCTCCCAAACCTTCAGTGAGACTTGCGCCCAACTGAATTTTAGTAGGAACGCCACTTTCGGATAATGCCTGCGCATCGGTATTACTTACAATAAAATCAACTCCCTTAATTCCTTGTTGAAACATATAATTGATTGCATTGCTTCCTCCACCACCAACTCCAAGCACTTTAATTACGTTGCTTCTATTTTTGGGTAAATCAAAGTTTATTCCCTTTGTTCCTTCCTGATCCATAGTATCTGATTGATTATGCATTATCTAAAAACTCTTTTAATTTTTCACCAAAACGATCTAAAATTGACTTTCGTTTCATCGCTACATCTTTTTGAACAGGAGCTTCTTTTGACTGTGCTTCATTTTCATCACTTTCCAAAACAACTTCTTCCTCTTGATAGGTGTTATGCTCTAAAGCATTCATCAAAAGACCTACAGCCGTTGCAAAAAGTGGGCTTGACACACTCTCTTGTGTGTCACCAGCCAAATGCTCACTTGGATAGCCGACACGCGTATCCATCCCAGTGATGTACTCCACAAGCTGTTTCAAATGTTTTAATTGGCTACCGCCACCGGTAAGAACTATACCTGCAATTAATTTTTTCTTTTGCTCATTGTGGCCATAATTTTTAATCTCTAAAAAAACCTGTTCAATAATTTCAACTACACGAGCATTGATTACTTTAGAGAGTGTTTTCAAAGAAATTTCTTTGGGGTCTCTCCCTTGTAAGCCTGGGATAGAGACAATCTCAGTGTCTCTGTTCTCACCAGGCCAAGCCGATCCAAATTTGGTTTTCAACAATTCTGCCTGCTTCTCAATGATAGAACACCCTTCTTTAATGTCTTCTGTAATTACATTTCCTCCAAAAGGGATAACGGCTGTGTGACGAATAATACCATCTTTAAAAATAGCTAAATCGGTAGTTCCACCCCCTATATCAATCAAGGCAACCCCAGCTTCCTTTTCTTCATAACTCAAAACTGCTTCAGAGGAAGCCAAAGGCTCCAAAGTAATGTTGGCCATATTGAGACCAGCACTTTTTATACACCTACCTATATTTTTAATTGATGAAACTTGCCCAACAACCACATGAAAGTTGGCTTCCAAACGTCCCCCATGCATCCCAATTGGCTCTTTTATTTCGCCTTGTCCATCCACTTTGTATTCTTGTGGTAACACATGAATAATTTCCTCACCAGGAAGCATAACTAGCTTATACACTTGTTGAATTAATTTTTGAATATCATCTTCATCAATCACTTCTTCAGGATTCTCACGAGTAATATAATCGCTGTGTTGAATGCTTCTGATGTGCTGTCCTGCAATCCCTACCACCACATCATGAATTTCTTGTTTTGAATCTATTCTTGCTTCCTCAACAGCCTGTTGAATGGACTGAATGGTTTGAGTAATATTATTGACCACCCCGCGATGAACACCAAGACTTTTGGATTTACCCATCCCTAGGATTTCAACCTTATTAAATTCATTTTTCTTTCCCACCAAAGCAACAATTTTGGTTGTACCGATATCGAGTCCGACAGAAATATTTGTTTGTTTCATAATTTTAAGGTGTTATTGCAACTACTTGATTTAAGTACGTTAAATTTATTTTTTTATATCCACTTAAACTGTCTTGAACATTCTGAAAAGCACAAAACACTTTCAACTTTTCTATTTTTTCATTTAACAAGGATGGACTTCCTAAAACCACTTCAAAGGGATAGGATTTTAGCTGCATCTTATACGTTGAACCCTCTAAGTAGAGCGTTTCTAGTTCTGTACTTATAAAAGAATCCAACTTTAGTTTTTCAATTAAGCGGGCAGTTGAAACAAAAGTAGACGAAGAATTATCGGTTTTAAACACCGGAAGCTCAAGATCCTCTATAGCAACGTATGGAAATACAGCTCCTTTAGCATCACCAAAAAGAGGAGGGGTGGATTCAATAATGAATGTTGGTATTCGCTCTGTAATGGATACTGCCAAGTCTCCCTCATGGAGCATAAAAACTTCCGCATTTTCAATCACGTCAACGCTTTTTAATTGGTCTTCTAACATATCCAAATCTAAACTATCTTTC
>JAURBX010000085.1 GCA_030828745.1 Flavobacteriaceae bacterium | reverse complement strand
CTTTCTCAATTAAATTTTTAGTGAGTTTTGCGCCTTGGTTTCTTGACATAGTCGTGCCAAAAAATTCTACGCCTGCAAATTCAAAATGAGGTGCTTTTTTCAAAATATCAAACATCCTTATGTAGTCTACGGTTATCTCCTCCCCCTCAGCAGTAAAATCAGAAGATTTTGCACTCACTGCTCGGATATGTGGCGAAAGCAATTCAATTCCTTTGTAAGGGTCTGGATAAAAGGTGTCGGGATTACGTTCCAATGTCCAATTGGTGAAATCGCCCAATATTCCTATATTTTTTTGATTAACACCTTCCATTAAATTGATCATCCAATCTGGGTCTGAAGAATACCCATTGTGATTTTCAATCAACAGATCTATATTTTTGGATGCAGCGTAGGCTCCTAATTCACTAACTCCCTCAATTGCACATCTTAATTTTTCTTCATGAGATACAGTGATAAATTGAGCACATACATTTCGCATCGATTTACATCCCAATTCAGATGCGACATCAACCCATTTCTTATAGGTTTCAACTGCTTTTTTTCTTTTTCTAGGATTAGCATCACCAATATCTCCGACCCCACCGGTGAGCATTACTGCACTTTTTACACCAGCAGATTTCATCTTTGCATTCATTTTTTGAAGGTGTTTTTCGTTCAGATTAGGTGGGAAATGAAACATTTCATGATCGATATATTCAAATCCTAATGATTTTGCAACTGCAGGATAATCAAAAACATCTATACCCAGTGGGTCATCGCCACCATAACCAGTTCGCATAAGTGACCAAGGAGTGATTGTAATATTTATATTTTGTTGGCTCAATAGTGCCATTTTTTTGAAACTAGATAGGCCAACAATTCCAAGAGAACCGATCAAACTCGAACTAATAAAACTTCTTCTTTTCATTAATTTATAGTTTTTAAATAATAGTGTTAAATTATAAAATATTTTGAATGAAAACCCTTACAAGGTGTTTATTGCAGAATCCATCCAAGATAATCGTTCATTAATCCAATCTTCAAGATAATTTATTTCGCTAGAATAACTATTACCCACAAAGGCATTGGGCCAAACATATTTACCTAAAACAAGCCATTTTCCGAAATTACGGTTAACGGAGTCTTTGTCTTCTAATTCTGATTTTAATTCATCTATTCTTGATAGTATAGTTTGGGTTGCAAGAATATCCGTTCGAAGAAAATTCCATCTTTCTTTTAACTCAACTACAAATTGAGGGTCTTCAAGAAAACGATTCCACCAAAAAGGAACAAGCCAAGTGTCATTTGGACAAACTGAATTAAAATGATGTGCCCATCCACTGCTTAAATTTCCCTCACAATAATCAACATTACCAAAAGCAATATTGAAATCCCATATAGGACCCATTTTTAATTTCTCTCCTTTGTCTTTATGCAGGTAGGTGCTCAGTCTAAATCCATCTGGATTTTTTGAAATCTCATTGAGGATAAAAAAGTCAATAAAGCTATCTACATCAATGAATTGTCTGTAGCCTAATTCATCATTCGTGAAATCCTCAGAGGACAGTGCGGTTTCAAAGGAGTGGATATAGTCCTGAAGGTAAAGTTTTTGTTCTGTATTGATGTCATCAGAATCAGGATATTCATACAGGAATGAAATTTTGGGAGCTTCTATTGCAATACCCTCTGTGCTATATTGTGAGCCAAAAGCGATATTCTCATTATACCACCCTCCATCACCCGTAGGCTTGTCTATTTTTAAAATATACCCCCCTGATATATCTTCTTCCTTGTTTTTACTTATATCCACACGATTTTTATCTCGCTTAATTTTTTCCATCAAAACATAAGTACCCAGAAAAATATCATTTATTTCAAGATCATAAAATGCAGTTCGGCTTGCGTATTGTCCCATTTTATTGGACAATTCATAAATGATAACATTACGTAGTAAAGATTTGTCACTGTAGGGACCGTATAGTATCCAGTCTTCTTCCTTAGGGAAACCTGCTAATTCAACATTTAAATCCTCTCCATTTGTATTCCAAGTTTCAAACCCGTAAGATTTTTTATCGAACATTTGAGAGCTAGAACCCCGAATTTCAATTCCAATTTGATGTTCTTCAATCACGATGTCATCCTCTAAAATTTCAAAGCGAGCAGGAATTTTTGGTTCATCCACAATAGACTTTCCTTGCGTATTGATTCGTATTTTAGGAAGTGTAGGTCCTTCAAACGTGGCTATTTCATCTGATTCAACCGTTGTTGTTTCTGAAATTTCATTGGAACAACTGCTTAAAATAAGAAAAAGCAGAATAACGGTTTTATTGAAAGATGAAAACATAGGCAAACTATTGGTGAAATCCTTTTGAAACAAAACTCAATACTGTTGGAAGTGCTGATCGCCAATAATCCCATGTGTGACCTCCATCTCGAATTCTAAATTCGTGTTTTATGTTTTTTTCTCGCATCTTGATATGCATTAAACTATTTGCTTTATATAAAAAATCATCATCTCCACAATCAATATACCAGCGTACCGAGTTGAGGTCTTTTTTAGACATTTTATCAACCAATTTTAACGGATTATTTATTTTAGAATACAGGTCAAATACTTTTTGATTTATCTCTTTTTTGGAGTAACCCACATAGGGAAAGTCTTTCATTTCCTCTAAAGATTGTGGCCCCAAAGAAGCGCTAAGAGGGGCTGCAGAGGAAAATAAATCAGGACGGTGAAGTGCATAAAGAAAAGAACCTCCACCACCCATTGAGAGGCCAGAAATCGCTCTATATCGTTTTTCTTTTTTAATTCTAAAACGATTTTCAACATGTGGCATAAGTTCGTTAAAAAAGAAATCTTCATAGTTCCATTTTCCACTTATGGCATTCGTATATCCTGGCAAGCCTGTATCTGCGTCAGGCATAACAATAATCATTGGAGTAGCACTACCTTCTTTAATTGCCATATCAGCTATGTGAGTCACTTCACCAAACTGAATCCACCCCATATGATTATCTGTGTAGCCGTGAAGCAAATATAAAACTGGATAACTTCTGCGGGAGTCATCATAGTTAGCAGGGAGGTAAACAGCAAAATTACGTTCTCCTTTCAATATTTTACTATCTAGGGTAAGATTATCCATGACTTTTCCATGTTGACCAATTGCAGATATAAACGATATATATGATATAATTAGGTAAAATGTGTTTTTCATTTCTTGGGTTACATAATTTAAGTGAATTTACAAAAAAAAAGACGACAAATTGGGAGGGTATCACTGAGAATATATCCTTCCGTTTCTAGGCAAGGAACGGTTTATTTTACTATCTTAAATTTTTAATTTTAATGTTTAAGCAGTGATGAAATTAGGGCTGAATTCCTCAAAAATTTACAAAATAATATACATCATTTTTTTGTTAATTCCATTGTCCAAATCGTGGGCTCAGGAAAAATCTCTAATAATTGATAGTGAGCGATTAGAGCTTCAGCTCAAAAGACTTTCTCTTTTTGGAATTAATGAGGAAGGAGGAAACGATCGTGTTGCGTTTAGTGATTATGATTTAGAAGCACATACCTATTTATCCAACTACCTAAAAGAACTTGGTCTTGAAGTTTCTGTTGATGCTGCTGGAAATTTAATTGCGCTAAGAGCGGGTAAAAACCCAACATTAAAGCCTATTGCTTTTGGTTCGCATATAGATGCCGTTCCCAATGGTGGCCATTATGACGGTAATGTAGGAGTGATGGGTGCGATTGAAGTTTTGGAAACTTTAATTGAAAATCAAATCTGGACAGAGCATCCTCTAGAGCTCATTATTTTTTCTAATGAAGAAGGAGCGATTTTTGGTTCTCGAGCCATTGCTGGTATAATTGATGCGGCAACCCTAGAGGGAAAAACAGCCTCAGGCTATACAAATAGAGAAGGTGTTTTGAGACTTGGAGGGAATCCTGATAGGATTATGGAAGTAAAGCGGTCCTCTGAGGAGGTACATGCTTTTTTAGAATTGCACATTGAACAAGGAAACATCCTTCATAAAAATAAATTAGATATTGGAGTGGTTGAAGGGATAGTGGGACTTAAATGGTGGGATGTTGAGATTAGGGGTAAAACTAATCATGCGGGAACTACCCCAATGAATGATCGTCAGGATGCAATGATTGCTGCAGCTCAATTTGTTTTATCGGTAAATGAGATTGTTAGTCAAATGGAAGGCGCTCAGGTTGGAACCGTGGGTCGCATCCAAGCGTTCCCTGGGGCACCCAATGTCATTCCTGGAAAAGTCATCACTAGTTTGGAATTGAGAGATTTGGACGCAGATAAGATTGCACAATTATTCAAAATGATCTCTGAAAAAGCAAAACAAATAGGGGAAGACACTCAGACGAGTTTTACTTTTATTCCTTTGGACGCCACTGCAGCTCCCGCACTTACTGATCAAAGAGTTCAAGAGATTATAAGAAATAAGGCTACGCAATTGGGATACTCACACAAAACTTTACAAAGTGGAGCCGGTCATGATGCTCAAGATATGGCAGTAATTACCCCTACGGGGATGATATTTGTGCCGAGTGTCAATGGGATTAGTCATGCTCCAGACGAGTATTCCTCTCCCGATGCCATTGCTAAAGGAGTTAATGTTTTACTTCTCAGTATTCTCACTCTTGACACCACTATTTTTAATTAATTCACCTTATGTTAGTATATCCCTTCTTGTTTTTTTTTCAAAGTCTTCTATATTTTAACAATGCTCCCGGTGAGTTTACAGTAATATCCTATAATATCCGTTATGACAATCCGGAGGATGGAGTAAATAACTGGAGTCTCAGGAAAGAAAAAATAGTGAGTTACCTTCAGGAAACAGCTCCCGATATTGTGGGGATGCAAGAGGTATTACATCATCAATTGCTTTATTTAAATAACACCTTAGAAGAATTTTCTTACCTAGGGGTAGGTCGAGAGGATGGAATAACTTTAGGAGAGTACAGTCCTATTTTTTATAATGCCAAAAATTTAAAATTAAAAGAGTCGAATACTTTTTGGCTTTCCCAAACCCCAGAAATAATTTCAGTAGGTTGGGATGCTGCTTTAGAGCGAATTTGCACCTATGCTCGTTTTGAACACCGTCGAACGGGTAAACAATTTTGGGTTTTTAACACTCATTTTGACCACATGGGAACGATAGCTAGAGCGGAATCTGTAGAGTTGATTTTAAAAAAAATAGATTCTCTAAATACTCGAAAAATTCCTGTCCTTATTACAGGAGATTTCAATTTGACCCCTGACACAACGCCTATAAAAAGGCTGCAAAATGTATTTGACGATGTGATGAAGTCCTTGTCATCTTCTGCAAAAAATCATGGAACGTTTACCGGCTTTAATAAAGAAGAAACAGGTACAAGAAGAATTGATTATATATTTAGTAAAGACTTGCAGCTAGAAACAGCTGATCATATTTGGGTTAAAACTGAGCGAGGAGAATGGGCATCAGACCATCATCCTGTTCAAGCTAGCTTTTCATTTAAAAATTAAAATTTAACGGAATTTAAAGCACTTCTTTTATATATTCGTTTAGAACTAAAAAAAATAAAACATGAAAAATCTTATTGTATTTTCGCTTATGCTCATTGTTTCTTTAGGGAGTGTAAAAGCACAAAAATTCAAAGGTCTAGATAAAAGCCCTCTGGATATGATTGAATTTCCTTCAAGGAATAAAGAACCGAATAAATTGGCTCGTATCCTCTATAGTCGCCCTCAATTAAAAGGACGTGATTTAGCCGATTTGGTTCCTGAAGGAAAAATCTGGCGGATGGGTGCCAACGAAGCCACAGAGTTAACGCTTTATGTTGCTATGAAATTAGGCGGCACAACAATTGAGGCTGGATCCTACACCCTCTATGCCATTCCCAATGGAGAACAAATGACTTTTATTGTAAACAAAGCAACGCATGTTTGGGGGGCTTATTCTTACAAAAAAGAGAAGGATGTTGTTCGAGTTAATATTCCTATAACTGAAAGTGGAGATTCCATTGAGGCGTTTTCTATGGCATTTGAAGGAGCCAAAGAGGGAGTACACTTACATATGGGATGGGGAACTTCTCGTGCGAAAGTAGCTTTTACAAAAGCTTCATCGTATTGAAATCTATCGAAACCCACTTCGGTGGGTTTTTTTATGGTGTTTTTAGCAGTGAATTGCCGTCAAGAATTTGAAATGAAATCCCTACTGGATTTTTTTCGTAGAGAATACCCAACGAATTAGAATCTATTTGTGTGAGGTCTGAATAAGAAGACGGCCCTTTGTTAATCAATTTTGAATAGCTCCAAGTATTCCCCTGATCGGTACTTATTTTTAGGGTCATTCGCTCTCTTTTTTTGCGACTATTAGGACCAGAAAAAATCAGTAGAGTATCTTTATCTTGAATGAATTGAAGTAAGCTAGATTGGCAAACGGGAGAAATTAATGCGTTGTCAAAATAGGTTTTCTCCCAACTAGCTCCTCCATCTTTGCTTATAGCAACTAAGCGTTCTTTGGTTTTTCCACTTTGTTCACGAATATTCAACATTAAATCTCCGTTGGAAAGTTCTACTCCTATGGCTTCATTGGAGGAAGGTATATCAATATCGGGACTAATGTTCCAGCTTACGCCATGATCATCGGAATAAAATCCATAAGCTTTGTATTCGTTAAAGTCTTCTTGAGGGGAACCCTGAGAATGGTTGGCAGGGATGTAAATGCGGCCACGATATTCTCCTTTTTCAAATTGTAGGGCATGACCCGGTGTGTTGGCATGGGTACGCCAATCTAATTCTGGGCGGTCAGAGTTAGCATTAAAATGCACTTGTGAAGTAATGTTTACTGGACTTGACCAAGTGATTCCATGGTCTACACTAGTTTTATACCAAACCTCTCGAATCCCTTTTCCTAAACGCATCTCATGTTCAGAGACGTTACCCGTATTGTAAAATAAAAAAATACGTCCTTCAGGGTATCTAGGGTCAAATCGATCGATAACAGGTGCGGGATTTCCTGCTTGTAAATTACCATTGGAAGCAACAACGGTTGGGCTTGTCCAATGTTTTCCGCCATCTGTACTCAGCCTAGCTAGAAGGTCAACTTTACCAAAATCAGCGCAGTCAAATTTTCTTCCTTCTGCAAAGGCGATAAGGGTTCCGTTGGGCGTATTAATTAGGGCTGGAATTCGGTAACATGCGTAATTTCCCGTCCCATTTTCGAATAAAATGAACTCCTTAGTTTCTTGAACTTTGTTACATTGAATCACAAGAAAACAAAAAAGGAAAATTCGTAAAAAAAACTTCACCGTATTATTCTAAAACATTTTGGATTGCTTCTTCCACCATAGGCTCAATTAATTGATATCCTTTTAGATTCAGGTGGACACCATCATAAGTATAATTGGAAATCATACCCTTATTGCCATCGTCAAGGGCACTGAAATAGTCTAGATAATAGAGGTGATTTTTTTCTGCATAGGTTTTTATAATGGCATTTAATTTAGGAATTTTAATATTGGGTTCTAATCCAGGACTCCATGGGTAGTCAAAAGCGGGGAGCACGGAACAAAGAATGACATGAACATTATTGGCCTGAGCAATTTCAGACATGGATTTAATGTTATCCAAAATCATTTCTAAAGTGGAAGGTCCTGTATTTCCAGCAACATCGTTTGTTCCTGCTAAAATCACAACAACAGCAGCATTAATATCAATCACATCAGCACGAAAACGAACTAACATCTGAGGTGTCGTCTGCCCACTTATTCCACGATTTACATAGGGTTTTCCCTTGAAAAATTCGGGATGTGTTTTTAACCACTCTGAGGT
>JAURBX010000003.1 GCA_030828745.1 Flavobacteriaceae bacterium | reverse complement strand
ATCCAAACCTTCACGTAAAAGGTTGACCCCAATTAGAACATCAAAAACTCCTTTTCGTAAATCCTGCATGATCTCCACTCGCTCTAAAGTATCCACGTCACTGTGAATGTAGCGACATCGAATTTGTGCTCGGCTTAAATATTTAGTCAATTCTTCCGCCATTCGTTTGGTAAGTGTAGTAACCAGGGTTCTTTCGTCTTTTTCAACGCGTACTTGAATTTCTTCAATTAAATCGTCGATCTGATTTAAGCTGGGGCGGACTTCAATAATGGGATCCAGTAGTCCAGTAGGCCGAATGATTTGCTCCACAAATGCCCCTTCAGTTTGTTCTAATTCATAATCTGCGGGAGTAGCGCTTACATACATCACTTGATTTTGTAAACTTTCAAATTCCTCAAATTTTAAAGGACGATTATCCATTGCGGCAGGAAGACGAAAACCGTATTCCACTAAATTTTCTTTTCTACTTCTGTCACCACCATACATGGCATGTACTTGAGAAATGGTCACATGGCTTTCATCAACGATCATTAGAAAGTCTTTTGGAAAATAATCTAACAAACAGAAAGGACGCGTACCGGGAGCTCTGCCATCCAAGTAGCGTGAATAATTTTCAATCCCTGAACAGTAGCCTAGTTCACGAATCATTTCCAGATCAAATTCTGTTCGTTCATGAAGTCTTTTAGCTTCAAGCGGTTTTCCAATTTCTTTAAAATAATCCACTTGCTTAACCATATCTTCTTGAATTTGGAGAATGGCATTTTGAAGAATATCCGGAGAGGTAACAAAAATATTGGCAGGATAAAGATTCACTTTGTCGTATTGTTCTAGTCGACTATTGTTTATGGGATCAAAAGCTTCGATTCGTTCAATTTCATCTCCAAAAAAATGGATTTTAAACGCAATGTCAGCATAGCCAGGAAATACATCAATGATATCACCTAGAACCCTAAAATTTCCTCTATTAAATTCTGCAGTAGTACGTGAATATAAGCTTTGAACCAAACGATGCATAAGTTGTGTTCTTGAAATGACTTGATCACGCTCTATGGTAATTACGTTTTTTTCAAATTCAGCAGGGTTTCCAATTCCGTATAGACAAGAAACAGAGGCAACAACCAGGACATCGCGCCGTCCAGAGAGTAGGGAAGAAGTAGTGCTGAGACGTAACTTTTCAATATCCTCATTGATGGATAAGTCTTTTTCGATATACGTGCCACTCGTAGGAATGTAGGCCTCTGGTTGGTAATAATCGTAGTAGGACACAAAATACTCTACAGCATTTTCTGGGAAAAACTGTTTAAATTCTGAGTAAAGCTGTGCTGCCAATGTTTTATTATGTGCCAAAACAAGCGTGGGGCGTTGGAGTTGTTGCACGGCATTTGCCATGGTAAAGGTTTTTCCAGAACCCGTTACTCCTTGGAGGGTAACATAGGGATCTTGGTTTTGAAACTGCGTAACAATTTCTTCAATGGCCTTGGGTTGATCGCCTGTAGGCTTAAAATCAGAAACGAGTTTAAAATCCATAGTATTTTAGAAAATGCAAAATTACAAAATATCAAATGGATATTGATGTAGCTTTCGGAAAGAAACTATAAATCTCTTCTCTTTAAAAGTAAATAAGAACCTCTAATAAATAAAGCTGACCAAATGATAACAATCGCAATATTGAAAAAGGAAACAGAGTAATCTTTTGTGAAGGCTTCACCCATTTGATCGGCTAAATTTTGGATAGCAGAAAGTCTAGTGAAAGGCTCTTTGATTAAATTTCCCATTGCGTTTAATGGAAAAAACTGAAATACTTGTTCTGCTGAAATTTGCGGAATAAGGTCAGAGAGTTTCCACTTCATGAGTCCAAATGCAATTCCTTCAATGACTTGCCATAAGGCCAAAAAGCCTAGTGCAAAGGCAGATCGTTTGATGAGAATTGATAAAAATAAACAGAACGTGAAAAAACCAAAAAGTTTGACCGCATAGGCCAGTAAATACTCCAAATCCATGGATATAATTTGCAGTTCATTATAATCAGAATAGATACCACCTAAAATTAGCGAAATGATAAAAACCAAAAGGGTAGAGACCATTACAAAAGCAAGAATTGCGTACACTTTGGTGCGAAGAAATTCAGCTTTGCTTAAGCCATCGATAAGATTTTGCTTTAATGTTTTGTTAGCGTACTCATTCCCAATCATCGCAACAATAATAATCGCAAAAAACACCTTTAATAAAGCGATCATAAAGGTATTAAAATGCCAGATATAGGGAAAGTTAAAGATTCCTTGTTCTGCTAAATGAAAACTTATGGGACCCAATTCAATTTTGATGGTACTGAGTATTGCAATACTAAAAATGAGTGAGAAATATCCAAAGATTAAAACCTTAGAAATCCTACTGTGCCAAAGTTTATATAATTCAATTTGTAGGAGTCGCATGTTATTTGGTTTGAGTTAAAGATAAAAATTGACTTTCAAGTGAAGGTTGTTTTTTTGAGAAATGAGTAAGCAGTATCCCAGCCTCTTGGATTTCTTTAGAAAAAATAGCAGTACTGAGGTCTTTTGTTAGGGTCGCTTTATAGTATTGATTTTCTTTACTAATTTCACCAATGGCTGAGTGAGCTCCTAGAAAGGAGAGTAGTTGCTTGTTGTTTTCTGTGGCAATTTCAAAATAGCCATGTGTTTGTGAAAGACCATCAACAGCACCCTCATAATATTTAACACCATTTTTAAGTACAATTACATCTGTACATACTTTTTCTACTTCGTCTAATAAATGAGAAGCGAGAAGAATTGTTGTTCCTAGTTCTGCAATGGTCAGAATTAATTTTCTGATTTGGTGAATGCCCTCAGGGTCAAGTCCATTGGTGGGCTCATCTAAAATTAACAGGTCAGGTTTGTTGACTAAAGCTGCTGCAATCGCTAAGCGTTGTTTCATCCCTAAAGAAAAAGTGCTGAATTTGCTATTCTTTCGATCCCAAAGATTGACCAGTCTTAACAGCTCTTCTATCGCATCCGTACTGCATTTTTTTATTTTACAAATCAATGTTAAGTTCTGCAGTGCAGACATATAGGGGTAAAAATTAGGCCGCTCAATTATGGCACCAATTTTTTTAAGGGCTTCATGTGTGGTTAGATTCCCATCATACCATTGGAAAGTTCCAGAAGTGGGATTAATAACATTCAACACCATTCCCAAAGTTGTGGATTTTCCGCTTCCGTTGGGCCCTAAGAGACCGTAAACTTTCCCCTTGCTGAGAGTAAGTGAGAGTTTGTTTACAGCGGTGAGACTCCCATATTTCTTGGTGAGATCGTTAAGTTGTAGTAAAGTGTTAGACATAGGTTTAAAAATTAAACGATTAGGGTAATGATTTGTTACGTTTGTAATTCATTTTTTATAAAGTTAGTTCAATTATCTCAAGGCTTACTAATTTAAGCTTAAAACACTATTTTTGATAAAACCTGTATATGGAAGAAAAATTAATTTCCAAAAAGAAGCCTTTTTTTAAAATATCAAAGGAGTTGGCTTTTTTTTTAAAAGATTACGAAAGATGGATTGATACTCCTGTGTGTTATGATGACTTACTTCGCTTTTCGGGTTCGGTAATCGTCTATGATAAGAATGATAATGATACGCTATGGGTGAGTGTTTATTATACGGATAGTGAGCGAAGAGAGATTGAATTTAGTTTAAAGAAAATATATACCCAATTGCATTCCGATGGAAATGAATCTGGAATTCCCTATTTAAATATCGATGCAATTGATTATTGCACTTTTGGAAATTCTAAACCCTTCCGTATTAAAGTCCGGAACATTCTGAATGATAATTTCACCTACTATTATATTAAAAAGACAGATGCTTCTCGGATTTTTGGATTGGAATTTGAACATATGCTTTCGCCTTATAATTTAAATTTTTTGGTCAATGACAATACCTTGATTGAGGAGCATATTGCTGGAATTCCTGGTGACACCTTTATGAAAGAGTTTCTGCCTCAATGTAATGAAGCTGAGAAAGCTCAAATTGCAAAAGAGTATGTCAAATTTAACGAGCGAAGCATGATTCGTTTGTTGGGGGATATGCGCGCTTATAATTATGTAGTGGTTCCAACGCACGATTTTGATCAAGTAGTCTACAAGATTCGTCCAATTGATTTTGATCAGCAGTCCTTTGAGGGACGTTTGTCCGTTTATCGTCCCCAGTTTTTTAAAGAGAATGGACCCATTATGGACTTGGTTCGTTCAAAACTTACTCATGATTCTATCAATCAGTATAAAATAGAAGAGCGCTCTATAGTTGCCAGACGTATCATCAGTTCAGGGAATCGACTCAACAAATTGGTAAAAACCATGCAGCTAGAATTATTTACGCTTCCAGAAAATTTGGAACGTTTACGAAATGAAATTTACAAGTTTACCCAAGACAAAGCTTTTTTGAACAGTAAAACAATGGGAGATATTATGAAGGCCTCATTTGAATACGTTCGAAAGCATTATGAAAAGGTAGACACTCACAGTCAGTTTTAGTAATAATCACCATCGTTATAATCTTGTTGATTTGAATCTTCATCATCAAGACTGTCTTCAAAACCTTCTTCTTTAAAAGGTGTGTCGCTTTCAAAGGATTTGTCTGGAGCTTCCTCTGGAACTTCTCCTTCAGCATGAATAAGATTGGGATAGTTTGTACCCACAATCAATTCTCCAACTTCCATCAATTCAATGAAAAAAGTCCATAGATTAAGGAAATCATAGATATAAAGTAATTTATGCACTTCAGCTGAAAAAATAGTATTCAGTAAAGTTTCACCATAATTTGGTTGCGCAATATCCATAGATTCCAACGGCATTTCTTCTCCTTGTTCCCACTCATCATTGGTGGCGTAAAAGGAGGCCATTTCATTACCTAAGAAGCCAAAAGCTTGTGTAACGGCATGATGTAAATCTTCTAAAGTAGCCGTTTCATCAATTTCGATATCGCGAAGTACATCCTCTTTAACATCTAAAATAACTCGAATTCTATAAATCATAATTGTTTTTTAAGGGTCAACATAAAATAACTTTGTGCTCCAAATAATAAGGAAGCTAATACCAGATGAAGGGATTGAGAAGAAAAGGGAAAATCAAAGTAGTACATCCAAATTCCTGACAAAATTTCTACACCAAGTAAAGATAAAATAACGATAAATACTGTGGGTATTGTTTTGTTTTGGAACAGTAAATAACCCAAGTAGCCATGAACGAGAAGAACAAGTAGGGAAAAACTTCGATGGAAATAAAATAGAATCGGTGCATCAGCTAGCCAAGATGAAGCTTGCTCTAAATTAAAAAGATGCATTTGTTCGTCCACAAACTGACGAACTTGGGTTCCCATTCCAATTTGAACAAGGGTTAAAATCAATCCAACTCCTAAAACCTTTTGAAGTCTTGAAGTGTTCTTTAAGAATGTTTCGGACTGTTTTTCTCGGGCTAAAAGAATGACCAATACTAGCACAAGTAATAGGGCCATTACCATATGGAGGGTTATTTTAAAAGGGAGTAAGTTGGAGTCAACGACTGTTTTCCCTAACCATCCCTGAAATCCCATTCCAAGAATAACAAGAAAAGCCAATAAGGTTGAGGTTGGGTCTGTTTTTACTCTCCATAAAGAACTAATAAATAGAAATAGAGTGGCTAACCCAGCTAATACACCTAATAGGCGGTTGATGAATTCAATCCAAGTATGGGTAGCATTAAAAAGCGCATAATCATGTTTTGTGTAGGCTTCCCAATTTTTTGGTTGGTATGCTTCTTGTGAGGTAAAATCGGATGAAGCAATACGCAAACTTTCGTTCAGAATAATCACTTCTCCTTCATGATATTGGTGATTGGATTTCCAATCCAGTTGGTTTCGTTCTGTGGGTGGTATTAAATACCCAAAACACTTAGGCCAGTCAGGACAACCCATTCCACTTCCTGTCATACGAACTATTGATCCTGCTGCAATGACCAGATAAACAAGAATCAAACTGGTGACAATTAGTATTTTAAATTGTTTTTTCATGAAATGTAAGTCCAAGTTTTTTTCCTTCTGTTTTCATTTTTTCAAAAGCGGCCTTTTGTTCATTTGGAATCTCTCCTTCTAAAATCGCTTCTTTTATGGCTTCTTTTATCAGCCCAATTTCTTTCGAGGGTTTGAGGTCAAAATATTTCATTATGGTCTCTCCAGTAATAGGGGGTTGGAAGTTTCTTAAATGATCTTTTTCTTCAACTAAAATAATTTTTTCACGAACAATTTTAAAATTATTGTGATAGCGTTTAAAGCGTTCTGGATTTTTGGTTGTGATATCAGCTTCACATAGTGTTATCAAGTCATCAATAAAAGGTCCAGCATCAAAAACTAACCGTCTTATAGCAGAATCAGTCACTTGTTCTTCAGCAATAATAATGGGTCGAGAGCTCATGAAAACCATCTTCTGAACGAATTTCATTTTTTCATTTAGTGGCATTTTTAAGCGTTTAAAAAGCCTGTAGGTCATTTTCGCTCCCACGAATTCGTGGTTGTGGAAGGTCCAGCCAACGGGGGGTTTGAATTTTTTTGTAGGAGCTTTGCCAATATCATGTAGTAAAGCCGCCCAACGTAGCCAAAGGTCATTACTGTTTTTGCACAAATTATCAACGACTTCTAAAGTGTGGTAAAAGTTATCTTTGTGTTTTTGTCCTTCAATTTCTTCAACACCTTTTAGATCAATCAATTCTGGAAGTATTCTCTGAAGAAGTCCAGTTTTTTCTAATAAAATAAAGCCTTTAGAGGGCTTTTGAGTCATTAATATTTTGTGTAATTCTTCTACAATACGCTCTTTAGTAATAATATCAATTCGATGTGCATTGCGACTAATAGCTTCAAAAGAAGCCGAATCGATAGTAAAATCTAACTGGGCTGCGAAGCGAATGGCCCTCATCATGCGAAGCGGATCATCAGAATAGGTAATATCTGGATCTAGGGGGGTACGTAAAATACCTTCTTCTAAATCTTTTAGTCCATTAAAGGGATCAATTAGAGTGCCAAAATCCTCAGGATTGAGACTAATAGCCAACGCATTGATAGTAAAGTCACGTCGATTTTGGTCATCTTCTAAAGTACCTGGTTTTACCTCTGGATTTCTACTTTCTTTAGAGTAAGATTCTTTACGAGCTCCTACAAATTCTAAATCGATATCTTCCCACTGGACCATTGCAGTCCCATAGGTTTTGAATATTTGTACCGCTTTAGCACCTGCTAGTTTTTTTTGAACAGCAAGGGCAAGATCAATCCCTGATCCCAAAGCCACAATATCAATATCCTTTTTTTGAGAGCGATTTAAGAGATGATCTCTTACAAACCCACCAATGACAAAGCCTTTGGTATCTGAGTTTGCAACTGTTTCTTGCAAGACCTTAAACACTGGGCTTGAGAGGGTTTTAGAAAAATCCTTAACTAATTTCACGCACGTAGAATCTGAACTGTTCCATCAACTTCAATTTTTATAACTCTTGAAGGTTGACTTTGATTGGTTTCTTTTTGCAAAGGTACAACATAGTCAACCCCTTCCAAAATTTTTGAATCAATGGAATTAAAGTTTTTTGGAGTCTCACATCCACTAATATTGGCCGAGGTAGAGATGATTGGTTTTCCGTATGCAGCAAGTAATTCCTGACAAAATGCATGTCTTGGAATTCTTATCCCAATAGAGCCATCTGATCCTATAAGATTGGATGCTAAATGAATGCCTTTTGGATAGATTAGGGTTGTGGGGCGTTCTTCATCCAGAAATTTGAATGCCACTTCTGGAATTTCTTGAACATATTTTTTTAACATGACCATGTCTTTAACCAATACAATTAAAGCTTTGTGATCCACACGTTGTTTGAGCGTATAAATATTTTGAACAACTTCTGGATCCAAAGCATCGCCACCAATACCCCAAACTGTATCTGTAGGGTACAGTATCGTTTGCTTGTTTTCTAAAGCGGCTAAAGCTTTATGAATCATAAAAGGAAAATATATTTTGTATTATACCGCAACATTGTGCGTCCGCAAGGCGTCATTTAAGGAGGTTTTTTTATCTGTACTTTCTTTACGTTTTCCGATGATTAATGCACAAGGAACTTGAAAATCTCCTGCTGGAAATGTCTTGGTATAACTTCCAGGAATCACCACGGATCGATTGGGGACATATCCTTTCGTTTCGATGGGTTCAGAACCTGTAACATCAATTATTTTTGTGGAAGCTGTCAATACGACATTGGCACCCAGTACTGCTTCTTTCCCTACACGAACCCCTTCAACTACTATACTTCTTGATCCCAAAAAAGCATTGTCTTCAATGATTACTGGAGCGGCTTGTAAAGGCTCTAAAACACCGCCAATTCCTACACCACCACTTAAATGAACATTCTTGCCTATTTGTGCGCAACTACCTACCGTTGCCCAAGTATCTACCATAGTTCCTTCATCAACATAGGCGCCAATGTTCACATAGCTCGGCATTAAAATAACACCTGCTGATAAATAAGCGCCGTGTCTTGCTACTGCATGGGGTACTACTCGAATCCCTTTTTCTTTATAGCCTTTTTTTAATGGCATTTTATCATGAAATTCTAAAGGACCCGCTTCTAGGGTTTCCATTTTTTGGATTGGAAAATACAATACTACCGCTTTTTTCACCCATTCGTTCACCTGCCATCCCTCTTCAGTAGGTTGCGCTACTCTAAGTTTTCCTTCATCCAGTTGAGTGATAACGGATCGGATGGTATCTTGTGTTTGTTTTTCTTCTAGGAGGGAGCGATTCTCCCATGCAGCTTCGATTATGTTTTTCATTTTCTAATTTTTTCACAAATGTAAAGAATTCAAAAAGATTGATATGAAGCTTATCTTTTTGAAAAAGGTATATTTGCAAAAAAAGTTTAATGGGTGCTTTAGTTGGAATTGATTTTGGAACAAAACGGACAGGACTGGCTTGTACTGATCCTCTAAAAATGATTGCAAGCGGACTCAATAACTTACCTACCTCAGAAGTCATTCCTTTTTTAAAAAACTATTGTAAAACAGAGGATGTCGAGACTTTTATTGTGGGAAAACCACTTCAAAAAGATGGTGCTCCGGGAACGGTGGAATTACACATAAAGGATTTTATTGAAAAACTTAAAAATCACTTTCCTGCTCAAACTATCGAACGTTATGACGAACGATATACTTCCAAGCTCGCTTTTCAATCCATGATCGATGGAGGATTAAAGAAGAAGCAACGCGCTAATAAGGGAATGATTGATCAGGTAAGTGCTACACTAATTTTGCAATCTTACTTAGATTTTAAAACAAATACACTATGATTTTACCGATTGTAGCTTACGGTGCTCCCGTATTAAAAAAAGAAGCAGATGAGATAACAAAGGACTATCCAAAATTGGATCAACTCATTGAGAACATGTGGGAAACCATGTACGCTTCCAATGGTGTGGGTCTAGCTGCCCCTCAAATTGGTTTGTCTATTCGTCTATTCGTGATTGATGCGGCTCCCTTTTCAGAAGATGAGGAACTAGAAAAAGAAGAGATTGAGGTGTTAAAAACATTCAAAAAAGTATTTATAAATCCCGAAATCATTGAAGAGGAGGGTCCACTTTGGGAGTTTAATGAAGGCTGCTTGAGTATTCCAGATGTACGTGAGGATGTGAGTCGAAACGAGAGAGTTAAAATTCAATATTTTGACGAACTGTTCCAAGCACATGAGTTAGTATTAACAGGTCTAGCAGCTCGTGTCGTTCAGCATGAATATGACCACATTGAAGGGGTGTTGTTTACAGATCATCTCACTCCATTAAAAAGACGACTGTTAAAAAATAGATTAAATTCAATTTCAAAGGGAGCTATTCAGGTAGATTATCCCATGAAATTTCCAAACAAACCAAAACGATAATATGCAATTAGATAAAATTTTAGCGATTTCTGGAAGACCTGGTCTTTTTGAAATGGAGGCTCAAACCCGAAGTGGTATTGTTGCTCGGTCTCTTGTGGATGGAAAACGTATTACCACATCTATAAACAGTCAAATAAATATCTTAAGTGAAATTCAGATTTATTGTATCGGATCTGAAATCCCATTGGCTGAGGTTTTTGAAAAAATACTGAAGAAAGAAGAAGGAAAAAAGGCAAGTGTAAGTCCAAAAGCTGCAGCTGTGGATTTAGAGGCGTATTTCTTTGATATCTTGGACAATTACGACGAAGAACGAGTGTATCCAAGTGATATTAAAAAAATCATTCAATGGTACAATCTTTTACTCCAAAAAAAACTGATTGATTCTCCAGAGCCCAAAACAAAGAAAAAAAAGGAGAAACCTACTGCTAAAAAATCTACAACAACCAAAAAGGAATGAATTCCAAAGCATCCAAACTAGAAGCTTTTGGGCGATTGCTGGAGGTCATGGATGAACTACGCGAAAAATGCCCTTGGGATCAGAAGCAGACCTTTGAGACCTTACGTCATTTGACAATTGAGGAAACTTACGAGTTAGGTGATGCTATCTTAAATAAAGATCTCAATGAAATCAAGAAAGAGTTAGGGGATCTTCTACTTCACATCGTTTTTTATGCTAAACTGGGAAGTGAAGAAGATGCTTTTGACATTGCCGATGTAACCAATGACATTATTGAAAAGCTAATCTACAGACATCCCCATATCTATGGAGAGGTGTCCGTTTCTGATGCTGATGAGGTGAAGAAAAATTGGGAAGCTTTGAAATTGTCTGAGGGAAAGCAAAGTGTTTTGGAGGGGGTACCTCAAGGTTTGCCTGCGTTAATTAAAGCACAGCGAATGCAAGAAAAGGCCGCAGGGGTTGGTTTTGATTGGAATACTAAAGAACAGGTGTGGAATAAGTATCTGGAGGAACTAGCCGAACTAGATGAAGCTATGGTTCAAGGGGATTCAGAAGCCATG
Source organism: Flavobacteriaceae bacterium (assembly GCA_030828745.1). Taxonomy (GTDB): domain Bacteria; phylum Bacteroidota; class Bacteroidia; order Flavobacteriales; family Flavobacteriaceae; genus MS024-2A. The sequence continues at coordinate 25,609 of JAURBX010000003.1, read as the reverse complement.
GAAGCAGAATTTGGAGATGTTTTATTTTCTTTAATAAATTATGCACGTTTTCTGAAAATCAATCCAGAATCTGCATTGGAACGAACCAATCAAAAATTCATTCAGCGGTTTCAATTTATTGAATCCCAAGCCAAAGAGAAAGGCTCTTCCATTGAGAAATTGTCATTGGATGAGATGGAGGCTTTATGGCAACAGGCTAAAAATTAATTGTCCTCAGTACTTTCCTCTGTTTCTTGTTCTGATTTTCCTGAAACTTCTTTGGCTGATTTTTCTTGAGAATTTCTAATTTGCTTTAAACGGATGTAATCTTCTGTTGCTTTGTCAATTTTATTTTGACAGGTTTTAATTTGTTTCTCAACATTTTTAAATAAGGGATTCTCAGAACTTGAGTTACTGAAAAAGGCTAAATTATTTTCTAACTGAGTCAATTCAGCTTTAAGGGAAGATACATTGGTTCTTGCAGTTTGTAATTCCTGTTGTAAACGTTTTGAGTCCCCTTGAAGAATGAGTGCATTTAAATCCATAAGGATTTCGCTTTTCATTTCATTATCTAATTCCACTTTCTTGACTCCTGCGAGCAAGGCATTGGAAAAAGAGTAATTAATTTTTTCTTGATTTCCAGTGTCTAATCTGCTAATGGCCTTCCAAGTGTCCCAGAAGTTATTGTATTCTTCTTTAAGTGTCTCAATATCAGTAGAGAAAGTAAAGGCTTTAAGTTTTTCAATTTGTGCAAGTTTTTCCTTTTGCATTGCCTCCTGTTCGGAAGTAAGACGTTGAAAACCTGATTTTAAGCGATCAAAAAAGGTTTTTTGCACTTCAGAAAAATCACCCCATAACTTGTTATCGATTTTACGAGGAACAAAACCAACTACTCTCCATTCTTTTTGAATGTCTTTCATTTCTTGGGATCGGGATTCCCAAGTTTCACTTTCAACAATCGCCTTTGATTTTTCAATTAAAGCTTTTTTGGCATCAATATTTTGGTTGTACTCTTTTTTTTGCTCCTTGTAGAAAACATTTTTTAACCGCATGAATTCACGTCCAATCTCCCGGAATTCTTGCCAGGTTACTTTACTGTCTTTTGCTGGAACATAGCCAATTGTTTTGAATTCCTCACGAAGTTTGTTGTACCTGTTTATTGCGTTTTGCCATGCTTTATGAGTCTCAATAGGAGCTTCAGTTAAGGATTTCATTTCCTTGAGTAAAGTTTCTTTCTTTACTAAATTTTCCTTCATGGCTCCTACCATATCTTTCTGGTAAGCTTGTCTTTTGACTTGAATAACTTTCGATGCTTCTTGGAATCGATTCCATAAATCTTCGCTATGCTCTTTTGCAACAGGACCTAAATCATTTTTCCAAAGCTGGTGTAAAGTATTTAAATCTCTACTAGCTCTCACAATATCAGGAACATTCTGGAGGGCTTCCGCTTGTTCAATTATTTTTAGTTTTTCCTCGTAATTGTGCTTGTAATCTAGATCACGTAATTCCCTGTTTAAGTGTAGGAAATCATAAAAGCGTTCTACATGGTGTTTATAGGTTTCCCAGATATTTTGATTATCCGCTCTAGGAATTGCCCCTGTATTATACCAGCTTTCCTGCAAGGCGCGGAAACTATTGTAAATGGTGTTGATATTTTGTTCCACATTGATGAGGTTTTTAATTTCTTCAATGATGGCTTTCTTTTTTTCTAAATTAACTTTTTGAGTCGCTTCCTGACTCTTATAATGCTCCCGTCTTTTTTTACGGTAATCATATCCAATTTGATCGAATTTCTTTTTGTAATCAGGCTTGAAATAAAAGTCAATTTCATTTCCACCTTCTTTAATAAAGCTTTGTTTGTTGGCTTCTAAATCAACATGAAATTTCTCTTCAAAGGCACGATTGATATTTTGAACCTGCTTGTTGTTTCTAAACCAATCGTCACTTGTAGTAACTTTTGAAAATAAATCAATGAGGTCATCCATGGAGAGTTCAGATAAATTGATCTCTTCAGCAGTTTCAATAACTTCCTCTTCTTTTTTGGATTCAGAAGTTTCTTGAGTTTCCTCAGGAGTTTCTTTTAAGGGAGACTCTTGAGCCTCTTTTGCTGTCTCTTCAACTGGTTCAGCAGTTTCAATAACTTCCTCTTCTTTTTTGGATTCAGAAGTTTTTTGAGTTTCCTCAGGAGTTTCTTTTAACGTGGACTCTTGAGCCTCTTTTGCTGTCTCTTCAACTGGTTCAGCAGTTTCAATAACTTCCTCTTCTTTTTTGGATTCAGTAGTTACTTGAGTTTCCTCAGGAGTTTCTTTTAAGGGGGTCTCTTGATCTTCTATTGCTGACTCTTCAACTGGTTCAGAAGAGGATGAATCTGCTGCTGGTTGAGTTTCTATTTCTTGCGGTTTCGTTTGATCGTCCGCACCCGATGGTATGGTATTGTCTTCCATAGTCTGTAGCTTATATACAAATAATATACATTTTTTTGGATTCTAAAAATAGAATCCGTCAAATTTTGAACAGATATACTATTATGGTATAAACAAATTTATGAATTCCAGAGTTCCCATGATTTTTCTGCTTGGTAGATCAGCATTTTGTAGCCATTTGTTATTTTGGCTCCTTTTGATTCGCCAAGCTTCATAAAGGCAGTTTCCATGGGATTGTAGATTAAATCAAAAAGTAAATGTTTCTTGTTTATCCATTGATAAGGGAGTGGAGGTGCTTTTTCCACAGCAGGGAAAGTTCCTAAAGGAGTGGTGTTTACGATGAGATCAACTTCGTTCATTAGCGCTTCATCCAGTGTCTCGTAACTTAATTGGGTTGAGGTTGGATTTCTAGAAACAAAAGAGAAATTGCAATCCATTTTTTCAAGAACAAACTTAATGGCACCTGAGGCGCCACCAGTCCCTAAAATAAGTGCATTTTTCGGAGGTGTTTTTATGACCTCCTCCAAGGCTTTTTGAAAACCTATATGATCTGTATTGTGCCCTGTTGTACTTCCATCGCTCTCCCAAACAATCGTGTTTACGGCTTCTATTGCCTGGGCTTCGTCAGAAATACGGTCTAAAAAAGGCATGACTTCTTTTTTATAAGGGATTGTAACATTGAGCCCAGCGGGGAGAGATTTTTCCTTTAATAGTTTTACAAATGCTTCAATATCAGAAAAATCAAAATTGAGGTACTGGTGGTTCTTTAATCCTTCCTTTTCAAACTTATCTTTAAAATAAGTTCTTGAAAAGGAGTAATCAATATTCTTTCCTACCAGTCCGAATTGCTTTATCATTTCTTTTTTTATCATAATAATCTATTGCAAATAAAAGTATCGCTCCACAAAAAAGTGCTGCAATCACTCCATAGGTCTCTAATGTACTGAAATCCGGGAAACTATATTGATAAGAGGCCACTTCTTGATTTCCAACACTATTTAGTAGGGGTTCACCATGAGAATTGTATTTTAAAACCTTTGTTTTCCATGGCCATACTAAACGTAAGGTTCCAGCGATAAAACCAATGATGGCTGCCAAAGTGTGTTGAGGATAGCTCTTGAGTACCCACTTAATTAGATTGGAGAAAAGAACCAAACCGGTGAGTGATCCCAATCCAAATACAGCGATTATAATCAAAAAGCGTTGAAGAATAGGGTCGTTGAGGGGCTCAAAATCTCCAACTATACAATGAGTTAATACTTTAAAAAGTGCATTGACCGAATCGACTAAGAGAAGATTGTAATTGCCTAAAATTAATAAGAGAAAAGAGCCTGAAAGTCCTGGAATGGTCATTCCAGAAACACTGATAATACCGCAAAAAAGAACAAATAGAAGTTGATCGTTTTCCGAAATAGGTCGAGCAAAACTTAAGCTTAAACCTAAAATTAATCCAACAGCTAAAATTAAAACAGTTGATTTTCTCCAATCCTCAACTTGTTTAATAATCAAATATAAAGAAGCGATGATCATCCCTAAAAAAGCACCCATCACGAGTGCTTCGTTTTTACTTAATGCGTAATCCAATAAAAGCGAAATACTAAAAAAACTAATGACAACCCCTCCAAAGAGAGTGATTAAAAAGCGACCATTGACATATTCCCAAAAGGACTTAAACCGTCCAGATAAGAGAAGTTTCAGTGCTTTTAAATTAAGTCTTTGAAATGAAAAAATGAGTTCTTCATAAAATCCACCCACTAAAGCGACTATACCTCCAGAAACTCCTGGAACTTTGTTGGCTGCCCCCATTGCAATTCCTTTGAAAAGAAGGAAAAAAGTTTCAGAAAAAGTTCTCTTTTTTGTCAGGGATTTCATTTTTTTTGAGTGGTCTTGGTGCGTTCCATGATAAATAAAAGGGAGAAGCCAATACTCATTAAAAGGATTGCTTTTAAAATTTGAGGCGCATCTCCTTGATGAGCACCAGGAAGTACTGCAATAGTTTTTTCTACAGTTGTAGTTGATGATGAAACGTCATTCTGCCAGGGCCAAACCTTGTGAAGTGCTCCAATCATCAATCCAATAAGTACAGCCATGATTTGTTTGGGATGACGTTCTAAAAGCCATGTTAAAAACTTTGAAAAGACTTTTAAGCCTGTAATGATTCCTAAAATAAAAACAACCAATCCACTTCCAACTAAAAGAAAAGTAGCTTGATCAAAGTTGAGAATTAAATCTTGTGCCTGTCTGACGTAGGAGATGATTGTTTGATATACCCCCATCACGAATAAAATATAGGCTCCGGATAGTCCGGGCAAGATCATTGCCGATATACCAATGAAACCGGAAAGAAACAAATACCAAAGACTGATTTCCTCTTGGCCTCCTTGAAGTTGGGTCACGATGAAAGAGATAAGTGCTCCGAGACATAGGTAGAGGACAGAAGGTACATCAAAACTTAGGTCGGTTTTTATGAGGTAAACAATACTCGCAACTAAAAGACCAAAAAAGAAAGCCCAAAGTCCGATGGTTTCGTGGAGCATTAGCCATTCCAAAAGTCTAGAGAGTAAGAGTATGCTGGAAAGGATTCCTCCAAAAACAGCCAGAAGAAAGGGGCCATTTATTTTTTTCCATACAGCTACAATCCCATCTTTCCTTAAAAGATTCAAGCTACTTAGGGAAACAGCATTTACACTTTCAAGAAGCTCTTTGTAAATTCCAGTAATGAGTGCGATGGTTCCGCCAGAAACACCAGGAACTAGATCGGCTGCTCCCATTAACATTCCTTTCAAATAGAGAAGTAGATAACGCATGGATGGTTTACTTATGTTAATTAATGCAAAGGTAGAAAACCCTTTTTATTTGTGTGTATTCCTCAATTATTTGGATAAAAACGGACTAAACAGAGATGGATCCGCTTTGGAAAAGAGTTGAAGAATTAAATCAAAGTCTTGTTTTTGTAGATTAGTTGGATTTAGATGAAACTCAGCTTCTTCAGATTTTCCGGCAATTAAACTACAGCCCCCAAGTCTTAATTTTAATTCTTTACTTTCTGGATATCCTTTAAATGCTGTTTGAGCCACTTGATAGGCATTTTGCCATTGTTCCATTTCAAGATAAAGATCAATGTAATCGAGCAAAAAATTATGCTCAAAATAACCCATATCAAGGATCTTTTCGTAGCCTGCTAGAGCTTTTTCGTTTTGGTTTTGTGCTTTGTATATTGTAGCACTTTGAATCCAAAGTAGAAAAGAATCACTATTGACTTCCAAAGCGCTGTTTAAATAATGTTGCGCTTTTTTATAGTTTTCAGTTTGTACATGATAATTTATCAACGATTCCCAACCTTTCTCGTTAGTTGGTTCTGCTTGAACTGATTTTAAATAAAATTTTTGTGCCAATCGGTCATTTCCTAATTTTTCATGACAGCGACCGATACTTTGAAAAATAAAAGCGCTGGGTTCCGTTGTATTCAGTGCAACTTCATAATTTTCTATTGCCTCGTTGATTCGTCCAATACGTTCTAGGATTTTCCCTTTTTCAATATAGGCACCTGTGAAGGTATCATCGCTGATAATTGCAAATTCAAAGGCAGAAATCGCGTCCTTGGTTTTCCCTAATTTGATAAATAATTTACCCAGTTGTAACCAGGCTACTTCACAATAAGGATCAACTTCCAATACTTGATTAAGCGTAGCAATTGCTTCCTCGTCTTTGTTTAATTGTTCATAGCAATACAAAAGATTATACAGAGCAGGATAATCTTCGGGATTGTTTAAAAGACAGTTTTTAAAAAAATATTCTGCATCTTCATATTCTTCTGCCAGTAAGTGCTCCATTCCTAACAAGTTCCATATTTCAACAGGATCCTCAGAGAATTCCAAGGCAGTATGTAGAAAGCCTATTGATCCTTTATGGTCTCCAGTCTTTGAAGCAATCGTCGCTTTTTGAAGTGCGATTTCTTCTTCTAGAGGAGCTATTTTTTGAATGTAATTTAAAAGTTCAATTGCATTGTCAAACTTTTCATCTAAAATGAAAACTTCACTTTGAAGCATCATTAACTCAATGTTTGAGGGGTGTTGCTCAAGCCCCATCTTCAGCGCTTTTTTTGCTAATTGATTGTCACCAAAACCAAGGTAATGCACAATGATATCTTCAAACTCCTGAGCGTCAAAAAAGTAGACATGGTTTGTTTTGAGCATGTGCTCAAATTTAGTGATGGAAGATTGGACATTTTCCGAATTGTAATTCAGCATAAAATGGTATCTAAACTATTACTTAAATTTAATAACTACCTAGCGATGATTTTGTTTCACTGGTGTATTGTTTTTAACAAATTAATTAACACAAAACAGATTAGATTTCATCTAAAACAGAACGAAGAATAGCGCACCCTTTTTTGATTTCCTTACGAGAGATAGTTAAAGGTGGGGAGATGCGAAGTGCTTTTTTTTCCCAGAGAAGCCAAAAAAGTAAAAGCCCTCGGTCAATGCATTTTAAAATAACTTGATTTGCTTGTTCGGGGTTTTCTAAAATAGGAGCAAGCATCAATCCTTTTCCATGAATAGATTTTATTTTTGGATGATTTAATTCGGAACGAAACAAGGCTTCTTTTTCTGGAATTTCTTGTAATATTTTTGAATCTCTGATTACTTTCAAGGTAGCTAAACAGGCGGCTGCAATAAGTGGATTTCCACCAAATGTAGTTATATGTCCCAGTTTGGGATTGTCTTCTAGAAGTGACATTAACTCATGTGATGCAGTAAAAGCTCCAACAGGCAAACCTCCTCCCATCCCTTTACCCAAGACAATGATATCGGGTTTGACATTAAAATATTCAAAGCCAAAAAAGCGACCCGTTCTACCAAATCCAGGTTGGATTTCATCCAAAATCAATAGTGCTCCTGTGGCTTCACACCGATCTTTAACTTTCTTTAAAAAATCATTCTCTGGAAGAATAAATCCTGCTCCTCCTTGTATGGTTTCCAATAATACAGCAGCTGTCTTGGTCGTGATTAGAGATAAATCTTCTTCAGAATTGAAGCGAATAAATCGTATGTTGGGAAGTAAGGGGCGGTACCCCACTTTTTGATGTTCGGAACCTAAAAGACTTAAAGCGCCTTGGGTGCTGCCATGATAACTATTCACCGCACCAATGAGTTCACCTCTTCCCGTTGCTCGTTTAGCTAATTTCAATGCACCTTCTATTGCCTCAGTTCCTGAGTTGGTTAAATAAACAGAATGGTGGTTGTCTGGGAGTAAAGCAATTAATTCTTTGGCAAGATGAACAGCGGGTTCTTGGGCAAACTCCCCATAAACCATGACATGCATGTATTTTTTAGCTTGTTTGCGAATGGCTGAAACCACTTTGGGATGGCAGTGCCCTAAACTACAGGCAGAAACACCCGCCACAAAATCTAAATATTTTTTACCTGAATTTGCAGTGATGTATGAACCTTTTGCTCTTTTAACTTCTATACCCAATGGATGAGGAGTTGTTTTGGCTTGATAGTTCAAAAAGTCATCTTGAAGCAAACTCATTGTGGTGTTTTTTCAACTTCTTTTACTTCGGGTTCTAAGGGAAATTTAAATTTTAAAATCTCTGGAAATTGCTCTTCTTTGTCATTTGCATCAAACAGATCTTCTACCGTTTCGGGACGTTCATTGATTCTCCATATAAACCCTTTTAAAGTTCGATCGTTCAATGGAATTTCTTCTTCAGGAAAGACGTCACCGACCGGACTTACCAAAAAAGTAATATCATCAATTTTTCCGTCTAAAAAGTTCATTTGAAGTGCACTACAAGTCGTTTTATCAATTCCAATGAGTTGTAAATCTTCGTCATTGTATAAATAATACACCATTTCCGTATTTTTCGTAATGACGATGTTGTCTAGCTTACCTTCTTTAAAAGACCCGTCCAAGAGTCCTCCTTTAATTTGTTGATACCCCTCTTCACTTAGGGTGTCTTTTTCAATAATAAACACATTCCCTGTAATTTTAATGGAGTCTAATTTTTTTGTTTCAAGATCTGAAAGAAGTAAAATTTTATTTCCTGACATTTGACTTTCACCAAACCATAAAACGGGATTGTTGGCATTTCGATCCGCTTCGGTAAATACTTGTTCTTGTTTTTTGGTAAGGGGTTTGTTCAAAAGTTTTGTCAGTCCGATGGATTCATCCAGATAAATAGAGTCTGATCTCCCTCGAATATCACTTTTCAGGATTCGGACATCATAATATCCTCTCAAAATTCTTTTCTCTTCAGGACCAGTGGCAACAAGTGTATCTGCATGAATGAATAATGAATCTTGGTCAACAATATTGATGGCCATAGCTCTACGTGTAATTATTGCGGAGTCTTTAGCTTTGAAAATCTCACCATAATGCCCTGTGATAATCGAATTATTAAGGGAGTCAACAATACTGATATTTTTTGTTGCTGCTGCATAATTACTTTCACTTTCAAAATATAAACTGTCCCCTTTGATTATTTTATTGTCGTAGTATAAAGTTGCATTTTTTTTAAAGATACCTTTTTCACGATCTAAATCATAAAAGCCACGTTCACACAAAATGGTGTAGGCTTCCCCTTTAATTTTTGAGGCACCATATAAGTAGGCTTGGTTTAATTCTGTAAAATAATCGAGTTGCTCAGAATTGACAATATAATCTGGATTTACGATGGTTACGTCTGAGGTAAAACGATACTTTTTTTGATCCATAAAATAAGTTCCTCGATTGCTTGTAAGCGTACTTGCACTATCGACAATAATTCCCTTTGTATTATAAAAAGCTTCTTGATTTATCCTGTCCAGATCCAATCTTTCTGTTTTAAGATTCATGTCAGGTCGTTCTAGGTCTACATTGCCAATAGCAATTGCGGTTTTAGTTTTTCCATCATATTCAATGGTGTTACAAGTCATTCTTAGGCTATCTCCTTGTGTAAAAACTACAGATCCGAGTGCTCTAAAATAATTGTCTTTTGCATAAAAATAAGCTTGATCCGATTCGATTAAAGCACCTTCATGAAAAAGGAGAACTCGTTTTTCTGGAGATTTAAAAAGGATATTAGCTCCAGGGAAGCGGGCTTGATCTTGTGTTGATCCTCCAGCTTGTCTGATCTCAATAATTTTTGGTTCTTGAGCAAGGATAACATTGAAAAAAAGGCTACAATAAATCAGCAAAATTGAACGCAAGTGCAACCCCATATCCTTTGATATTTTTTATCTGAAAATAGTTTGCTTCCGATCAGGGCCTACTGAAACAATTTTAATGGGTGTTTCTAGTGCCTTCTCTAAATAATCGATATAGGCTTGAAAATTTGCAGGAAACTGAGAAGCTTCTGTCATTTGAGTTAAATCTTCTTTCCAGCCTGGAATCTCTTCATAAATAGGCTCAATTCCTGAGTTGATATCGTAAGGGAAATACTCCATAACTCCCGATGTTGTCTTGTAGGCGGTACAGATTTTTAATTTTTCAAAACCTGAGAGAACATCCCCTTTCATCATCATTAATTGGGTCACTCCATTGATTTGAATTGAATATTTTAGAGCAACTAAATCAATCCATCCGCAGCGTCTTGAACGACCTGTAGTGGCACCAAATTCATGACCAACTCTCCCCATGGTTTCTCCATCTTCATCAAAAAGCTCGGTAGGGAAGGGGCCGCTTCCTACACGCGTGGTATAGGCTTTAAAAATCCCGTAAACTTCTTTTATTTTGTTGGGAGCAACACCAAGGCCAGTACAAGCACCCGCAGCTGTGGTGGTGGATGAGGTAACGAATGGGTAGGTCCCAAAATCAACATCTAAAAGAGATCCTTGAGCGCCCTCTGCCAAAATCTTTTTTCCTTCTCTCTGTGCTTCGATAAGATATTGCTCACTGTCCACCAATTTGAATTGACGCAAAGCGGTGATGCTTTCTGAAAACGCAATTTCCATACTTTTCAGATCATATTCAATCGAAGCGTCATATGCTTTCAGCATTCCCAAATGTTTTTGGGTGAGACGTTTGTATTTTTCTTCCCAATCGGTTGCAAGAATATCACCCAGGCGGATTCCATTTCTACCGGTTTTATCCATGTAGGTAGGTCCAATTCCTTTGAGGGTAGATCCAATTTTAGCTTTTCCTTTTGCTGCTTCTGAGGCCGCATCCAACAAGCGGTGGGTGGGTAGTATTAGATGTGCTTTTTTAGAAATTAATAATTTTTCAGAAAAATCTAGTTGGTAAGGAGCTAAATTGTCGATTTCTTTTTTGAAAATTACAGGATCAATTACGACTCCATTTCCAATTAAATTGATTGCTTTTGGATGAAATATTCCGGACGGAATAGTGTGTAATACGTGTTTGTTACCTTCAAATTCAAGCGTATGACCTGCATTTGGACCTCCTTGAAATCGAGCGATAATATCATAAGAAGTGGTTAATACATCAACTATTTTTCCTTTTCCTTCGTCTCCCCACTGAAGCCCGAGTAGCAAATCTACCGCCATGTTTTTTGGATTTATTTTTTATTTCTTTTTAGTGCCGTAAAAGTATAAAGAATGCTTGTGAATATCAACATCAAAAACCTCTTCAATTGTTTTCTTTATTTGTTGGATTCTAGGGTCGCAAAATTCTTTCACTTCTCCAGTATCGGTAAGTATCATGTGATCATGCTGATGATCAAAATATGATTTTTCGTATTGGGCTTGATTTTTTCCAAACTGATGTTTGCGAACCAAACCACATTCTAATAACAGTTCGATCGTATTATAAAGGGTAGCTCTACTTACTCTATAATTTTTATTTTTCATTTTGATGTAAAGCGACTCTATATCAAAATGCTCCTTGTTGTCATAGATTTCAAAAAGGATAGCAAATCGCTCGGGTGTTTTACGATGCCCCTGTTGATCCAAGAAGTTAATAAAAACTTCTTTGACGATATCTTGATTTGATTTTTCTTTAATCATTTTGCAAAGATAGTTATAAAGGCTTATTCCCTGACAATTTTGTCAATTCCGTTTACTCGAGCTAAATTTTGAACCAATTTGTTAAGAATGTTAATATTTTGAACACTTACATGGATCACCCCAGTAAAAAATTGATCATTCGTGTCAAAGTTGATTTTGTTAATATTTATATTACTGTTGTTAGAAATCATTCGAGTGACTTCATTGACTAACCCTCGGGTATCAATTCCTGATAATCTTAGTACGGCAGAATATTCTTCAGAGGAAGAATCAACCCACTTTGCAGGTAAAATTCGGTAGGCATAATTGGACTGTAACGCTAGGGAGTTTGGACAATCTTTGTTATGTACCTTAATTCCCCCATTAACTGTGATAAAGCCAAAAACAGCGTCCCCAGGGATCGGATTACAACAATTGGAAAAACTGTGAGCCATGGCTTCTTTTTCTTTACCAAAGACAAGTTTGTCAAACTTTTCTGTAATCTCATTATTGGTAATGATATCCTCCGGATTTTTCGAACGTATCCTTTTTTTGAAAAAATTCAATACGGAATTATTATATGCACCTGCAAACTCTTTAAGTTGCTTATTGTCTAAAGTTCCGATTCCAACTCTATAAAATAGATCTTGACTGGAGTTAAACTTGAAAAATAGCAACATACTTTGAATGGTTTTATCATTACTGGTAATTTTGAGTTGTTTTAGTTTTCTCCTCAAAATTTCTTTTCCCTCTTCGGCTCTTTCCTTTTTTTCTTCATTCAAGGAGGACTTAATAATAGAACGCGCACGGGAAGTGATTACAAAATCTAACCAGTTTTTAGAGGGCTTTAATGACTCGGAAGTAATAACCTCAATTTGATCTCCACTTTTAAGTTCCTTACTCAATGGGACAAGGCGATCATTGACTCTAACCCCTCGAGTTTTTTTACCAATTTCTGAATGTATGGCAAAAGCAAAGTCAAGGGCAGTTGCCCCTTGGGGCAAAGATTTTAAATCTCCTTTTGGAGTAAATACAAAAATTTCTTTAGCGTAAAGGTTTAGCTTGAAATCTTCTACAAAATCAACAGCATTTCCAGAGTTGTTTTCTAATACTTCTTGAAGACGATTGAGCCAACTTTCAATTCCAATATCTTTTTGTTCTCCCTGTTTGTATTTAAAATGCGCTGCGTATCCTTTTTCAGCAATTTCATGCATTCGACTGGATCGAATTTGAACTTCTACCCACTTATTCATAGGCCCCATTACGGTAATATGTAGCGCTTCATATCCATTGGATTTCGGAGCAGAAATCCAGTCTCTTAGTCGGGTAGGGTTGGGGATAAAATGATCGGTTATGATTGAATATATTTTCCAAGCTATAAATTTTTCTTTTGCTCTTTGGCAATCGTAAACGATTCGAATCGCAAATTTGTCATAGATCTGATCAATGGAAACATTTTGCGCTAACATTTTTTTATGAATCGAATAAATCGATTTACTCCTTCCCTTAATGTTGTATTTAAGGCGTTCTTTTTTCAATTCTTGAGAAATAAACTTTGAAAATGAACTGATGTAGTCATTTTGTGCCTCAATGCTTTCATCAATCTTTTCTTTAATTGATAGATAGCGCTGCGGTTCGGTGTATTTTAAACTTAAATCTTCAAGTTCTGTTTTAATAGTATACAATCCAATTCTATGGGCTAAAGGAGCATAAATATAGAGTGTTTCTGAAGCAATCTTAACTTGCTTATACTCAGGCATTGAGTCCATGGTTTGCATATTATGCAAACGGTCAGCAATTTTAATAATGATTACTCTAACATCATCATTTAATGTGAGTAGCATTTTTCTAAAATTCTCTGCTTGAAGTGAAATATCTTTGTCTTTTTTAAGACTTGATATTTTGGTTAATCCATGAACAATTTTTGCAATTGAATTCCCCATCAACCGCTCAATGTCTTGAAGCGTAACTGGAGTGTCCTCAACAACATCATGTAATAAAGCGGCACAGATAGAAGTTGCATCAAGACCAATTTGGTGCGCGACAATTTTTGCAACACTAATAGGATGGAAAATATAAGCTTCGCCCGACTTTCTGCGTTGGCTACTATGCGCCTCAACAGCAGTGTCAAATGCCAAACGAATCATTTTTTTATCCGTATCACTTAGTGATTGATAGCTGATCCGAAGCAATTCTTTGTATTGCTTGGCTATTTCTTTATTTTCTATCTCTTGGTCAATGATCATCTTTGTTTCAATATACTAAAGAAAGTAGTGTTTTTAAAATCGATTGTTTTTACGTTGAGATTCATACATCAAAATCCCTGCCGAAACAGATAAATTTAAGGAATCTACTTCATCTGCCATCGGTATAATCAAATTTTGATCCGTTTTTTCTAACCAAAGTTGATCTAGACCTGTGCTTTCGGTTCCCATGACAAGAGCGCAAGGCGGGGGGTAATGAAATTGATCATAAGCCATTGCATCGGGGTGAATGGCAGCGGTTAAGATGCTAACTTTTCTTTCTTTTAAAAAGGGGATAACTTCATCAGATGAAGCCATTGCGGTGGGTAATAAAAATAGACTTCCTAAGCTAGACCGAATGCTGTTGGGATTGTAAAAATCTGTTTTAGGATTGGCAATAATCACGGCATCCATATTCGAAGCGGCAGCGGTACGGTAGAGCGCTCCAATGTTTCCTGGTTTTTCAGGAGCCTCAATAATTAAAATAATAGAGGTTTTATCGAGTTTTAGTTCAGCCAATTCATGCGATTTATTTTGCGCAATAGCAATAATCTTTTCTGACCCAGAACGAATACTCAATTTTTCAAAAACTCCTGCTTGTATGCTGTATTTTCTTGTGTCTATGAGTAAATTAAGTAAGGAATTAAAGTCATCTGTTGCACTTTCGTGCATAAAAATAGATTCTAAACTGTAGCCTCCCCTAATTGCTTTTTTTATTTCTCTTTCACCTTCGATAACAAAGCGTTTTTGTTTTTTTCGTTCACGAGATTTTTGAAAAAGTAAACGAAGCCTTTTTAGCTCAGGATTTTGAATGCTAGATAGTATTTTCACTATTGCAAGGTATTTTAAAATCTAACGGATTTTAAAAAAAATTAATAGAACTTATCAAGAGTATAAGAAGTACTCTTGGAATGAGCAATAACAAGTGCAACCATAGCATTGTAACTTTGAATTCCTAGGACTTGTCCATTTGCTTTTAAATACGAATCGTATCCTTTTTTTAGATAAGGCTCAAAGGGATTTTGATACTGCTTCCAAAAGGAGGAAAGTGCACTGAAATTTTTGATGATTCCGGGTTTGAGATTGGAAATCAAATCTTTCGCTTTTTCAGGATTTGCTTTAAATAACTCTGAATAACAGTAACGAAATGCAAAACTATAGCCCGCATATTGAACAAAAGGATCTTGATGATTGATGGTGGTGTAAAAGGAAATATAATTGGCTTCATTTTCAGCAGCAATACCCAGTTGATGTGCCATTTCATGGGCTAGTGTGGTAATGTAATTCAATTTGGGTATATGTCTGTTTACTTGTGATTCGAGGGTTAATGGATTGAGGTAACCTGCATATCCCATATAGCTAAGAAGCGTGCTCCAAAGAGAATTTTTTACAAAAGGTTTTACTTGATATTGTTGCGCTTCAAAAGAAAAGTCATTTTCGATCATCTTGGCCAAAACGTCCTTAGAATACGGAATCCTCACTGGAACAGAGTCTGAATTAGTTAGTCTTCCGTGGAGTTCATTGTTTATTTCAATGAGTTTATTTAGCGTTTCTGTCAATTCAATTTCATTATACTCTAGACTATAACCCAAGGACTCATGAAGTGGCGTTCTGTAGTAATTCAGTCCCCATGAAATTTGGAAAACTAGGAGGGTTAAGGAGAAGATAGCGAAAACTTGAATTAGGTTTTTTTTAAAATACGCTCTTGGTTTTTTGATTATTTGGACGCAGCCTACAATAAGCAAGATTGCAATCATTGCATAAAAAAGATCTCCAAAAGAAAAAGGAAGTTGATAAAAGAAAAAGCGATGTGTTTTAAAAACATAGGGATAGATACTTTGGCTAAAAACACCTTCTACCCATTCGGGATTTTTTTTAACCCATGAGAGGGCAATCCATTGCAAGGGGAGTAGTGCAATTAAAATGTAATATACCTTTTTCATTGATAAAAAAAAGACCAACAATTGTTGATCTTTTTTGTTTTTTTATTGAATTACCTTGACGATTTCAACCTCAAAAATCAAATCCGATTGAGGTGGAATGCCTTGGACACCATCGGCACCATAAGCGATGGTATAGGGAAGGAATAAAGTGGCTTTGTCTCCTTCTTTTAATAGGCGTAAACCTTCTTTGAACCCTTCAATCATTCTTGCATCAATCCCAACAGAGGCTTCAATGGGTTTGTACTGTCCAGCACTTTGACGTTGTGGATTTAGAATGTCATTGGCAATGGCTACAGACTCCATGCTTGTTTCTAAAATTGTACCGTCTACAAAATAAACAGCATAATTCACCATGGCTTTATTGGTCGTGTTGACAGCAGAACCCTCTCCTTTTGTAGTGATTGTATATTGAAGACCTGATGCGGTAGTTTTTGTTCCTTCTTTTTGTTTATCAAATTTGGAAACATTTCCTTCTTTAATGATTATTTGTTTGGCTTCTTTTTCTTTGGCGATTTCGTCTTTTTTTGAAAAATAAGCACTGAATGTTTCAGGAGCATCAAATTTCTTTGCTTCTCCTCCTTTTCGTATGATGATAACTTCTTCAATAACATCATTTTGAGCAATACTATCAACAATTTCCTGGCCCATCACTACTTCTCCAAAAACGGAATGTTTTCCATCCAACCAAGGTGTAGCTTTGTGAGTAATGAAAAATTGACTTCCATTCGTTGCTGGACCTGAATTTGCCATGGACAGGATGCCGGGGCCTTTGTGGGTCAAGTCAGAAAACTCATCATCAAAACGATAGCCAGGTCCTCCAGATCCAGTCGCAGTGGGATCACCGCTTTGAATCATAAAATCAGCAATAACTCGGTGAAATTGTATACCGTTGTAGAATTTCTTAGATTTAAATTCTTCACTAACGAAGGTATTTGTTCCTTCACTAAGTGATACAAAGTTGGCGACAGTAATTGGGACTTTATCATAAGCTAATTTAACAACGATAGATCCTTTGTTCGTTTTGATATCGGCGTAAAGTCCTGATTCAAGATCGGGATATTGAGTTTTACAACCTAGCGTGAAAAGTATAATTAATAGGGGCGCAAATAATTTTTTCATTTTTTTATGGAGTTATGTTGGTTAGTTATTTGGTAAACGTTCGATTATAAATCGCAAGGGTTGATTTATTCCAATTTTTTGGCCATCCCCTTGATAGCTATAACAAAGATAGGAAGGAAAAAGAAATACCGCAACATCCTCAGGCTGAAGTAATCGTAAGCCCTCTCTTAAAGCAGGCAATAAATCCTCTTGATCAATAGCGTATTCTACAGGTCCAAGTTCTTTAAAACTGTAGATCACATTTTTATTAAGATCCTCTATTTGATATTGGAAACGGACAATCTCTCCCGTTGTAGGTAGGTTTTTAATTTGAGTATTGGTTTTGGTGTAGGCATATAAAAATCCAGATTTGGATATTTCAAATTTGTGAGTACTATCCTTGAATGCTGCCTCTTTCAGTAATTGTTCCTCTTTTTTGAATAAATTTTTATTGCGTTGTGCAGAGTTAATCATAAAAGAATCCCCTTTTTGGTTCAGTGGTTTTCTGGGTTCAATTTCTGAACATGAAACTAAGATCAATATTAAAAGAAGGAAATTTTCTTTTTTCAAAACTTAAAATTTATTAGAAAGCTCTAAAACAGCTTTTTCAAATCGAGCGATTGTTGTTACCATAGAATCTGTGGACATCCCACCGGCAGCATTGTGATGCCCTCCTCCATTAAAATAAGATCGTGCAAAATCATTTACAGAAAATTCACCTTGGGATCTAAAGGACATCTTAATAATGCTTTCACTTTCATTTTCGATCATAATACATGAAAAAATAATTCCCTCAAGACTTAAGCCATAATTGACAAAACCTTCGGTGTCTCCTTTTTTGTAGTCACAGCTATTGAGTTCATCTTGAGTCAATGTCATAAAAACAATCGGTAGATTAGTTATTTGTTTCATGTTTGACAGTGTAATTCCTAATAGTTTAAGTCTGCTAAATGAGGAACTGTCATAAATTTTTTGATGAATTTCAGTACTAGAAGCGCCAGCCTCCATCAAATGTGCAATGGCTTTATGGGTAGCTGGAGTCGTTGCTGGATAACGAAACGAACCAGTGTCTGTCATGATTCCTGTGTAGAGACAGCTTGCAATTTCAGGATTAAACGCTTTTGAGTCCAAAGATTCAATTACGTTGTATACCATTTCACAGGTTGAGCTCATTGTTACATCAGAATACATTAATGCGGCATAGGAATCGGGACTTTGATGATGATCGATCATGATTTTATCAGCCTTTGACTTTTGAATTAATGGTTCTAGGTCCCCTGTTCTAGAGAGGTGATTAAAGTCTAGGGTAAAAATTAAACTTGCAGATTCAATTTTGAGACGAACCGCTTTCGGGTCTTTATTATATTTTAAAATTTTTTCTTGGCCGGGAAGCCAATTTAAAAAATTAGGGTAATCATTTGGAGATATTATTACAGCTTCATGCTTGTTTTGAATTAAAAAATGCATCAAAGCTAATGTGCTTCCCAAGGCATCACCATCCGGATTTTTGTGCGGAAGAATAACTACTTTTTGAGTCGTTTCTAGCTTTTTTTTTAGACCTGTTATAAAATGCTTATCCATACTGGGCGAAGATACCATTTTCATCATATTTGAAGAGCATCCCCTTTATTTTTTTCATATTGGTTAAAATGTTTATTCGTTCGAATAAAGTGGTATTTAAATACATTTAGTAATATTGCAGCAAAGAAAAAAAATGGCAAATACAACATTAATGATGATCAAACCGGATGGCATTGAAAATGGTCATATCGGTAATATTTTAGAAAAAGTAACATCTTCTGGCTTTAAAATTAAAGCCTTGAAATTAACACAACTTACGCTTGCTGATGCAGAACATTTCTATGCAGTACACAATGAGCGTCCATTTTTTGGTGAGCTTGTCGCTTTTATGACTAGAGGTCCTATTGTTGCTGCAATTTTAGAAAAAGACAATGCCGTGAGTGATTTTAGAGCATTAATTGGAGCTACAAATCCTGCTGAAGCTGCTGAAGGAACGATCCGTAAACTATATGCAACTTCAATGGGCGAAAATGCAGTACACGGTTCTGATAGTGATGAAAATGCAGCCATAGAAGCCGCTTTTCATTTTGCTACTCGCGAACGTTTTTAGGTCAAAACTATTTTTCGTATTTCCTCAGAGCCAATATGTTCGTTCAATTGACGTGTCAGAGTTTCGAGGCCATAGCTGAGTTCCATTTTGAGGGGAGCGGAATGGAGACTGACATATAAAATGTTGTGGGAAAATCGGACCTGGTCGGTATATTGCATGATGTTTTCACCAACAACTTTTCCCCAGGCATTGCAAATCCGTACATTCTGAACCCCCTTTTTTAGTGCTTTTTGACCTACAATGTCTTGGAGGACATTTTTAATGGGCTTAGGTTCAAACTTGTTTTTTGGATTGCTCATGGATTGACATTGATTAAGACAGGTCGTTTGTAATGAAACATTCTTTTCTCATGAGCTAAGATAAGCTTTTGGCTGTCGAGTTGTACTATTTTTTTCTTCCATTCATCCCAGGGAGTTTTAAAGTGTAGGAAAATTCCATCCTTCGTTTTTTCTATTTTAAATCTTGTTGCATCCTCTGAAGTTTCAAAAGTGCCCATGATTGACGGGGCTACTTTTTTATAAAATCCAGACATTTCTTCAAGAGCGTAAAAATCAATTAAGGGAGCTGATGAACTGGGTTTAAAGGTTTCTCCTTTTTGGGAAATGAAGTCAATTTCCCAATACCCTTCGAGTTCCTTGAGATTTACACTTTGCAACTCATTACAGCCAGTGGGAATAAAAAATAAAAGGCCAAGCGTAATGACTAATAAAAGTTTAAAGTTTGAATAGTTCATAGCTGGATTGAGTATTTGAGAGTGCCTGTATTGTTCTTTCTTCATGAGTATCAGTAATAAAAATCTGACCAAAATCATTTTGATCGACCAAAGCAATAATTTGTGACACTCTTTCTTGATCCAGTTTGTCAAAGGCATCATCTAATAGTAATATAGGCGCAACCCCCGTTTCTGCTTTTAAAAAGTCAAATTGAGCTAATTTCATGGCAACTAAAAAGGTTTTTTGTTGCCCTTGACTTCCGAATTTTTTTATGGGTTGACCGTCTTTAAGTAAATGAATATCGTCTTTATGAATTCCACAAGTGGTGTGTTGAATCATCCGATCTTTAGTGAGATTTTCTTCCAGAAGTATTTTATGTGAAACATTATGCATTTGACTGTCGTAAGACAAATCAACCTCTTCTTGTTGATCACTAATCGTATGATAGCGTTCTTTGAAAATAGGTACAAACTGTTCCATAAACGCCTTGCGTTTTTCATAAATGGGTTGATTCCGTGTGGTCAATTGCTCATTATAAATTTCTAATGTATCGACATCAAAGGTATGGTTAAGGGCAAAAAACTTTAATAAGGCGTTTCGTTGTGAAAGTATCTTGTTGTATTCGATTAAGTTTCTGAGAAATTCAGCATCGGTTTGTCCAATCACGGCATCAATAAATTTTCTTCGCGTACTGCTTCCCTCTGAAATGAGATCACGATCTGCAGGAGAAATAATCACTGTTGGAATGAATCCAATATGATCAGCAATACGATTATAGACTTTACCATTGCGTTTTAAGGTTTTCTTTTGTCCTTTTTTTACACTACAAATAATTTTTTCTTCTCTTTCATTGGACTCATAACGCCCTTCAAGGGCAAAAAAATCAGCACCAAATTGGATATTTTGGATTGAAATCGGGTTGAAATAACTTTTTCCAAACGCCAGATGATAGATGGCGTCTAGGATGTTGGTCTTTCCAACTCCATTATTTCCAATGAAGCAGTTGATCTTTGGATTAAAATCAAAAGTTTTGGAAGTAATATTCTTGTAATTGGTAAGTGTGATTTGTTTTAAATACATAGAATACAAAAATAATAAGTTAGAAGATAGCTTAGTGCTTTTTGAATTAGAATAAAAAGACTAATTTTGTGCGCTTAATTTAATTTACCATGGCTACATATAAAAAACGCGGTGCAAAAAAATCAGTTACTTCTTCAAAAGAGAATGACATTGCTGTAGAGAGTACAACAGCTGAAGTATTTGATGCTTTAGACAGTTCAGCTTCCAAAACAGAGGAATGGGTTGTAAAATACCAAAATATTATTTTGACTATCATTGGTGTAGTTGCAGTGGGTGTCTTGGGATATCTAGGGTATACCAATTTTGTTGTTGAACCCAAGCAACGCGAAGCGGTAAGTGAATTAAACCAAGCACAGTATTACTTTGAATTGGCTGTAAATAGTGTTGATGCTGATTCTTTGTATTCCAGAGCGCTAAGAGGTGGAGAAGGAAAATATGGTTTTTTAGACATCATTAAAAACTATAAAGGGACTCCTGCGGCAAAACTGGCGACCTACAGTGCTGGGATGGCTTATTTAAATATGAAAGATTATGAAAATGCAATTGTTTATTTAGATCAATTTTCTGCGGAGGATGTTTTATTGAGTGCTTTGTCAAAAGGAGCTATCGGAGATGCATTTTTACAATTGGATCAAAAAGAAGACGCATTTGACTACTATGTTACGGCTTCAGAAATCAATAACAATATGTTTAGTACGCCCAAATATCTTTACAAAGCGGCAATGATAGGTCCTGAAGTGGGTAAAACAAAACAAGCACTAGCCTTTTTAAAGCGTATTGAAAAAGAATTTCCTAAATCTGAAGAAGCAAAACAAGTTGCGGTACAAATAGGAAGACTGGAAACCTTGATGCAATAAATGGCAACAGTACTAAGCAATCTTTCTGCTTATGATTCTGAAGGGGTTCCGGATGGAACTTCTTTTACTGTTCATCTTGTTGTTTCTCAATGGAATGATTCGATTACCTCTGCGCTTAAAAGAGGGGCAATTAATACTTTAGTAAAACACAAAGTTCAGGAAGTGAACATTAAAGTTTGGGATGTTCCTGGGAGTTTTGAATTGATTTATGGGGCAAAGAAAGCACAAACATATAATCCGGATGCAGTCATTGTCATCGGGAGTGTTATACAAGGTCAAACTAAACATTTTGATTTTGTCTGTCAAGCTGTTTCTCAAGGGATAAAAGATCTGAATATTCAATCTGAAGTCCCTGTAGTTTTTTGTGTTTTAACGGACAATACCCTTGAACAAGCGCAAGATCGTAGTGGTGGAAAACACGGCAATAAAGGGGTTGAAGCAGCTGTTGCTGCATTGCAAATGATCACCCTACGTCAGGCTCCTTAAATTCAAGCATAAGTTTCTTTAACTAGAGTTTCTATTTTTATAGCTTTCTTGTACCTTTGAATTATGATGAAGTCAAATCTATTTAAGCTGTCCAAAAACAGACGTTATAATTATACGCCTCGCTACTATAAAGGGAAAGATGAGGGAAATCTCTATGAATTTGACTCAAAGTTTTCAAAATACAGGGATACTTATAACACTAACGATTTTGGTCAACAATGGAAAGAAGCACGGTTACAAATGCGATCTCGAAAAAACCGTTCGATTTCATTACGTTTGTTACTCATCATTTTAGCATTAGTTTTTGTGTGCTTATATATCATAGATTTTGATCTTTCTATCTTCACTTCACCAGCTTAATGTCGAATCGGATAACGCTTTTGCCAGATCATGTAGCCAATCAAATTGCGGCTGGAGAAGTCATTCAGCGACCCGCTTCTGTTGTAAAAGAGTTGCTTGAAAATGCTGTTGATGCAGGTTCGGACACTATACAATTGATCATTAAAGATGCTGGAAAAACTTTGGTTCAAGTGATTGACAATGGGATGGGGATGAATAGTACAGACATCCGTTTGGCATTTGAACGTCACGCCACGTCAAAAATTAATGTTGCAGAAGATTTATTTGCATTAAATACCAAAGGGTTCAGGGGTGAAGCACTCGCTTCTATTGCAGCAATTGCCCATGTGGAAACACATACTCGAGTTGAAAGTGAAGAGGTGTCTCATTGCCTTAAAATTGAAGGGAGCAAGGTCATTGAACAAACCCTTTCTACCCAACCTAAAGGAACTTCAATTGCGGTTAAAAGTTTATTTTATAATATTCCAGCAAGACGGAATTTTCTTAAATCAGATACAGTAGAACTGCGACATATTATAGATGAGTTTCACAGGGTTGTGCTTGCGCATCCTGAACTCAAGTTTTTATTTTTTAACAACGGAACAGAATTATTTGACTTACCAGGAACAAACCTTCGTAAAAGAATTGTAGGTATTTTTGGGAGTAAACTAGATGCGTTGCTTGTTCCAGTGGAAGAAACAACTACTTTGGCGAAGCTTACAGGATTCGTCCTAAAACCTACTCATGCCAAAAAGACTAGGGGACAGCAGTTTTTTTTCGTTAACGATCGTTTTATTCGAAGCCCCTTTTTACATCATGCAGTAAGTAATGCCTTTGAGGGTTTATTACGTCCAGGATTTAAACCAGGATATTTTTTATATCTAGAATTAAATCCCAAAACAATAGATATCAATATTCATCCAACCAAAACAGAGGTAAAATTTGAAGACGAACAAAGTTTATATGCGATTTTACGTTCAGCCGTCAAACACAGTTTAGGTATTTTCCAAGTCATGCCTACACTTGATTTTGAACAAAATCAAACAATGGATGTTCCCTATGCTTTCAAAAACAAGGTTCCTTCTACTCCCCCGATAGAAGTAGATTCAAGTTTTAATCCCTTTCAAGAGCCAACCTCAAAAAGAAAACCAAAAATGGAGCAATGGGAGGGTTTGTACAGTGGTATTCATTCCAGTCCTATTGAAGAAACAACTCACTCAAGCCCTTTAGTTGAAGTGCCGCAAGCTACGCGAGTATTTCAGCTTTTCTCAAAATATATCGTTTGTCCGCTGCGAACTCGTATGTTATTAATTGATCAAAGTAGAGCCCATCAACGTATTCTATATGAACGTTTTTTAAGTGCCATTACCACAAAAAAAGGAGTGAGTCAGCAACTGCTTTTTCCAATAACAATCCAATTGAATTCTCAGCAAGAAGCGCAGTTTAAAAGTTCAGAGGAAATTTTAGAGGCCTTAGGTTTTGAAATTAAGTATAACAAAAAGTCACTCGAAGTGATGGGTTCTCCTGAGCATTGTCCGCCAGGAAAAATAGAGTCGCTTATTGAAACCTTACTGTCTGAGACGGATCAAGATACTGGGGAGGAGCATTTCAGTTTTGCTGATCAAGTAGCAAAAGCGATGGCAAAAAGTTTAGCAATTCACTCAGGACAATCCCTTGAATTGGAAGAACAACAACGTTTGTTAGACGATTTTTTTGGATGTAAAGAAACGACAGTATCCCCTTTTAATAAACAGATTTTTATTACATTGGATAAAGGGGAAATTGAACAAAAATTAAATTAATGCGAAACATTACAGAGACCGTAAAACATCTTTTAATCATCAATGTAATTTTTTTTATTGCCACATTGTCCTTGGGTGATGTGATGTATGACTGGTTTGCATTGCACTATCCTTCCAATGCTAACTTTCAACTCTGGCAACCCCTTACCCATATGTTTATGCATGGTGACTTAGGACATATATTTTTCAATATGTTTGGCTTGTATATGTTTGGAACTCCTATTGAACAGATGTGGGGGCGCAAAAAATTTATTTTCTTTTATCTTTCAACTGGTTTTGGAGCGGCAGCGCTTCAGTTGGGATTGTATTATTTTCAAGTAGAAAGTATTACCGATTTATTAGTTTCTCAAGGTTTAACAACGACTCAAATCACTAACTTTTTTAACACGAGAGATTTATCTTATTCAGTCGTTGAGCAAATAGGAAGAGATGAATTACTTAGTGGTTTGTCTGCTTTTAATGGGGTGATGGTAGGAGCTTCAGGAGCTCTTTATGGCGTTTTAGTAGCTTTTGCATTTTCCTTTCCCAATGCTCGTTTAATGTTGCTTTTTCCTCCCATCCCTGTAAAAGCTAAAGTTTTAGTTCCTATTTTAATTTTGGGGGATTTATTTTTCGGTTTCACCTCTTACTCTATTGGACCCATTGCCCATTTTGCTCATGTAGGAGGGGCCATCACTGGATTTATAATGTTATGGTATTGGAAAAAAAATCAATTTGATAAAAACCGGTGGGATTAATGAATTTTAAAGACCAAATGCGATACAGGATTCAGCAGTTGAATAGTGCAGAGAAGTTGATTTTAATCAATGTACTATGTTTTATACTCCCTTTTTTCTTAAAAACTTTATTTTTTCTTTTAGCCGTTCCCTTTGATGTTTTTTTAGGGTGGTTTGAGCTTTCCTCAAACTGGGGTGAGCTTTTGTTTAAGCCTTGGTCACTAGTTACCTATAGTTTTATTCATTCCGGATTTTTCCATCTTTTTTGGAATATGTATCTCTTATTTTTTGCATCCCGATTATTCTTAAATCTGTTCCCACCTCGAACTTTTTTCAATATTTATTTCTTGGGGGTTATTATGGGTGGATTAACCTTTTTAGTAAGTTATTCGCTTTTCCCTGCTTTCCAAAACAGTACCCCAGTAATGGTTGGAGCTTCCGCAGGAGTAATGGCTATTTTTATTTTTATGAGTGCTTATACTCCAGACTTTGAAGTGCGGATCCTCTTTTTCAATGTCAAGTTACGCTACTTAGGATTGGTTTTTGTATTGTTGGATGTAATTCAAATTCCTTATGGTAATGCCGGTGGACATTTGGCACATTTAGGAGGTGCAGGTTTGGGATTTTTATATGCCCAACGCCTTCAGCAAGGAATAGATATTGGCTTACCTTTTGAACGTTTTATTGATTATTTCTTAAATTTTTTCCGTAAAAAGCAATCCTTAAAAACGGTATACAAAAGTAAAACTGCCCCTAAAAAAACTAATGGAGATACTAAAGATTCTTCTCATCAAAAAAGAATTGATGAAATCTTAGATAAAATCAGCACCTCAGGATATGAAAGTTTAACCAAAGCAGAAAAAGATTTTCTT
>JAURBX010000007.1 GCA_030828745.1 Flavobacteriaceae bacterium | reverse complement strand
TCAGTTTTAGACAATACTTGCATTTAAGAATAATAGATACTTGTGAATATTCTATAGGCTAAATAAATTGCAGTTA
Organism: Flavobacteriaceae bacterium; assembly: GCA_030828745.1. Lineage (GTDB taxonomy): Bacteria > Bacteroidota > Bacteroidia > Flavobacteriales > Flavobacteriaceae > MS024-2A. The sequence continues at coordinate 30,635 of JAURBX010000007.1, read as the reverse complement.
CTGACCATACCCACCATCTGTTTTTCATGTACCATTCCATATCGTTATTTTTTAATTAGTTTCTTCGCAAGCTCCTTCAGTGAAGCTCAACACACCGTTATTTTGTGCAACACAATCATTTGAGTAGGTAACATCATTACACCCGCAGACAGGAGCATAAATCAAATAACAAGCTGCCTGTTCATTAATTAAACTTTCGTCTATACAGCTTTCTTCAACTTCAGTATTCTTAACACAACTCATGCAAATAAGTAGCGATGAAATTAAAAAGTAATGAATGTTTTTCATGGTATGAAAATAGTGAATTTAATCTTTAAAAAAAGGTTGAATTAGCTTTTATGCCAATGCAATCGATTTCATTGCCTTTATGAAAGTATCAAGTTCATTTATTGTAGTGAAAACATTGGGTGTGATTCTACATCCCTGAACATTGGCGTAATCAATTGCTACGGTAAAGATTTTAAATTCGTCATAAAGTCTTTTTGCAAGTGTAGCCGGTTTAATGTTTTTTACCCCCACATTTCCTATACCGCAACTTCTTGAATCTTCCAATGGGGTATTGATAACGATATTGGGAACGTCTTCAAGTGCCTGTAGCCAATAATTTTTGAGAAAGCGCAGTCGTTTCTCTTTTTTTTTGATTCCCATCCATTGCAAATATTCCATTGCATTTACAATAGCTAAATCGATATGTACCGGTATTGTACCCTTATGGCTCAGACGTTTTATCTTATCTGGATTTTTTTTATTATCGGCAATCAAAGGCCAAAGCTTAGATATTTGATCATCTGTGACATATAAGAGTCCAGCTCCGAGGGGGGTGGCCAACCATTTATGTAAACTGGATCCATAATAATCACAATTCAATTCCTCGATCCTGAAGTCAAAATGACCAATACAATGTGCCCCGTCAACCAAGACCTTCACCCCATGCCCATGGGCCATTTCACATATTTTTTTAACGGGTAAAATTTGCCCGGTAATGTTAATCATATGACTCACCATTAAAAGCTTTGTTTTTGCTGTTATTTGTGATTCATAAAGAGTAATTATTTCTTCATCATTTTTTGGGTGGTTGGGTACAGAAACTTTCTTTAAGTTTACCTGATGACGTTTTGCTATTTGTTCAAACATGTCTTGCATGGCTCCATAGTCTTGAGTCGCATAGATGGCTTCATCTCCCTCTTTCCAGGGAAAGCCACTAATGACAAGGTCTAATGACTCTGTAGTATTTCTTGTGATGACTAAATTTTTACGGTCACAACCCACAATTTTAGCCAATTGAGTGGTTATGCGATCCTTATCCTCAAAACGGTGCTTCCTCATGTAGTAAGCCCCTTCTAGATTCACTCTTTTAATATGTTCAAAATGTTGTTCAAGTGTAGGCTTTGGAATAATATTGTAATATCCACTTTCTAAATTGATAAAATCAGGGTGGAGTTCATATTGGTTTCGAACAAAAGTCCAAAAAGCCTCCTCACTATCAAAATGATTTGGTAAGACTGTTGAGTCTGATTCGGTTTGTAAGCCTGAATTTTGAGTGTGAAGCAGAGGAGCAAAGCTTGCAATACCTATGTTTTTAAGAAAAGTTCTTTTTTTCATACTGACGACATGAATTTTAAAGTTACTAAAATTCAACAGAATAGTTGAACGTCAAAAATTTTTTCGTCAGTTTTTTGATTAAAAGAAGTTTTCAGTTCAATAAATACAGGCATTAGGGGCACTTTTAAGGTAATATGACTTATAGTTTACGGCTTTGGTATCCATACATCCACATAAATCAAGAAGTTCAATGTTTTTGAAGTCAATGGGATGACTTTCGGCTTGTAAAGCGATATACCCTTCCGTAATAATTTCTCCTTTTTTTGTAATCCAATCCTCCTTATTGGATACGCCAAAAACGTCCCAATCTTTTCCTTGACTGCTTTTACTGATAAAAGCATCATCGATTTGCGGGGCTTTATATTTTAATACAGTATCGTTTTCAACAATATGAGTTATGGATTCCCCTCCTAAGATAATTGCTTCTACATGTACCCATTGGTCGCCATGATAGGTTTTGGAGTCTGAGGGAATACAATGGGTGTAATCAAGTTTATTTTTGAAAATCACTGCTGTTCCTGGGGTGCATAAATTCGCTGTTGCTCTTTCTTCTTTACCCAAACCTCCTAAAAGTTGAATTTCAATAGAAACGGGAAAGTGTTGACTGTAAGCATTCGACTGTGCAGATTGAGAATGAATCATGATGCCACTATTTCTATTATTCCAGAGTTCCCCTCCCGGAGTTTGATTTCCATTGAAACGATAATCAAAACGTAATTTATAATAGGAATAGGCTTGTTTGTAGTACATGTGCCCGTATTTATTATCAAAATCATCATACTCATCGTAAACAATACTAAGGATGCTGTCCTTAATCTGAAAAGTGTTTTTATAATTCTCGTTTAATGGTCGATCGGCTATTTTGATAGTCCAATCGTTTAAATTTGTTTCATTAAAAAGTGAAATCCAATGTTCTTTATTCGAGTCATCATTATGTTTTTGTGCACATGAAAAAAATAGCGTGAAAATGAGTATGATAGAAAAAAGCTTCAAATTGTAATTTTTTAGTTGAATCAGATTATTTAAAAATAATAAATAATGCAGTTAAATGTAAAGATTATTTTGAATCTCTATTAAATAATACAGAATGTATGAAACAAAGTGTGTTTTCTGTCGCAGTCGTTTTCGCGCACATTATTAAATCTTCACTGCTGATAAATGAAAATAATATTAATGTGTTATCGCTAAAATACCCAATATTTTTTTAGATTTAGTGAGTGAAAAACTTACTTTTTTTAACACCTTTGATTATTTACCCTATTATTGACTTCAAACCTTTTGTTTCCGTTCTCATCACTTGGGAAAGATTCGATTATTTTTCATTAGGGCTATTGGTATGTGTGGAATGATTTTTTTGTCTTATTATAGCACGGTTTTCCATTGGCCTGGTTGTATTTAATTTATTTCAATGGACTCAATATTTAAAAAGAAAATAGTATGAAAAAATTAATAGCTGAATCAATCTTTATTTTTGCAAGTATCCTAGGATCTCTATGGGTAGATGGTTACAGAGAGAATTTTAATGAAGAAACAGAATTGAATAACTCTATTATTACTCTGGCAAATGAAATTGAATCTAATATCGAATACTCTAAAGAACATCTTTTCCAATTAGAAAATATGCTCTTTATGACAGAGTACATGCTAGATAATTTCAAAACATATACAATTAAAGATTTGAGAGCTGTTCATGACAATAACCCATTTGTTCACAGGTTTTCTAGTGAGAATAAAGTTACATACATAAAAAAATATTACAGTTTTATTGATCGTAATTTTTTCTTATGGTCTAATGCGTGGGAGCCCGATAATATTTTTTTTAAATCGTTACTTAATTCTGGAGAATTACTCAAAATAAAAGATAAATTATTGATTAAAGAGATTGAATCTATATACACAAAACAAGAGGAAAGAGTCAGTGGTTTTTATAACTTAAGAAACACCATAACTCAATCAACATTTGCATGGTATGTTGAAAAGTCAATGAACCAACAAAAAACAAACAGTCCCTTTGTTAATGAGAGAGATCGAGAATTAGAAGTAAACTTAGAATTGAGAAGAGGTCTAATTACTGAATCAATTAAAAGTGTTCAAGACTATATATCCTCTCTAAATGAGGTAGTTAAAATAATAAGTAATAATTATAAAAAAGTTTAATCAAACTGCCGAATGCACTATAAATAAAGCTATGAACAAATAGTGTTTTGATTTTTATTAAGCAGTCTAATGTTTTTTTAAAGTCTATATCTTGGCGTGATTAACTATATTTTGGTTGATAAAAATGCCTTTATTAAATTTGTTACAGAAAGCTACAGTAGTAATGGATACCAAAAGAAAGCTAGTTTACTTTCCAATACAAAATTGACCAAAAATGGTTCCTAAGATGTCCTCGTCTGCATCAATTTTACCCGTAATGCTTCCGATGTGAAAAATAGCTTCTTTTAATTCAATACTTAATAAATCTCCAGGGATATCATTTTCGAGACCATCCATTACTAACTCAAGTGCTTCTAGAGCTAGAGTAAGCGCATGAAAATGTCTTGTGTTGTTAACGATAACCGTTGAATTATTCCCTAAGGCTTGGATGGTCTCGACTAAATGTTTTTTTAGCGGTTCTAAGCTTTCTTCCTCAAGTGTAGAAATTCCCATTCCAAAGGCGGTTGTGGAATCAAGAACAGTATTCAGTAATTTCTGATTAAAAACCGAATCAAAACCTTCTGCATTTTGATCAATCTTGTTTTCAATCAAGACCATATTTAAATTTTCTTGTTGAAGTGTTTTGATTTCTTTTGAGAGTGTTTCAAATTCCGATGTTTTTTCATAGAGATAGAGTAGGATTGTAGCTTGAGTAATTTTATCCTTTGCCTTTTTAACTCCCATGGCTTCAATAACATCTTCTGTTTCTCTCAATCCTGCGGTGTCGATAAATCGAAAACTAATGCCTTGAATTATAAGGGTATCCTCAATTACATCGCGTGTCGTTCCCGGAATATTGGATACAATGGCTTTCTCTTCTTTAAATAAGGCATTGAGAAGAGACGATTTACCAGCATTGGGCTTTCCTGCAATGGTAACCGGCACTCCTGTTTTGATGACATTACCGTAGGTGAATGACTGTTTTAGTGAGCTGATATCCTTGTGTAAAGTTTGTAAGAGCTGCCTCAGTTGATCTTTATTAGCAAAGTTGACTTCTTCCTCGCTAAAGTCCAGTTCCAACTCAATTAAAGCTTTAAATTGAATGAGTTGCTGTCGTAGTTCTTCCATATTCTTAGAAAAACCACCTCGCATTTGTTGCATTGCCAAACCGTGAGCTGCCTCACTTTCTGAGGCAATAACATCAGCTACTGCTTCCGCCTGACTTAAGTCCATCTTTTTGTTCAAATAGGCTCTTAAAGTAAATTCACCCGCTTGGGCAGGTAGGATTCCCACACCTAAAAAGCTTGTGATGATTTTTTGCTGAATATAAGGCGATCCATGACATGAAATTTCAACAACATCCTCTCCAGTGTAAGAATTTGGTCCTTTGAAAAAAGTAACTAACACCTCGTCAATAAGTAGCCCATCATTCCTAAAATCCCCTAAAAAAGCAGTATTGGGATGAATTTCTGACCACTCTTTTTTTGATTTTGCAAGGATAAAATGAGATGCTTTCTCAATGGCTGTTGATCCAGAAAGACGAATCACTCCTATGGCACCAATCCCTTGGGGTGTTGAAAGCGCAATGATAGTTCCCTCACTAAGCATAGTTTATATCGTTTTAGTAAATGTGGCTCTTTTTTTATGTTGGCGATTTTCATAATTTTTCCACAGCTTTTGTATGGCTAAATTTTCCTCTAGCTCTGGATTGGTTTCAACGATGGTAATCTTTCTTTTATTTAATAGTTTTTGTATTTCATTGAAAATTATAGCGGTGATTCCTTTGTTTTGAAAATCAGGATGTACTCCAATAAGATAAAATGATGCACGATGATTGAACCTCATGGCTTTGAGTAGATAAAAGGAATTAAAGAAGTTGATTTTTCCTTTTACTTTCTGTAATGCAGACGCAAATGAGGGCATCGTAATCGCAAATGCAATTAAACGTTCGTTTTTATCAACAACACATTTTATAAAGTCAGGGTTGATGAATTTTAAATACCGATTCTTGTAATGTTGTACCTGATATTCTTGAATGGGAACAAAAGTTTGAAGGTTATTGTATGTCTCGCCCAATAATTTAAACATTTGATCTATGTAAGGTAGGAGTTCTTTTTTATTTTTAAATTCAAGTAATTTTAAATGATAACGCTCCATAATGACACTAGAAAAGCGTTTCACTTTTTCTGGTGAGGTTTCAAAATCGGAAATTTTAATCTCATATTCTACCCATTTGGCTTGTATAGAGAAACCTAAGGCTTCCAAATGCTTTTGGTAATAGGGTGCATTATAAAGTGTGATCATTGTGTTCCGCTCTTCAAAGCCTTCAATCAATAAGCCCGCCTTATCAAGATTTGAAAAACCGACAGGTCCTTCAATGAAGTTTAATTGATGCTCTTTCCCAAAAGCGATGACTTGATCTAATAATAATTTAGTGACATTTAGATCATCAATAGTATCAAACCATCCAAAACGAACTTTGGGTTTTTTAAGTTCTTTGACTTCAATCCAGTTGACCATGGCTGCAATGCGTCCCACTACTTTATTTTCTTTATAGGCTAAAAAAAATCGAGCCTCGGCATTTTGATATACTGGATTGGTTTGAGGATCGATGGTTTCAATTTCCTCATTTATAATGGGGGGGACCCAATAGGGGTTATTCCCATAAAGTTCAAAAGGAAACATAACAAAAGTTTTGTACTCTTTTTTTGTGACAATTTCTCTAACAATAACTTCTTGATCCATAAAAGTTAATTCCTTGCTTTACGGTTTTTTTTGCGTTCTCCTCTAGTATTTTTCTTTAAGGTTTTTTTCAATTGACGCTCTTCTTTTTTCAAAGCCTTGTATTCTAATTCAGCTGAGGATTTATAATCTTCATGAAAATCTAGGCGATACGAAACACCTAAATTTACAAGAAGTTGATTGGGAGTTGTTTTCGTGTTTGAGCCAATTGTAGCTTCTATTTGCATGTTATCTGAATACAAATAAGCAGCTCCAAATCTAAATAAATAATCATTGAATAAATCACTTTTTTGGCCTTGATGTTCTAAATAAACAGACCAAAGAGGGTCTAAAGTATGTGTTAGCGTTAAAATATAACTCATCTCAGGGTACAACGAAAGATAGCGGTCATAAGTGAAATTGGTAACAAACACCCAGGTACCTAAAAAATGTGATTGAGTTGCTAACGTCCCACGCAAATGAAAAAAGGGCTCCTCGTCTGGCGAAATATTTAGGTTTTGAAAGAAAATAGGACGATATAAATTTCCAAAAATATTATTGTAGGGAAAAGGATTGTTTTTTTCGAAGCTGACATTGGTTCCCAAGGTGATAGAAACTGCGGGGATAAGTTCGCGAAGTTTGAATCCATTATTTGCTTTCCAACTGTAAACATTGATGTTCTTCTCCTTCTTAAAAGGATCATAAAGAAGATATTTCACCCCAATGAAGTTTTGTAAAAACCCTTTTCTTGGGGATATAACAGGAACACTACCCAGTTTAGAATTAAGTTTTCCTGAAATATATTTTCCCTCATAGGTTAGTTCCAGGGTCTCTAATAAAAACCCCCAGCGTAAGGACAGAAATCCGACACCCCCATCAAAAGTAGAGTTGTTATATCCTGTGTGAGAATAATGCCTGAAAGCAGCACCCAATTCCGCTTGAACAACGTCTTTTCCCACTGCAAAAGCTCCAATGGATAGTCCGGGTCTATTGGAGTTTATTTGATCAGTGTACTGTGCTTTTACTAAAAAAGGCAAGAATAAAATGAGGATAAAAACTGGGAAACGTAACATAGTACAAATATAGAACAACTAACTATATTTAGAATTATTACGAGCTGTTAATGATTTGTAAATTTCATTGGGTTCTACAGGAAATAGTTACTTTTGTGATATAAAATTAATGGTGTGCTTTTTAAAATTATATTTATCTTTTTGTGTGTAGTTTATCTTCTTAGGTTGTTGTCTCCCTTTTTGTTTAAGCTTCTTTTTTCTAGTGTTGTTAAAAAAGCTGCTGCACAACAAGCGCCCAAAGCAAATCAATCTAATACGAAGACAAAACAGCATAAGACTGCTTCTGATTCTATAGGAGAGTATATTGATTATGAAGAAGTTGATTAAAGGTTCGATACGTTCCGTTTTACTGCTACATGGACTGATTATTATCGGTTTTGCATTCCTTTCTCTATTGTTTTATTATCCTTTGTTAAATGGGAAAACACTGATGCAATCCGATATCCGTCAATACGAAGGGATGTCAAGAGAATTGAAGGAGCATCGAATGGAAACAGGTGAGGAAACTTACTGGGTGAATAATGCTTTTGGAGGAATGCCAACGTATCAAATAGGGGCGAAGTATCCAGCAGATTTTTTAAGTCCCATTTATTCTTTTTTTCGAGTGCTACCGAGACCCGCACATATCCTTTTTTTATACTTGTTTGGAGCCTATATTTTACTTTTAGTGCTCAAAATACCCTGGCACACATCGCTTTTTGGTTCATTGGCTTTTGGTTTTTCCACTTATTTACTAATTATTCTTCAAGTGGGTCATAATACCAAGGCCCTTGCCGTAAGTTTTATTCCTTTCGTTTTGGCAGGCCTTTTATTATTGTTTCAGAAGAAAAATTTTGTGGGATTTATTCTAACAACTCTGGCGCTTGGAATGCAAGTTCGTGCAAATCATTATCAGATGACTTACTATCTGTTGTTGTTGCTAGGAGTTTTTGTTGCTGTTTATGGGATTCAGGCATGGAAAGACCAAGCTGTAAAGCCATTTTTAAAATCCCTCGGACTTTTGGTCTTGGCTGGGATCCTTTCATTAGGATTAAATGCAACACCGCTTCTGGCCACCGCCGAATACACAAAATTTAGCACACGTGGATCAAGTGAATTAAAACTTGAGGCAGATGGAAACCCCAAAGAGCAATCATCAGGGCTTGATTATGAGTATATAACAGAGTACAGTTATGGTGTTTTTGAGAGTTTAAACCTAATCGCCCCTAGAATTCAAGGAGGAGGGTCCAGTGAAAATCTGGGTGAAGACCATGGGGTTTATGATTTTTTAAGAGCCCGTGGAGTAGGGCCAGCACAAGCAAAACAGTTTTCGGAAAATGTACCGACCTACTGGGGGTCTCAACCCATTTTGGAAGCACCAGCCTATGTCGGAATCAGTGTCTTCTTTTTTGCAATCTTAGCATTAGCATTCGTAAAAGGTCCCATTCGAATTGCTTTAGGGATTGGAATTGTATTTTCCTTACTATTGTCTTGGGGAAAAAATCTATCGTTTTTGACTCAATTTTTTATAGATTTTGTTCCTTTTTACAACAAATTCAGAGCGGTTTCTTCCATTCAAGTCATTTTAGAATCGTGTCTCCCTGTATTGGCGGCCTTAGGTTTACATTGGGCTCTAAAAAATTTAAAAGCGTTTGATACAAAACGTTTTATTAAAGTGGCTTTGATTCCTATTGCTTTGCTTGGTGTTCTTATGCTAGCTCAAGGAATGCTTTCTTTTTCAGGACCGAATGATGGGTATTTTCAGGAGATTTACGGAGCTGAATTGGTCAGTCAAATTCTTGAGGCAAGGAAATCGATTTATCAAACTGATTTGTTAAGAGGGATACTCATCTGTTTTTCACTGCTAGTTATTCTGCTTGCTTTTAAGTATAATAAAATCAAAAAAAATATAGCCCTTGCAAGTGTGATAGGAATTCTAATGTTTGATTTAGTAGGTGTTTCAAATCGTTATATTTCTCATGAGGGTTTTGTGTCTAAACGGAATGTTGAAAAGGCCTTTCAGATGACAGAAGCGGATCGTGCAATATTCAATGATACCACTAATTTTAGAGTTTATGAGCCTCAACTTGGTCTTACTGGTGCCAGAACAGCCTATTTCCATAAGACCCTTGGAGGATATCATGGTGCAAAACCAAGGCGTTTTGAAGAGTTATTTGATTATTACAATACGAATCAGATTGCTGGAGTTTTAGATTTTTTAAATGTCAAATATATCCTATTTCCAGATGAAGAAACAGGAGCCTTAAAACCCCTTAGAAATCCTAATTCACTGGGTTCAGCTTGGTATGTTGAAAAGCTGATCTCAAATCCAAATGCGGATGCTCTTTTGGAGCAATTAAAGACGGCCAATTTTAAAAGGGAGGCTCTTTTCATTCAAGAAGACCTTCCCGCTTCCCTGCCGAAAACTTTTGAAAAAGACACCTTGGCTTCTATTGTTTTAAGTGAAATTTCTCCAAACCTAGTGCGCTACAGAGCACAATCTGAGAAAGAACAATTTGCTGTTTTCTCTGAAATGTATTATCCCAATGGGTGGACTGCAAAAATTAATGGAGAGGAAACCCCAATTTATAATGTAAATTATGTTTTACGCGCTGTTCAGCTTCCTGCTGGAGAAAATCAAATTGAATTTAGTTTCAATCCATCAGTGGTCAAACAAGGAACAAATTTGCGTTGGCTAAGTGCTTTGCTTTTTCTTGGAATTGTCTCTGGAATGGGATACCTTGAATACCGTACTAAAAAGTATACATAAACCATGGGAATTATTGCCAGACAATCCATTTACAATGTTCTAAGTATTGCTTTGGCATTTGGAATTGGTGCCGCCAATATGCTTTTCTTATATCCTAAATACCCAGGAAAAGAATTTCAAGGACTTGTTGTTGCTTTACTTGCCAATTCAAATCTGATTCAGCCTTTCATCTCCTTCGGGGTACAACACACTCTAATTAAATATTTTAGTGATCGTGAGTCTAAAGTAGAGCGGGATCGCTTGTTGTGGTTTGTTGTTCTCTTTCCGCTTGTAATTTTAGGATTATTATTTCCGGTATACAGTGTGTTCAATGATCAAATTCTAGATTTTATTTCTAACAGTAACAAGACTGTTCTTCGTTTTCCTGTATTAATTTTATCCATCGCTATTGCTACAGCGTATTTCGAGATTTTTTTTAGTTGGCTTCGGGTTCACTTGCAGTCGGTCTTTGGTAATTTTTTAAAAGAGGTTTATCCCCGTCTATTGACTTTTATTTTGTTGCTCTTCTTTGCCTTTCAAATCATTGATATAGATCAATTTATTGTTTTTTTGATACTAGGTTATTATTTGAGGTTACTTATTATTGCTTTTTATTGTTTTAGAGTTTACACCCCTTCTTTTCAATGGAAACTCCCGAAGGGATGGCAAAACATGTTGCGTTATAGTACTTTGATTTTTCTTTCAGGAGCCGCAGCAAGCTTTATTTTGGACATCGATAAATCTATGATTTTTTCACTTTCAACAAATGAGAACGTTGCTTTTTATGCAGTTGCATTATACATTGCTGCTGTTGTTGAAGCACCCGGCAGAGCCATGTTTCAAATTACAAGTCCTTTGGTTGCAAAAGCATTAAATGATAATGATCAAGACCGTCTTATTGCTTTGTTGAAAAAGAGCAGCCTCAATCTAATGATTGTATGTGGCTTTGTTTTTTTGGTGATCAATCTCAATCTCAACGACTTTTATTCATTAATTAATCAGGAAGGCTATGCCACTGCAGCTAGTGTGGTTGTCATTGTTTCTTTGGGAAAATATTTCAGTATGTCTATGGGCTGTTTGAACAATATCATTTCCAATTCGAAATATTATTCTTATGTGTTTTGGTTCTCCGTTAGTTCAGCAATTTTAGCCGTTATTTTGAATTATATTTTTATCCAATCTAATGGAATTATTGGAGCTGCCCTAGCCACTTTAATCGTTATTGTATTTATTAATTTGTGTAAGATTATTTTAGTTTCTGTTCTTTTTAAAATTCATCCATATTCAAAAAAATCTATTGGGATTTTTGCAACTATTTTTTTGATTTACGGACTTGTATATTGGATTCCAACCTTACTGCATCCGATACTTTCCATTGCAGTTCGAAGTGCTTTAATCATGGGCTTGTTTACCCTCCCAATGTTGTTATTCCGATGGTCTGATGATATCGAAGATGTACTAAAAAAAGCTCGATCAAGATTACTTTAATTTTTGAGCGAGGTATCTTCCTGTGTGCGATTTTTTTATTTTAATGATTTCTTCAGGAGTGCCTTGTCCGACTAAATAACCTCCTTCATCTCCTGCTTCGGGTCCCAAATCAATAAGATGGTCTGCACACTTAATGAGATCCAGATTATGTTCTACAACAACAATACTATGTCCTCTTCGAATCAGCGCTTCAAAAGAAGTGAGTAGTTTTTGAATGTCATGAAAATGAAGACCAGTAGTTGGCTCGTCAAAAATGAAGAGTACTTTTTCTTTACTTGTTCCCTGACTTATAAACGATGCTAATTTAATACGTTGTGCTTCTCCCCCCGATAGGGTTGCTGAGGATTGCCCTAAGGTTACATAGCCTAATCCAACATCTTGTAGGGGTTGTAGTTTTTGAATGATTCTTTTTGACTCCTGCTCTTTAAAAAATGAAATGGCATCATCAACGGTCATTTCCAGTAACTGATCAATAGAAACGTCATTGAACTTTACCTCTTGAATTTCTTTTTTGAAACGTTTGCCTTTACAATGTTCACATTCCAAAATTACATCGGCCATAAACTGCATCTCGATAGTAATAGTACCTTCCCCTTTGCAACTGTCACAGCGTCCACCGTCCACATTAAACGAAAAGTGTTTGGGTTGGTAATTTCGTAATTTAGAAAGCTTTAAGTTGGCAAATAAAGCTCGGATTTCATCATAGGCCTTGATGTAGGTAACGGGATTAGAACGAGACGACCTTCCGATTGGATTTTGATCAATGAACTCAACACTTTTTAAGGTGTGTAAATCTCCTTTCAATTCCGAGTATGCCCCTGGTTTTTCTGAATAAATATCAAAGTTACGCAACAAGGCAGGGTAGAGGATTCGTTTTACTAAACTGGTTTTTCCACTTCCAGAAACACCACTCACTACGGTCATGCAGCCCAGAGGTATTTCAATATCAATATTTTTCAAGTTGTGTTCTCTACAGCCTATAAGTTGGAGTTTGTTTTTTGAACGCTTTCTTTCTTTTGGCACCTCAATTTTTCTATTCCCATTCAGATAGGAAGCGGTGAGTCCTTTGCTTTTAAGAATTTGATTAAAAGTACCCTGTGCAACTAATTCACCTCCAAAACTTCCTGCCTCAGGACCTATGTCGACCACTTCATCAGCAGCACGCATGATTTCCTCATCGTGCTCAACAACAATTACTGTGTTGCCTATATCACGTAATGTTTTTAATACTTCAATTAATTTTTCATTATCTCTACTGTGCAAACCAATGGAAGGCTCATCTAAAATATACATAGAACCTACCAAGCTACTTCCAAGTGAGGTTGCCAATTGTATGCGTTGGGATTCACCTCCAGAGAGGGTGTTGGATCTACGGTTTAAACTTAAATAACCCAAACCAACTTCTTGCACAAACTGAAGGCGACTATTGATTTCCTTTAGCAAGCGACTGGCAATTTCTTGGTCGTGTTTGTTCAATTTTAACGCATCAAAAAAGAGCGCTAGTTTGGAAATTGAAATTTGAAGTAAATCAGGTAAGCTTTTACCTCCAATCTTCACATAAGAAGCTTCTTCCTTTAGCCGAGATCCACCACAGGTAGAACATTTCGTCTTGCCCCGATAGCGAGAAAGCAATACACGGTTCTGTATTTTGTAATTTTTAGCCTCTATCTTTTTAAAAAAAGCATGTATCCCTTTAAAATATGAATTCCCCTCCCAAAGTAACTTTTTTTGTACCGAGCTCAATTCAAAATAAGGTTTGTGTATAGGGAAGTCAAAACGATAGGCATTGTTTACTAAATCGCTATAAAATTTTCGCATCCCCGTTCCTTTCCATGGCACGATTGCATTATCGTAAACAGACAAGCTTGTGTCGGGTACCACAAGTTCGGGATCAATTCCGATAACATCCCCAAAACCCTCACAAGTTTTACAAGCACCCAAAGGATTATTGAAACTAAATAAATGAACATTAGGCTGAGAAAAACTCATGCCGTCCAAATCAAATTTATTTGAAAATTCTTGCCTTTTTTCATCTTTTAAAATGAGAAGAGAACAATTCCCTTTTCCTTCATAAAAAGCCATTTCTATTGCATCTGCAACCCGATTATAGAAGTCCTCATCCTGTCTAACGATGAGTCGATCAATGACCAGATCAAAGTCTTTTTTTGGTACTTGCTTTAAATCATCAATATTTTGGGTTTCGCCTTTGTAATAAATCCTTGCAAAACCCTGTTGGATAAATATTTTGATTTTATCCTCCAAGGTTCTGTTTTTTTCTGGCGAAATAGGGGCAAGTAGCAGTAGTTTTTCTCCCTCTTCCAAAGATTTGATATACTGCATCACATCTTCAACCGTATCTTTTTTTACTTCCTTGTTGGAAATAGGGGAATAGGTTTTCCCAATTCGAGCAAAGAGTAATTTAAGGTAATCGTAAATTTCTGTTTTTGTTCCAACGGTAGATCGTGGATTGGAGGTGTTGACTTTTTGTTCAACAGCAATTGCTGGAGCTAATCCTTTAATGAAATCAACCTTTGGTTTGTTTAAACGTCCCATAAATTGACGTGCATAGGAAGACAAACTTTCCACATAACGCCTTTGTCCTTCGGCATATAAGGTGTCAAAAGCCAAAGAAGACTTGCCTGATCCTGAAAGACCTGTAATCACGGTTAATTTATCGCGTTGTAGGGCTAGGTCTACACGTTTTAGATTGTGTAAATGAGCACCTTTGATTATAATATGTGTTTTCGGATCGTAATCCAAAATGTTTTTCATAGACCGTTTAAAGGCGCCAAATTTACGTTTTTTTAATCGCTTTTTAATCCCTTGTTCTTTAGAATAAACCATAGTAGATTGTTAATAACTTTAAAAAAATGTATATATTTGGTAAAATTTAGTAAGCCTATAGCAAAAAATTACTTTTAAACATCACGGATATTTAACGGCATTCTTGCCCAAAGTAATTTTTTATGGATACTAACAAACACACACAACCTACTGACGCTTTTTTAGTTAAAGAATATATTTCTGGTTCAGAAATTGCATTGGAGAAATTAATTTCACGTCATAAACTTCGTATTTTCAATTTTATAAAGTCCAAAGTCTTAGATCGTGATACCGCGGAAGATATATTTCAAGATACATTTATTAAAGTAATCAAAACACTTAAAAATGGAGTATACAATGAGGAAGGTAAATTTTTACCCTGGGTCATGCGAATTGCACACAATTTAGTTATTGATTTTTTCAGAAAAAACAACCGAATTCCCACCATTGATAACAGCGACGAATACGATGTATTTAAATTCATTTCTGACAATAGCCCAAATATAGAGTCTATGCTCTTTCAGGATCAAATAGTGAAAGACTTGCAAAATTTAGTTCAGGAACTTCCCGATGACCAAAAAGAGGTTCTCATGATGCGATTGTACCGTGACATGAGCTTTAAAGAGATTGCAATAAATACAAATGTGAGTATTAATACTGCGTTGGGTAGAATGCGATATGCCATCATCAACCTAAGAAAATTAGTAGAAGAAAATCAAATTATTTTAGAGTAATTACAATTTCCACCCTTTTTTTGCGTTAGTAAGACATAAATCAATTTATGGAGGAAAACTACTCAAAAGCAAAAGCTTTTCATTCTAACAATAAACAACCTCGTGATATCGTAATTAAACGAATTTTGGCTTTTTCAAAGTCATATAGCAGGAATCATGATCAGAATGAAGCACTTGATTTGCTTAAAAACTAATTTCTCATTTAAGTTTTTTCAATACGGATTGTCTTCCAATTCTTTTTGTGATAAGATCTTTCTCAATATTCCAACCTCTGGCAGGGGAATACTCCCTTCCATACCATATAATTTGAAGGTGTAAATCATTCCACTTTTCTTTTGGAAATAAACGTTTTGCATCCCTTTCTGTTTTAACAACGTTTTTTCCATTACTAAATCCCCAACGGTACATCAAACGATGAATGTGAGTATCTACGGGAAAAGAAGGGACTCCAAATGCTTGCGCCATTACTACGCTTGCCGTTTTATGACCTACGGAAGGTAGTTCTTCTAAGGCTTCAAGGTCTTTGGGAACTTTCCCTTCATGTTTATCAAGTAAAATATGTGATAATTCATAGATTCCTTTTGATTTCATGGGCGATAAACCCACTGGACGAATAATGCTACGAATTTCTTCAACACTTAATTGGATCATTTCTTCTGGTGTTGAGGCTTTTTCAAAGAGTAAGGGCGTGATCTTATTGACACGAACATCTGTACTTTGAGCAGAAAGCAATACCGCAATTAGTAGGGTATAAGGATCTTTGTGATCCAATGGAATAGGGATTTCTGGATATAAAGCCTCTAAAGTTTCTATGGCAAACCTAACTTTTTCTTTTTTTGTCATCAATTCTTTTTATCTTCGAAAATACTAAAAACACTATGATTATGAAACCATTAAAAGTAGGAGATAAAGTTTCTTCCTTTACTGTTAACGACCACTTAGGAAACTCACATAGTTTAGAAGATTATAGTGGTTCTAAGCTTGTTGTCTTTTTTTATCCTAAAGCCAATACACCCGGTTGTACAGCAGAGGCATGCGATCTAAGAGATCATTATAAAGAATTACAGGAGGCGGGCTATGTCTTATTGGGAGTGAGTGCAGATACTGAAAAAAAGCAAAAATCCTTTGTCGATAAGTTTGATTTTCCTTTTCCTTTGTTAGCCGATACCGAGAAAGACGTTATTGAAGCCTTTGGGGTCTGGGGGCCCAAAAAATTTATGGGAAAAGAATACGATGGGATTCACAGAATGACTTTTATTCTGGATGAAAATGGAATTGTTGAACGTGTTATTGAGAAGGTAAAAACGAAAGAGCATGCAGCTCAGATTTTAGAGGGATAATTTATTCTTTATAACCAAACATTTTTTCATTTCGGATCATCTCTGCGATACCATTGGGTAATTCATTGTCCCAACCTTCTTCTTTGTCTTTAATTTTTTGTAAAATCTCTCTTGAAAAAATAGAAAGATGACTTTCATCAAAATCAAAAATATCCACAATTTTATCATTGTATTTGAAAAACTTATAAAAGTCTTTCATTCGAGGATGAAGTTTTAGGTTGTTGCTATTAATAATCTCTCCCGTTTGTTCATTTCGCATAGGATAGAGGTATACTTTAAGGTTGTTGTAAAACATTTTTCCAAAGGCTTCTAGAATCCCTCCACTTAAATCTTGGTAGTAGTGTTCATCAAAAATTTCTACAAAATTATTAACTCCCATCGCCAGACCCACTTGCTTTTTAGTATAATTAGAGAAATAATCAACCAAGCGATAATATTCTTTAAAGTTTGAGATCATCACAGTATGACCCAGGGAGCAAAGCAATTTGGCTCGATCCATAAAGTCTTTTTCGTCAATTTCACCTGAGGCTCTTAGATTAGACAAAGTGATTTCAAAAATCACCTCTGTTTTATCAACATTAACATTCGCTTCTCTAGAAAAAATATCGAAGGATTTATTAAACATATCAATATTGACCTTTGTTACGGGACGAAAGCTCCCTCTCAAGGCTAGGATGTTTTTTTTGTAAAGAATACGAGCGGGGAGAATGTTGTTTCCATTAGGATCAAACATCACCGCATCAGTCATTCCATTTCGAATGAGCTGTAAACTCATCAAACGATTATCAACATTTTTAAATTTGGGTCCTGAGAAGTTAATTGTATCAATCTCTATTGCCTCGTGATCGATATGATCATAGAGATAACGCAATAGTTTTTTAGGATTGTGACTTTTATAAAAAGCACCATAAACAAGATTAACTCCCATAAAACCTGAGGCTTCTTGTTGAAGGCGAGCTTCACTTTGGTGAAATCGTATGTGTAGGGTTATTTCACTGTAGGGTTCTTCTGGTGTGGTTTGAAAACGTATACCCATCCATCCGTGACCTTTGAATTTTTTAGCAAAATCAATGGTAGCTACAGTATCAGCAAAGGTGAAAAACATTTTATTGGGGTGTTTTTCTTTTGGAATTCTATTTTTCAAAAGACGCATTTCGTGCGAAAGCATTTTGTCAAGTCGTGTCTCTGTAACGTATCGACCGTCTTCTTCTTCCCCATAAATAGTGTCACTGAAGTTTTTATCGTATGCACTAATTGTTTTTGCAATGGTGCCTGAGGCACCACCAACTCTAAAAAAATGTCGGGCAACTTCTTGTCCTGCCCCAATTTCCGCAAAAGTTCCGTAAATGTATTTGTTTAGATTAATTCGAAGTGCTTTTGCTTCGATAGACGGTTTGTTATCAAAACCGGTGTCTCCAAGAATTTCTGACATAGTTTAAAGAATTCATTCCTTTCAAAAATACAAAGTTCCACGTTATCTAAATGCAAATATTTACCTTTGTTTCAACTATGCTCAAAATTCATTTTTTAGGAACAGGAACCTCTCAGGGAATTCCAGTCATTGGAAGTAAACATCCCGTTTGCCTTAGTTCTAATCCTAAGGACAAACGTTTGCGAGTCTCTATCTTGATTCAATGGGAGCATACAAATATTGTAGTGGATTGTGGCCCTGATTTTAGACAACAAATGTTGCGGGTCAATTGTGAAACACTAGATGCCATTTTATTTACCCATGAACATGCAGATCACACCGCTGGAATTGACGACATCCGTCCCTTTTTCTTCAAACAAGGAGATATTCCAGTATTTGGTTCAAAGCGCGTTTTGGATAATCTTTCGGAACGCTTTAGTTATATTTTTTCGAAGGAAAATAAATACCCGGGTGCTCCTTCTGTTGAAGTTAATAAAGTTGAGGCTTCCTTTAAAATCAATACCAAAGTAATTATTCCTATTGAGGTAATGCACAATCAATTACCTGTTTTGGGCTATCGTATTGATAATTTTGCCTATTTGACAGACGTTAAAACAATTAATGATTCGGAAAGACAAAAGCTAAAAGATTTGGATGTTTTAGTTTTAAGTGCTTTACGTATTGAGTCTCATCCCAACCACCTCAATTTAGAGGAAGCACTGGAGATGATTAAAATTATCAATCCAAAGCGTTGTTACATAACGCATATAAGTCATCTAATGGGCTTTCATGACGAGGTTAGTAAAGAACTACCTTCTAATGTTTTTTTAGCTTATGATACCCTAACCCTAACTTCCGCATAAATATTTATGAAATTTAAAATTGTTTTTTACCTCTTTCTTTTTGTCTGTATCCTCCTTTTTTTTCAATTGTTTAACACCAACAAGGTTTTGAACTATCAAGATGATTTGATTCAAAAGCAAAATCAAACCTATTTAAAACTAAAAGATTCAATTAAAGTTTTGGAGGAATACAGGGCTACTCATGCTTATTTTTCTTTGTCAGCCCAATCAAACGAAAAGGAAGACAAAAGGGAAACAGATTTGTTTCGTCTTGAAAACCAAATCGTTGATGGGTTAAGAGCTTTAAATTCAAGTGGAGGATTAAGAAAAGTACTCCCTAAAATTTCAAATAAGGGTACTTTTTTGATTGATCAAATAAAAGTAGTAAATGACCAGTGGGTTTTAATAGGATTTAAAAGTGATGCAAAGTGGGGGCAAGCTATACTTAAGTTTTCAATCGCTAAAGACAATTCAATTCAATTTAATGAGCTCGCTCATTTTGTGAATCCCCTATAGATTTGTTTTGTAAATCCACTCCATTAATGCCGTGAAATTCTCTTGTGAAACGGTATGTCCATCTGGAAATTCATGATATTGTATTTCCTTATACAGTTGACTCAATGGAAGAATGTGTTTTCTGGCTCTTTCAATTGGGATAACACTGTCCTGAATTCCATGCGCTGCATAGGCAATGAATTCGGGTTTATTAAGCGGAACACTGTCGTGAATTAAACCACTTAGGGCAACAATTCTTCTCACTTTTTTCGGATATTGAAAACCCAATGCCCAGCTTAGTATTGCACCTTGACTAAATCCAAACAAACTAAGGTCCTCAGGGTCTAGAGCATATTCCCTAGTGAGAGAATTGATAGTTTCAAGCAAGAGACGAACCATACTCCAGGCCTCATCAATGTCTGAAGTTACTTCTCCCGAAGCGTTCATTCCAAGAGGATACCATGCGTAACTTCCCTGAGCAAGCGATTGGGGAGCTTGTAACGAAATAATGGTATGAGATGGGGGTAGGTAAGTGGCAAATGAAAAAAGATCATCTGCATTGCTGCCATACCCATGAATTAAAAAAAATGCAGGTTTAAGTGTTGCTTGCCCTTCAGCTGCACGAATTCTGTATTCTAACATGTGCTTTATACGTTTAACTGGAGTCGCTCACCTCGAATACAACCATAGACGTTACCTTTGACGGGAGATCCAATAAACATACAGTTTTTAGAGGTGGAGTGGATCTGCTGATCAGAAAAAACGGAAGATCCATTCGGATTAAAGAGACTTAAATCTGCCTTGGAACCCAATTCAAAAGGGGAGGTTTCAATTTCAAACCTTTTCTTCCCTCTGGTTAAAAAGGAAATTACTTTCTCCAGAGGAAAATGATTTTGTAACACGACAAAGGCGGCTTCCAAACCAATACTTCCATCATGGGCACTTATAAATTCTAAATTTTTAAGCTCTGGATTGATGGGTTGGTGCATGCTGCTAACTAGATCAATGGTTCCGTCAAGTAAACCCTCTTTCAAAGCACGCTGATCTGCAGCTGTTCGAAGTGGGGGAAAAACTTTAAAATCTGAATTGAAATCAATCAAATTTTCTTCTGTGTAGACCAAGTGAGGAATACCCACTCCACAGCTAACATTAAGCCCCTTCTTTTTTGCTGCTCGTATCAAATCAACACTGGCGGCGCAAGATATTAAGGGAATATGTAATTTTCCTTGGGTGTATTCTAGTAACTGTAAATCACGAGCTAAAGTTGCCGTCTCCGCAATACTTGGAATTCCTTTTAACCCTAGATTTGTACTCATCAAACCCTCATGCATATGTCCCTTATCACTCAGGGATTGATCCATAGGATAGGCTTGAATTAAGCCGTCAAAGCTTTGAGAATAATCTAATGCAATACGCAATAAATTCGGATTACTATATGCTTTTTTAAAGTCTCCAAAAGCGACTGCTCCTGCATTTTGTAAGTCATAGAGCGAAGCCATTTGTTTTCCCTCACCTGCATCAGAAAGAACAGTACTAATGTGAAGTTTTGTGGTTTGATGTGAAGAACTTCGTACTAAATGGCTTACATCAGCATGAGTGCTAATTACCGGTTCTGTATCAGGATTCAATACAATATGAGTAAACCCACTTTTAGCAGCTGTTAACAGTCCGTTTTCTAGGGTTTCACGTTCCTCAAAACCCGGTTCCCCAAAGGATACATTGGGGTCAAACCAGCCTGAAGATAGATGCAAATCTTTTAAATTGACAACTTGATCTGACTTAATATCAATCTGATCCTCTATTTGTGTGAGTATACCATCATCGATTAAAACATCCTTTATTTGGTTGTGAAAAGGACTCTTCTCGTTTAGAAGGGTAGCATTTTTAAGAAGTATCTTCATTTGCTGTAAATCCTAGCAAAAATAAGAAACAATTTTATATAATGAGAATCCCCTTTATAAAGACTTCTTATTGGAGTGAAGTAATTTCAAATTTTATCCGATCCCTAGTCGATTTTTGAGCCAGTAAATTAAGAGCATCATCACTCAGCTGAAGAATTCTAGGATAGCCTCCTGTGACTTGTGCATCGCGCATTAGAATGATCAAAGTGCCGTCGGGAGTTAGCTGTACGATTCCCGGTAAAGTGGGAGCAGTCCATATTTGAGGAAGTTGTTGCATTATTTTTTCATTGAGTCGATATCCCATTCTGTTATTGTTTTGACTAATGGAAAATTTTTTCTTTTTGAGGGTATTTTTAGAAGCAGTGTCGAGTAAATGATATTCTGGTCCCTCGAATGCCTCCAATTTTAAATCTCCATAGTTAATCAATTGCTTTTTTATTTTGGCTCTTTTGGGAGGAAATGGAATTTCTTGAAAGGGAATGAGACTTTTTTTGTCAATATGATGCTGTCGGGTCAATCCTTTATATTGACTTTTACTGCCAAGTACCGTTTCTGTTTGTAGTCCACCCAGTAGGGCTAGATAGGTCCTGCATCCTCCTTTTGTAGTTGAAAACTGCAATATATCTCCTTTATTTATCTGTATGGGTTCATACATTTTTACAGGATTGAAATTGAGCAAAGCAGGCATCAAGGCTCCGGTAATGGCAATGTGGGTTGCTTGATGAAATTTTAAAGAAGGTCCTTTTATTGTCATCTCAAGACAAGCGGCATTGGGATCATTATTCAATAATCTATTCGCCCAATTAAATGCGATTAAATCCATAGCTCCGGAGACAGGCACACCCAGTGATTGATGACCAAAACGGCCTAAATCCTGTATGGTGGTATACCAGCCAGCATTTTGAATCTCGATCATCCTTTTTTAGTTAAATATTTAGTAGGATTTTTTGCTTTTAAAATCAATTGGTACTCTTCGTATGAGATAGGATCAAATGAAAGGGTATCTCCTGAGGCTGCAAAACAGGGATTTTTTTTATCGGGATTGAATAGAGGAATCGGTGTATTTCCAAGGATTTGCCATCCTCCTGGACTTAGAGCGGGATAGATTCCAGTTTGTTTTCCACCAATCGCAATCGCTCCTTTGGGAATTTCTAAACGAGGTGTTTTCTTTCTTGGAAAGAACAAACGCGAATCAAGACCCTCTAGATATAAAAAACCAGGTAAGAAACCAATAAAAAAGACTTTATAGGTCGGTTGGGAATGTAAGCTTATAATCTCTTCTTTACTCAAGTTTAATCCAGAAGACAGTTCTTCTAAGTCTAGCGCAAATTCTCCCTCGTAGCAAACAGGAATAGTCCAATGTTTTAATTTTTCATTCCCTTTGCTAAAATCAATATTCCAAAATAGAGTTTCGAGTTTGGCTTTGACTTCAGCTGGATTTTCTAGATCATTTTTCCACTGAATTAAAAGAGTGCAATATCCCTGAGTAATTTGATGAATTTCTTTGAGGTGATTTTTTACCGTTGTTTTAAAACAATTTATTTCATGCAACAATTCTGTATTAGGTTCTTGCTGCCATTCTAATAAAAGGGCTTTGGGATGCATATGAAAAAAAGTAAATGGAAGCGATTTACGCATAGGGCAAACTTTTTTTCTGAAAATGATTGAGAATTGTTTTTAAATTTTCAACTGAATTAGAGTGGTCTCCGTGTACACAAAGGGTGTTTGCTTTCAATTTAATCCAGGTTTTGTCTATTGTCTTTACTTGCTCTTCCTGAACCAAATAATAAAATTGATTATATAGCGCCTGAATATCGTGCAATACCGCTTCTGGATGGGAGCGAGGGACTAACTGTCCATTACTCAAATAGGATCTATCTATGAAGGCCTCTCTCCAAACAGCAATGCCTTGTGTATGAGCCAACTTTTCAAGCACACTACTGGGTAGTGTAACAACAATTGCCTTTGGACAAAGCTCTTTAATTACTTCAAGAAATATTGACGCTGATTTAATATCGTTTGCACAACTGTGATATAGAGCGCCATGGGGTTTTACATGGTGTAAAGCATTAGGGGAGATTTCATTCAACAGTAAATTTATCTGATTATAAATACTGTGGTAAAGTTCGGAATCACTCAATTTTATTTCCTTTCTCCCAAAGTTTACTTTGTCGGGATAGGAGGGGTGTGCGCCTATTTTCACGTGGTATTGTTGAGCCATTGCGACTACCTTTTTAATTGTATTTCGATCTCCACTATGTCCTCCACAAGCAATATTACATGAATCTAAATAGGGCATTATGGCTTCTTCAATTGCGAAGCCCTCACCTAAATCAGCATTGATATGAAATGGTTTTGTACTCATTTTAAAAACTTTGATAAACAGACCATAAGCTTCGTAGACTAAGAAAGATGGAGACAAGAACAATGAACAAGCCCAAGATGTTCTGGCGTAAATTATTTTTTGATACTCCCAAAAGGGAAGCTTTATTTAGGATCCAGAGTAGAATTGCAGCGATAATGGGGAGTAAAATCCCATTGGTAATTTGTGCAAATTGAATAATAAAAATCAATTTTAGTCCTGTTGCAGAAAATAGAATCCCAAATAAAATAACAATCCCCCAAACCCACTGGAACTTGGCGCTTTTTAAGTCAGCTTTCCATCCCATACATCCACAAACAACATAAGCTGCGGCAAGGGGAGCCGTAATTGTACTTGTTATCCCTGCGGCAAAAAGTCCAAAAGAGAGAAAATATTTAGCAAAGGATCCAAACAAGGGTTCCAAACCAAGCGCAAGGTCGGCGGCGCTTTCTAACGATAAGGTTTTAATAGATGCTGCAGTAATGATTACACTCATTGAAATAACCCCACCTAAGACGAGCGCCACAACCATATCTTTCATTGCGAATGGGAGATCTGATTTTTTCGACCATTTTTCTCTAACTAATTCGGTGTGAAGAAAAAGATTGTAGGGTACGATGGTCGTTCCTACCAAGCCAATGATACTCAACACACTTCCTTCAGGAGTGGAAAATTTAAAAACACCCCTTAGTACATCCACTATGGGTGGACCTGAAACAATCGCTGTAATTAAAAAAGAAATACTCATTAGTATGACCAGTACAATCAGACTTCGTTCAATAATTTTATATTTCCCTATCCATAATAAGCTGGCTGCGATTATACCAATTCCAACAGAAAAAAGATTTATTTTAAATCCAAAAGCATTGAGTGATTTCTTGCCAAATAAAGTTTCTAAACCCAAAACTGCTCCACTGATGTTTCCTGCTTCGTAGGCGGTATTTCCAATCATAATTGCCAAGAAGATTAAAATCAATAATCCAGATTGAATCCAGGGCGTTTTGATTTCTTCTTTAATGGCTTGAGTGATATTTTTTTGACCCATAATACCCAATCGAACCGCCATTCCTTGAAGAATAATAGCCGCAATAATGGCTACTAAAATTGCCCAAATTAATTCCAAACCATACTGCGCTCCCACAAGAGTACAGAGCGTTATGGTACCTGGACCTATAAATGCTGCTGCAATTAAAGGACCCGGTCCCGTTTGACTTAAAAGCTTTTTAAACATTTTGAGTAAAAAAGTGTTATAATTCTTAAAAGAACAAGATAGAAAAAAAAGGATTCAAATCATTTGAAGCCTTCATAAACTCCCAGACCAAATAATGCAAAATCATATTTCACAGGGTCTGTTGGGTCAAATTTTCGAAGCGCTGTGTCGAGTTGAACCAGTGCTTTAAAATCGTTTTGTTTTCGATTTAAAATCCCTAAACTACGCGCTACATTTCCACTATGGACATCTAGAGGGCAAGAGAGTTGTGAAGTGTTTAGTCGATTCCAAACTCCAAAATCAACTCCCATAACGGAAGGCCGTACCATCCATCGCAAGTACATGTTCAGGCGTTTTACTGCTGATCCGTTTAGGGGATCAGAGACATGTTTTTCAGTTCTTTTTTCATGGGCTAACTCAAAAAAAGTCTTTTTAAATAAATGGATATTTTCATACATATCTGGTGCCTTTTTGTGAGTAGAAAAAGCATATTCCAGTCCCTTGTGTTTCGTGTAAATATTTCGAAGTGCTTTGATGAAATAAATAAAATCAATCCCATTGAAGGTTCGATGGACAAAAGTGCTAAGTGATTTTAGATCAGTCTCTTTGTGTTCCATGATAAATGCAAACGGATCATTATCCATAAAATCCATCATTCGATTTCCGCTTTTGATAATACTAACCCTGTTACCCCAAGCGATGGTTGCAATTAAAAATCCGGCAATTTCAATGTCTTCTTTTTTGTCAAAACGATGAGGGATTTGAATGGGATCTTGTTCTAAAAATTGGGGGTATTCAAAAGCTCTTGCTTTCTCGTCCAAAAAGGATTTCAATTCTTTTTTATTCACACCTCAATTTTACCGTCTTTAAGACTGATCGTTCTATCGGCACGATCGGCGAGATCTTTATTGTGGGTAACAATTACAAAACTACAGCCGAGTTCTTCACGTAATTCAAAAAATAAATTATGCAAACGATCCGCATTTTCAGAATCTAAATTTCCACTCGGTTCATCAGCAAAAATTATTTTAGGATCATTGATTAACGCCCTTGCTACTGCAACTCGTTGCTGTTCTCCTCCAGAAAGCGCGCCGGGTTTGTGTGAAGCACGATCAGCAATTCCTAAACGCTTTAGTAATCTGAGTGCTTTCTCTTTGGATTCTTTTGAAAAAGAACCTCCTAACCAACAGGGGATACAAACGTTTTCTAAAGCAGTAAATTCAGGAAGTAGCTCGTGGAATTGAAAAATAAATCCCATGTTTTGGTTTCTAAATTGGGCTAATTTTTTGTCCGAAAGTTGGGTAGTGTCTGTGGTGTTGATGATGACCTCAGTTTTGGGGTCTTCATTGGGTCGGTCTAAAGTACCCAAAATATGAAGAAGGGTTGTTTTTCCTGCACCTGAGGGACCAACAATTGCAATTATCTCTTTTTCTTTTACGGATAAACATACCTCAGACAAAACCGTTAAGTCTCCGTAATTTTTAGATATATGTTGGGCGGTAAGTATGTGTTTCATAGACCCCTCTAAAGTACTTCTTTTTTGTATTTTTTCAAGAAATAAATTCTATTTCTGAAACATTCGTTTAATAGATTCCTTAAAAAGCATAATTCTTTTCATTTTTAAAACAAATATTCTTTAAATAGCACTTCACTTTGTATATTTGTTTAACAAAAATGAAAAAAAAGTGATCAAAACTATCTATTTAGCAGGCGGTTGTTTTTGGTGTACCGAGGCAGTTTTTCAACGTATTGATGGGGTAACGGAAGTATTACCAGGTTATATTGATGGGACGATTAAGAATCCAGCGTATCGAGAAGTATGTACTGGGAGAACAGGACATACCGAAGCAATCTCAGTTCAATACGATGCTACTGTGATCAATATAGCTGCACTTCTACTGATATTCTTTAACACGCACGACCCGACAACACTTAACAGACAAGGAAATGATGTGGGAACTCAATACCGATCAGGAATTTATTTTACTGAAGTTGAGCAACATACCATCGCTGAAACGATCATCAAACAATTAGAGGCTGAAGGTGTTTTTGATTCCCCTGTAGTAACAGAGGTTAAGGCAGCCACCCCTTTTTACAAAGCCGAAGAGGATCATGTAAATTATTACAATCAAAATAAGACACAGCCTTATTGCACCATTATGATTGACCCCAAGATTGAAAAACTAAAAAACTATTTTACTAATTATATTACATTAAAAAATGAATGATAATTTTAATATTGAAACCCTTCCAGTAACCGAACAGATCAAAACGAACTACGAAGACATTCTTCACTTATTGGGAGAAGATAAAAGTCGAGAAGGTTTATTAAAAACCCCGGAACGTGCAGCCAAAGCAATGAAGTTTTTGACAGAAGGCTATGAGCAAGATCCCAAACAGATTCTGCAAGGTGCGATGTTTGAGGAAACGTATAATGAAATGGTGATTGTTAAGGATATCGAATTGTATTCTTTATGTGAACATCATATACTCCCCTTTTTTGGGAAAGCACATATTGCTTATATTCCTAACGGTCATATTGTAGGACTCAGTAAAATCCCTCGGATAGTGGATGTTTTTGCACGAAGATTACAAGTACAAGAACGTTTGACAGAACAAATTTTAGATTGTATCAATGATACTCTTCAGCCGAGAGGTGTGGCTGTCGTTATTGAGGCCTCTCATATGTGTATGATGATGCGCGGAGTGCAAAAACAGAACTCGACCACAACAACCTCTGGGTTTAGAGGTGCTTTTAAGGATACCGATACACGCAATGAATTTTTGAAATTGATCAGCTCGGGGCTTTCGTAGGGTATTAATTTATTATTCCTCCTCAAAAAACCGTTTGAATCCCATTCGACTCAAAATTTTCTTTTCAAAATTCCAGAAGAATTTAAATTGAAAAAATAGAGTACCAAGTAGGATCAGCAAAAGTTGATATACAGGAAAGACAATCAAAACACGTAGAATCCAGTACCAGAGGTCTCCCCAAAAAAGGGTTTGGAAATTTTCAAGATTGATATGTAGAAATTCCAAAACAGGCTTGGCTAAACGGACGCTTAAGGAACCCGTTAGTCCAAAGACAATAAATATGACTACCAACTGTTTGTTGGATTCAATGCCCCATTTTAATTTTAGTCGATCAAAATACAAACTTCTTTTATTTAAGTAGGCTACTAATTTGTGCTGCTAATTCTTCACCAATACGATCCTGTGCTTCCAAAGTAGCAGCTCCAATATGTGGAGTCAATGAAATTTTATCATGCATGAGCAATTTGATTTCTGGCTTGGGCTCGTTTTCAAAGGTATCTAGACCCGCAAAGGATAGCTGTCCCTTGTCTAGAGCATCTACCAAAGCAACTTCGTCAATGACCCCTCCACGAGCCGCATTAACAATCGCAGCACCTTTCTTCATTTTTGAGAAGGCGCTCGCATCGATTACATAATCTTTCTGAGCAGGGACATGCAAACTAATAAAGTCTGATTCAGCTAAAACAGTTTCCATTGTTTGAGTTTTGATCACCACAGGAATGGATTCTCCATTAAAAAGGGAAACAGTTACGGTGGCTTCTTCCATGTAAGTGTCTGCAGCAATGACATTCATTCCAACCCCTAAACCAATTTTAGCCACTTCTTGGCCAATGCGACCAAAACCGATAATTCCTAATGTTTTTCCACGTAGTTCAACTCCTTTAGCATAGGCTTTTTTGAGTCCTTTAAAGTTGGTTTCCCCTTCTAAAGGCATACTTCTGTTGGAGTCATATAAAAAGCGAACTCCACCATATAAATGGGCAAAAACCAATTCGGCTACCGATGCAGAGGAAGAGGCAGGAGTGTTGATTACGTGTAATCCTTTGGATTTGGCATAGGCCACATCAATATTGTCCATCCCAACACCACCGCGACCGATCAGTTGGAGTCCGGGACAGGCATCGATTAATTCTTTACGGGCAGTAGTTGCACTGCGAACTAAAAGGGCTTTTACATCATTAGCATTGATATACTCTACCAATTGTTCTTGGGCTACGTTTACTGTAATTACTTCAAAACCGTTTGCTGTTAAAGCATCGATTCCACTTTGAGAAATACCATCGTTGGCTAAAATTTTCATAGATTATTTTTTAATATTTTTTTTCAAGAGTTTGCATGCAATCCACCAAGATTTCAACACTTTCTATGGGTAGCGCGTTATACATAGAAGCTCTATAGCCTCCAACGGAACGATGTCCTTTTAAACCGCTAATTCCTGCGGCTTTGCAGAGCCCATCAAAAGCTTCTCCATCGGCAGGATCGACCAAATTAAAGGTTGCATTCATTTCACTTCGATCTTCCGTAGCTGCAAAGCCCTCAAATTTTGAGTTACGGTCGATTTCTCCATACAACAGGGTAGCTTTTACCATATTTTTTTCTCCTAAGCTTTCAAGACCTCCTTGTGCTTTTACCCAACGCATCGTAAGCATCGCAGTATAGACCGCAAAAACAGGCGGAGTATTGAACATACTTCCAGCGTCTGCATGGATTTGATAATTTAGCATAGAGGGAATAGCTCGGCTTACTTTTCCAAAAAGATCTTCTTTTATGATGACTAAAGTGGCTCCTGCAGGACCCATGTTTTTCTGAGCACCCGCATAGAACAAATCAAATTTTGAATAATCAAATACACGAGAAAAAATATCTGAACTCATATCGGCAACCAGCGGAACAGATGTTAATGGAATTTCCTTTAATTGAGTTCCAAAAATGGTGTTGTTGGTTGTTAAGTGAAGATAATTGATGTCTTCAGGAATAGAATATCCTTTTGGAATGTAATTAAAATTAGCTTCTTTCGAACTCGCTAGTTCTGATACTTCCCCAAATAATTTAGCTTCTTTAATGGCTTTATTGGACCAGGTTCCTGTATTGACATAACCCGCCTTTTTTTCTAAAAGATTATGGGCTACCATTAAAAACTGTTGGCTCGCTCCACCTTGAAGGAAAATCGCCTTATATCCTTTGTTTTCTAGACCCGTAAGTTCCAGAGCTAAAGAACAAGCTTCCTCCATAATATCAATAAAGGCTTTGCTACGATGGGAAATTTCTATTAATGATAAACCGGATCCATCCAATTCTTTAACCGCTTCTGCAGCTTGATGCATCACTTGCTTTGGAAGAATAGATGGGCCAGCACTAAAATTATGAACTTTCATAGGGTTCAGAGAGTTTTGTTAAATATTTTTTTGACTTTGCAAATATTGTGATTCCCTCAATAATTAAGGGTATTTCCCTGTTTTTTTTTTTTTAGAGTTGTTAACATTTATTTATTTTTAAATTTACAATTCTTCTAAAAAGGAAAGAGTATCGACTCCATCTGCATAGTCCCATACGTTAGGTTGCTGGGCGGCGCCAAGAGGGATTGCCCCTTCAATTTTAAGTTTTGAAACAACGCATTGAATAGAATCTTTGTGTTCTTGAATTTCTTTCTTTATTTCCTCTGTGTTTTCATAGTAGGAATAATATGCGCAAGAAATAGGGGCACTGAAACCGGAATCTTCTTTGAGCATAAAAAAACCATTTTCTAGAAAATCAAATTCGCTCATCAACCACACAGCCTTATTATAGTCATAATTGTTTCCGTATTTAGCATGATTAATTACCTCAGCATGCGGGAATAACCCACCAAAAATTAAGTTCAAATCATGCGCTTTGGGAAGATAGATTTTGGCAACATTTCGACACCCCAACCCAAAATATTGTAAGATATCTCTACCCAAGCCTTTTAATTCTTCT